>NZ_CP071953.1:2503280-2816191 GCF_020084865.1 Candidatus Kaistella beijingensis | reverse complement strand
TTTCGTTCTGCAATTTTTCCGTCGGTTATATAATTTTGAGAGAAGACAAATATCGAATTTTTAATTTTCAAAAAAAAATTTTTGTGCTATTGATTATTTAAAAATATATTTGTATGACTTATTTAAAACTTAAGATGATACACACAACTCACTCATTAAGAGTACGTTACGGAGAAACAGATCCTATGAAATACGTTTATTACGGCAACTACGCCGAATATTTTGAAGTTGCCCGTGTCGAACTTTTTCGGGAACTTGGAATGCCGTATGATGAAATTGAAAAACTGGGAATTTGGCTTCCTGTTTCGGAGTATCAAATTAAGTATTTGAAACCTGCACTTTATGACCAAATTTTAGAAATTCATACCTACATCAAAAAAATTCCCAGTGTTCGAATTGAATTTGACTATGAAATTTACAACGAGGCGAAAGAAAAAATCACCGAAGCAAAAACCACGCTCTTTTTTTTCGAGGCCAAAACCAATCGACCGGTGAAATGTCCTGAGTTTTTGATGAAAATCATCGAGAAGCGTTGGAAGGAAGAATAGAAGTTTTTGGTTTCAGCTTTCAAGTTCCACGTTGTTACAATAGCGATTTGTCCTTACAACGAGACACGCCAATTCACCACTCCCAGTGAAGCGATTCAACGACGAAGCAGAATTCACATTAAAGAACACTTCCCGCCCCCACTTCATACGGCTCCTTCCCTTTTTCAAAAATTCTGGTGGATTCGCTCCCTTCAACGGTTATTTTATCTCCAATTCTTTTGATCCAGTTTCCTTCGCGAAGTCCGACCACTTTGGTGTCGTTTTGGGTCAAAAATTCCTTGATTCGTGTTTCTCTGGTTTCTCCGTTATGTTTCAGTTCAGGATTTGGGTCGAGGTAATGCGGATTTAGGTTGAACGGAACCAGTCCCATACAGTCAAAACTCGGTGGATAAACAATCGGCATATCGTTCGTGGTTTTCATGTTGATTCCGCCAATGTTCGAACCTGCGCTTGAACCGAGATAAGGTTTTCCCTTTTCTACATTTTCTTTTAGAACCTGCATCAGATTTTCATCATGCAAAGTTTTCACGAGCAGAAAAGTGTTTCCGCCGCCTGTAAAATATCCTTTCGCTGAATTGAGTGCTGCAACTTTATCGTCAAATTCGTGCAGTCCTTTCACGGAAATATTTAAATCTGCGAAAAAATCCTGCACTTTTTTAGTGTATTCCTCGTGCGAAATTCCGCCCGGTCTTGCAAAAGGGATGAAAATGATTTCGTCAACTCCGTCAAAAAGACGGATGATTTCAGTGGTTAAATACTCCAGATAATTTCCACCAAAAAGCGTGGATGTGGAAGCAAGAAGAACGTTCATAATCGTTTTGATTAATAATGAAAAAGTAATAATTAATAATGCTTTACAAATGTAGTTCAATAAAAATTACTGGAAAAGCTTACCTTTTTAACAACATTCACTAATTTAACCTATTGAAAACACAATCTCAACCACAAAATAAATTATGATATTCATAAAATATTTACTGATTTTTATCAACTTTGTGTTAATATTTTTTATTTTAACATTTATGATTCAAAAATGAAGTATATTTGCAATGAATTTAACACACAACAATAAAATCATGATGAATTACACAGTTGTTGGCCTGTTTCCAAGTCAGGAAAACGCCAAAGAAGTATCGGCAAGTTTAGAACAGTCGGGGATTAAAAACGAGGATTACATCATTTACAGAACCGACAAAGAAAATGCACCTGAAGTGAAAAGAAGTTTTTGGGAAAGACTTTTCGGAAATGCAAACCCGGAAATCATTAACATTGAGGTAGATAAATTAATCACAAGCGTTGCCATACACAGCGAAGAAGAACTGCAAAAAGTTAAAAAATCTTTCGAGCAAAATCATGTAGTGAAAATGTACGAGTTTAAGGACATGACCCTGGAAGAAGCCAAAGATTTGAATCATGTAAAGAAAATCGTTGAAATACGCGCAAAATCACACATTTACGCAATGCCAGAAATTGCGCTTTCAAACGGAAGTATTCAGGAAGGAATTAATGCTGAAGTAAAAGCATAATCTTTAATTTTAATTTGTTAAACAAGGAAATCCGTACTTTTTGTGCGGATTTTTCTATTTTTACCGCATGAAAATCGCTTTCCTTGGTCCACGCGCAAGTTTCACGCAGCTCGCCTGTTCGCAAATTTTTCCTGATGATGAACTCGTTCCCCAATCGAGCATTCTCGATTGTTTCAATGCGGTGAAAAATGGTGAGGTTGAAAAAGCAGTCGTTCCTTTGGAAAATTCGATTGAGGGAACCGTTTCCATGACTTTGGATTATCTGTACGATTTCGAAAATATTTTCATTGAAACTGAAGTCGTGATGCCGATTGCACAACATTTAATGATTCATCCCAATAACGAAAGTTTTGAAAAAATTATTTCACATCCGCAAGCTTTAGCGCAGACTTTTCATTTCCGTTTTTATCATTTTAAAAATATGGAGACGCAGGATTTCAGTTCTACGGCTGCTTCCGCTAAATTAGTCTCAGAAAATCCTCAGGAAAAATGGGCGGCAATTGCCAATTCCTACGCGGCGAAATTGTACGGCCTGAAAATCATTCACGAAAATATTCAGGATTTTGAACAGAACCACACCAAGTTTATCGTGATTTCTAAAAAGAGAAATTTTTTGCCATTAAAATTCCCAAAAACGTCAGAGAAAACTTCTTTGATGATTACCCTTCCCGAAGATCATGCAGGTGGACTTCATCAGGTTCTTTCCGTATTTGCGTGGCGAAAAATGAACCTTTCCAAAATTGAAAGCCGAACCATGAAAAAAAGTTTAGGAAATTATTTTTTCTTTATCAATGTCGCGAATGAATGGCATCCTGTTTTATCGGAAAACGCGTTGGAAGAACTGCGTTCGATTGGTGCAATCGTAAAATTCGTCGGACATTACAACGAATATTTGCTGGAAAGTTAAGGCTATTTCATCATTTTTGGCAAAGCCAGTCAGTCTATATAAAACTTTTAACGTCATAAAGCCCGTTCCTATTGATTAATCCTTTACAAATTTTAATTTCTTTCCATTAATTTTAATAAAATAAACACCTTTAGTCATCCCTGCAACATTGATGAAAGCGAATGGTTTATAAGTTCCGGATTTAATGAGTTTTCCATCTGCACTAAAAATTTCATATTCGGAAACTTTAGAAATTCCTTTAAAATTAATTTCATTTTTCACAGGGTTTGGAAATAACGCCACCTCAACTTTATTCACAAAATCTGTTGCCAAAGCCAAATCGTGAATAACCGTGGAGTTTTTTTCAATTATTTGGTATTCATAATTAAATTCCACACTTGCCACTTGGAAAGTCAACGTTTTAGAAAAAAATTGATTATTAGAACTGTGATCTAATACCAGATAAGCCGTTTCGCCATTCGTCCCGATAACTTTTATTGGTAAAGGCATTTCGAAAAAACTCACGGACGGATCACTTTGGGTCTGCGAGACCAAAAATTTGACTTCCTGATTGGCAATCGGTTGGTTCCATCTAATCTCATAGGTCGGGTGACCTTGTCCGTAAATCCAGTCGTTAAAAAACTCGGTAAAATCTTTTCCTGTTGAAACCAGCAATTGATTTTTGAAGTCTTCTGTTTTTGCGTATTTGTATGCAAATGAAGGGTTTGACGTGTAATCTCTTAAAGCCTGATAAAAAACGTCGTCGCCTAAAATCCACTTCATCATTCTTAAACAGAATCCACCTTTAGCGTAGGAAAGACGCCCACTGAAAACAACAGGAATGTTACCCAAATTACTGTCATTAACATAAACACTTCCATTCGGTAAATTGGTAATGGCATTCATTTGATTCAGCAAATGGTTCATAAATTCCTGATGCGTCATCATATTTTTTTCATAAATCACATGTTCTGAAAAAGTGGCGAAACCCTCATTCAGCCAAATGTCGTTCCATGCACCGCAAGTAATTTTATCGCCGAACCATTGATGAGCAAGTTCGTGAACAATTGCCGCTCTCGGAAACGAATCCATGGACGACATCGTTTGATGCTCCATCGCAGCACCGGGAAGATTAAATTCCATGTGGCCGTATTTTTCGTTGGAAAAAGGATAAGGACCGAAGTGATTTTCAAAAATTTGCATTACGGTTTTAGTCCATTCCAAATTTGCTACCACTGCAGGATTTGCGTAGGTATCAGGATAAATATAATTGACATACGGAAAAGATGAATTTCCCATGAAATCATTAGTTTTAGTAAAATTACCCACAGAAATTGCTGCAAGATAAGCCGCCATTGGATATTGTGTTCGCCAAAAAGTTTTCTTTTTATTTCCCGGAAGTACGATTTCGGACATCAATTTTCCGTTTGCGGCAACGCTGTATTGATCCGGCGTCGTAATTTTGAAATCGAAACCTTCAATTTTATCGTTCATGCTTTGTTTCGTTGGAAACCAATTTTGCGCACCATAAGGTTCGGAAAGCGTGGACAATGTTGGAAAACCATACTTTGTCCCCACAAAAAAAGAAGGTCTCCCAGAATTATCTGGAACCCCTGAATAATGAACTGTAAGTGAGTCCATTGAGTTTGCAGGAATGGTCGCTGGAAAATCAATTTTCAGTTCTTTGGTTGAAAGTTGTTGGAAATTCAGATTCTGCCCATGATAAACCACTTGCGAAACAGGAATTGTATTGGTAAAGTCGAAATAGATATTTGACATATTTTGATTCGGCAAAAAATGGGAAGTGACCGAACCTGAAATCCATAAAACGGCAGGATCAACTTCTACATCGAGTCTTTGATATTTCAAATCATAATTTAACGTGTTTGGATTGACATTGAAATTAATCATTTTCATGTACTTCCCTATTTCTTTATCAACTAAAGTTTTATTCTCGAACGGAATTTGCGCAGAAAGCAGGAAAACTAAACAGTTGAAAATCAAAAAAGAATAGAATTTTTTCATGACGGAAATTTGAATTAAAGATAAAGAATTTTATGATTTCAACATCGAATAATTTTGTGGGTCAAAATGCAGAAAACTGCAACCTCATTTTTTCCAAATTTACATGAAAACTGTTGATGGAAAGGAAAGTGAAAATTAATCGAAATACTTCCCTCTCCACTTTTTTTTCAACTCTTCCGAGATTTTATTTTCCGTTGAGTTTTTTCCCGGTTCGTACAATTTTGTTCCTTTAATTTCTTCTGGTAAAAATTCTAAATCTACGAAATTTCCTTCGTGAGAATGTGCGTAATCATAATCTTTTCCATAATCCAAATCTTTCATCAGTTTGGTTGGAGCGTTTCGCAAATGAAGAGGGACAGGAAGATTCCCTGTTCTTTTCACCAAAGACATCGCTTCGTTAATCGCAAAATAAGTGGAATTCGATTTCGGGGAAACCGCCAAATAAACTGCAGTTTCACTCAAAATAATTCTGGCTTCGGGATTTCCAATAACATTTACCGCCTGAAAACAGTTGTTGGCAATAACCAACGCATTCGGATTTGCCAAACCAATATCTTCCGCCGCCAAAATCAGCATTCTTCGTGCAATAAACTTAATATCTTCCCCACCTACCAACATTCTTGCGAGCCAATAAACCGCCGCATTTGGGTCTGAACCACGCATCGATTTTATAAATGCAGAAATAATGTCGTAATGCTGTTCTCCATTTTTATCATAAAGTGCCATTGTTTCCTGCAAAACGGAAAGTACATCTTCGTTGGAAATCTCTTTTTTTGAAGAATTTTTGAAATTATTCAAAACGATTTCCACCGAATTAATAAGCTTTCTCGCATCACCACCCGAATATTGAATAAAGGCTTCTTTGTCTTTAATCTTAATATCAGTTCCTTCCTCCTCATTGAATTTGTTTAAAGAAATATCGGCAAGTTCTTCCAATTTATCATAACTTAACGATTTCAAAACATACACCTGACTTCGCGACAAAAGTGCGGAAACCACCTCAAAACTTGGATTTTCTGTTGTCGCTCCAATCAAGACAATCCACCCTTTTTCCACCGCATGAAGTAAAGAATCCTGCTGCGATTTATTGAAACGGTGAATTTCATCAATAAAAAGAATCGGCGATTTTCCTGAAAAAAGGTTTTGCTTTTTGGCTTCGTCAATTACTTCACGAACATCTTTCACCCCCGAAGAAACTGCGGAAAGTTTAAAAAATTTCCTGCCCGATTTTTCCGAAATAATTTCCGCTAAAGTTGTTTTTCCCGTTCCGGGTGGTCCCCAAAAAATAAGAGAATTCAGGGTATCGTTTTCCAACATTTTTCTGATGGTTCCGTTTTTTCCGGTCAAGTGTTCTTGTCCGAGAACGTCATCTAAAGTTTTCGGGCGCAGTTTTTCGGCTAAAGGGATGTTGTGGTTCATTAATTGGGCGCAAATGGTTGCAAGTTGCAATTGGTGCAAATGGATTCAACTTGATTTAATTTTCAAAGTTAAGAAATTTTGAATCTTGAATCTCGAATCTCGAATCCCGTATCTCGTATGCCGTATCTCAAAATATTAGTTTATTTTTGCAGTGTTTTGAAAAGCACATTCAACAAAATCATTACGTTTCCTTTGGTAGTTTTCATTAAATTTTACCAATGGTTTATTTCGCCTTTACTCCCGAAAAATTGCCGTTACGAACCGACTTGTTCTCACTATATGGTTGAAGCACTTCAAGTTCACGGAATTTTTAAAGGATTTTGGTTAGGGGCAAAGCGAATTGCACGCTGTCATCCGTGGGGAGGAGAAGGTTATGATCCGGTTCCCCCGAAATGAGTGGATGTGTGGGTGAGTTTTGAGTGTTTGAGTGTTTGAGCGAAATTGCAGAAATTTTATGTAAAAATCTTAAAATTTATAACAATTTTTAACCTTGCAACAATTTACACCTATTGCAACTTGCACCTTTCGAAACAGAAATTTTAAATATTAATTTTTGAATCTATGAATTTTTTATATACAACTTGGGATCCTTCCACCGGAATTCATTTGGGACCAATTACGCTTCATTACTATAGTTTGATGTTTATTTTGGCGTTTGGATTGGGTTATTTAATTATGACCAAAATCTTCAAAATCGACAACGTCAACCAAAAATACCTGGAGCCGCTTTTCACCTGGACTTTGGTCGGAACTATTTTGGGAGCAAGATTAGGACACGTTATTTTTTATCAACCGGAACTTTTCAAGCAGGATTTTTGGTCGGTATTTCTACCGATTCAAACCAAACCGGAATTCAAGTTTACAGGATTTTCGGGATTGGCTAGTCACGGTGCGACGATTGCGCTGATCTTCACGACATTGTATTATTCTTACAAAATCATCAGGAAAAATCCGTTTTGGGTGTATGACAGAATTGGAATCGTGGTCGCATTAGGCGGCGCTTTCGTAAGAATCGGGAACTTTTTCAATTCAGAAATTATTGGAAAACCTGCACCAGCAAATTCACCTTTCGCCATTTTATTTCCGCAACAAAGTTCGGAATACGGCGCGATTGTTCCACGTTATCCGACTCAACTTTTCGAAGCAGCGGGATATTTTTTACTTTTCGTTTTATTGTGGATGATTTACCGATATACCAACAAAAAATATCAGCAAGGATTTTTGTTCGGAATTTTCTTCATCATTTTGTGGGCGGTAAGATTCTTTGTTGAATTCTTGAAAGAACCGCAAGGAGACGAATTCATCACTTTTGCTGGATTAAATACAGGACAGGTTCTTTCGATTCCGTTTATGCTTGCTGGTTTTGTTATCTTGTTCACTTCAAAAAACCGAATGATTACCGAAGCGGAAAATGAAAAACCAGATTAATTGGTGCAAATTGTTGCAAAGTGCAATGGGTGCAAACTGGTCTAAAAATTTTTACTTTACACTTGTCACACGAATCTTTCCATCATTTTTGTGATACATCATACAGACAACTTGCCCTTCAAATTCCGAGCAGTAATCGGCTTTTTCAAATGTTGCGGAAACAGTTTGGCCTTCTTTAAAATTTTTCAAAATAGCTGAATTACAAACCAAATAATCTTTTTTGTCGATTTGAAGATACGTTCCTGTACAATCTCGAACAACTTTTGCCGATTCACACTTGAACAAGAAAAAACAAATGGTAAAACCATTGCGGGAAGAATACTTCCAAAAACTTATTTTAGATTTCTAAAAAAACAATCCATAAACGAAGCCATTATTTTTTCAGAGTTTTAAAAGCATTTCCCAATTCTTCTATCAAATCTGAAGGAAGCATCGCTTCTTTGGAATGTTTTTCTGCGGCGAAATCTCCCGCTTTTCCGTGAAGCCAAACTCCGAAAATGCTTGCATTTTTTGGGGAATAATTTTGAGCCAAAAGTGAAGTAATCAGTCCAAGCAAAACATCGCCACTTCCACCTTGTGCCATTCCGGAATTTCCGGTGATGTTGTAATAGACTTTGTTTTCAGGAGTGATAATTTGAGTATGATGGTCTTTTAGAACAATGAAAATTTCAAGTTCTTCAGATTTCTTCTTCGATAATTCCAGCCTATCAAATGAGTTCTCGGTTTTGCCAAAAAGTCTTTCAAATTCTTTCGGATGCGGCGTGATGATTGAGTTTTTCGGAATAAATCGTAAGTTTTCAGGATTTTTAGAAATTATATTTAAGGCATCTGCATCGAGAACCAAAGGTTTCCTATAATTTTTTAAGAATTCTAAAAAAGTGTTTTCTGTTTCGGGATCAGTTCCCAAACCTGGACCAATTCCAACCACTGAATTTTCCTCCACATCAAAGTGAGAAATGAAATCTTCGCCGCCGTACAAATACATCGCTTCAGGACAAGTCGTTTGCAAAATCTCATAACCACATTTTGGGGAGAGCGTGAAAGTTAAACCACTTCCCGATTTTAAAGCCGCTTTTGTCGCTAAAACTGTCGCTCCCATTTTCCCGAAACTTCCGGCAACAACAGTAGTTTTTCCGTAAGTTCCTTTGTTTGAAAATTCGTTGTGAGGTTTGTAGATGTTGCGGATTAAAGTTTCATCAATGACAAAATTTTCAGAAGGTTCTTTTTGAATAAATTCTTTGCCTAAACCAATATTGAGGATATTGATGTTTCCACAAAAAACCCCAGTTTCGGGATGAAGAAATGACTTTTTCCAAAACTGAAAGCTTAACGTTTCATCGGCTTTAAATACCGTTGAATTTTCATCCAAAATTTTGTCGGCAAATAATCCCGAAGGAATATCAATGGAAATTTTCGGAAAGGAAAGTTGATTTAATAATTTAATCAATGCAACCGTTTTACCTTCTATGTTCCTGTTCAAACCTGTCCCAAAAACCGCATCGATTATTACTGAATTGTTCTTAAATTCAAAACCCTTCACCGCATCAAAATCCAAAACATCAATCCCGGAAATCTGCTTTACTTTATAGAAATTAATTTCAGCGTCTTTCGAAAAATTTTGATTCTCTTTACCAATAAAAACTGTTACATCAAACCCGCAATGATAGAGCATTCTTGCCATGGCAAAACCGTCTCCGCCATTATTTCCGTTTCCGCAAAAAAAATGAAAAGAGTGGTCGTAACCGAATTTCTTCAAAATCCAATCCACAGCACTTTGCGCTGCACGTTCCATTAGATTGACAGAAGTTACTGGTTCATTTAAGATGGTGAACTCATCACATTTTTTAATCTGTTCCGAAGAAAATATTTTCATTGATCAACCTCTGAATTTAGTTTCATAAAAATACTTAATAAAATTTAAACCTTTTTATTAAAGCATAGCATTTATTAATAATTTTAAATGTTTTAATGCAAATGGCTGTAGATTTTAGATTAATTTCCTACTTTTGTTCCGTAAAACATTAAAAATATAAATTATGGGATTTGTAAAAGAATTTAAAGAATTTGCGTTCAAAGGAAACGTAATAGATTTGGCAGTCGGTGTGATCATCGGAGCTGCGTTTGGCAAAATCGTTACTTCTTTGGTGGAAGATGTTATTACGCCACTTCTTCTAAACCCAGCCCTCAAAGCTGCAGGTGCTGAAAATATCGCAAAATTAACATGGAACGGTGTTGCTTATGGTAACTTCCTTTCAGCAATCATCAGCTTCCTGTGTATCGCGATGGTACTTTTCTGGTTGATTAAAGGTGCGAACAAAATGAAAAAAGAAGAGCCTGTTGCAGATGCAGGACCATCTTCAACTGATGCATTGTTGATGGAAATCAGAGACGAATTGAAAAAGAAATAATCTTCAAATATCAAAAAAACCCGAACTTGAGTTCGGTTTTTTTTATACATAAATTTCAATGTTTAATGAACTTGCAAAATAGAGCAAATCTGATCTGCCAAAGAAATCCCAATTCGATCCTGCGCTTCCACCGTTGAAGCACCGGTATGTGGAGTTAACGAAATTTTTGGGTGGCTCAAAATTTCCTTTGAAGGTGTTGGTTCGTTGATGAACACATCCAAACCGGCAAAAGCAACTTTCCCCGAATCCAAAGCTGAAATCAACGCTTCCTCATCAATAACGCCGCCTCTTGAACAGTTTACAATTGCTACTCCGTCTTTCATCAGTTCAAATTCTTTTTCACCAATCATCGATCCACTGTTCTGTGCAGGAACGTGCAGCGTGATGAAATCTGCATGTCTCAAAACGCCTTCCAAAGGTTCAGTCTCAATATCCACGTTGATGAATTGGTTGTTGTAAAACTTTACCTTAATAACGGCTTTTCCAATTTGGTTATCAGCTGCAATAACCCGCATTCCCAAACCTAAAGCGATTTTTGCCACTTCTTGCCCGATTCTTCCCATCCCGATAATCCCGATGGTTTTGCCGCGAAGTTCGATTCCTTTTTCGTATTGTTTTTTGAGCTTTGCAAAATCGGTGTTTCCTAAAACCGTCATTTGACGGTTAGATTCCTGCAAAAATCTCGCACCTGAAAATAAGTGTGCGAAAACCAATTCCGCCACAGAAGCAGAAGATGCAGAAGGAGTGTTGATCACGTGAATTCCTTTAGAGCGAGCGTACTCTACATCAATATTGTCCATTCCAACGCCGCCTCTTCCGATAATTTCTAAACTTGGACAAGCGTCAATTAATTCCGCACGAACTTGCGTCGCACTTCTCACCAACAAAGTTTTTATTTGATGCTCGTTAATATATTCTGCCAAAAATTCCTGTGGAACTTTCGTGGTAATTACTTCAAAACCTTTTTCTGTCAACAAATCAATCCCCGATTGATCCAGACCGTCGTTTGCTAATATCTTCATCTTAATCTTTAAAAACTTCAATTGTTACTTGTTTCTCGACCATATCGGTAAATTTACCTTTGTATCTTGTTGCCTTAACCAAGTGATTATCAATCCAATGATAGTTTCCACCTCTTGGTTTACCGCATAAAACGCTATGGTATTTAAAGCCGTGTTTATCCAACCAATCAATCGTAATCTGCTTCAAATTTTCAGTTCTTGAAGTGAAAAAACAAATAATATGTCCTTGGTCGTACCATCTGTTAATCGTTTCCAACGCATCCGGATACGGTTCACAAGTCACCATTCTTTCAGGCTCCTCGTTCGGAACATCATCAGTAATCGTACCATCAATATCGATTAAATAGTTCTTTACCCCGTTTTTCAACTTCGGACTCAAATGGTCTAAATATTCTAATTCCATCATAAAATTTTAAGGTGCAAAATTACAAAATTTCATTGATTAACAGTTATTTAAATTATTTTTTGGGCAATTTTTTGGGCAATCCCCTCTCCTACGGGATTTCCTGCAGCGCGGGTCGGGCTGTACATTGCAATTCCTCGCGCAGCGGCTTTCCCATTTCTTGCTGCGGGATTTCCATTTCCATCCCTATTGCGAGAGAAAACACAAAAAGAAAGGTATTTTTCAAAAACAAAAATTAATACTTTTAAACAAAATCTTTATTCGAAGTAGCGAAGTTCCCCTTTTCCAGAGGAGCAGCGAAAATTTCGATGAAATTATTGACGGGGTGTCAAACCTTTTCAAGAAAATTGATTGATCTACCATGCTCAATGTGAAATGCTGTAATTTATTAAATATTCATAAAAATTTCCCTAACTAAACATTTAACCTTAATTTTGTGGGTTATGGAAGAACAGGTAGTTTTAATCTCGGAAAATGACGAAGTTTTAGGTTTAATGGAAAAAATGCAGGCGCATGAAAATGGTATTTTGCACCGTGCTTTTTCTGTTTTCCTATTTAATGATAAAGGTGAACTTCTCTTACAAAAAAGAGCTGCCGAAAAATATCATTCACCAAATCAATGGACCAATGCGGTTTGTTCCCATCCGAGAATCGATGAAACTTATTTGGAAGGAGCTAAACGCCGACTGAAAGAGGAACTCGGAATTGAAGCTGAACTCACCGAAAAATTCCACTTCATTTATAAAGCCGATGTTGGCGGAAATCTTTGGGAGCACGAACGCGACCACGTTTTCACCGGAAATTACAATGGTGAATTTACTTTAAATAAAGATGAAGTTTCGGAAATTCGTTATATTTCAATGGAAGATTTGGATCGAGAAATGAATGAAAACCCAGAAAACTTCACACAATGGTTCAAGATTATTTTGGAGGAGTATAAACACCATTTATAACAACCAAGATACAAGTAAAATGAGCCAGGTTTTTTGGAATGGTGCATTTGCATTGTTGTCAATTTGCTTTGTCGCAAAATATCAGTAAACTAAGGAATTAAAGACAAATTTATATTGAGGTAATAATACTGAAAGAAGCGACGAAGTCGCGACAGGTCGGTAGAAAATGATAAGGATTTTGAATGAGGTGCGAAGCACCGATATGTTGGTAAATTATAATCATCAGAAAAAATAAATCAAAATAAACATTGAAAATGGAAAAAAGAACAGCACTGTACGACAAACACGTTTCTTTGGGTGCGAAAATGGTCCCTTTTGCAGGTTTCGATATGCCTGTACAATATTCAGGTGTAACAGAAGAACATTTTGCAGTTCGTGAAAAAGTGGGAATCTTTGATGTTTCGCACATGGGACAGTTTTTTGTGGAAGGCGATTCTGCAAAGGATTTGCTGCAATATGTGACCACCAACAATGTAGACAATCTAGAAGACGGAAAAGCACAATACACTTGCTTACCCAACGGAAACGGTGGAATTGTGGATGATTTGATCATCTATAAAATGAAGGACGGAAAATATTTCGTGGTCGTAAATGCTTCAAACATTGAAAAAGATTGGAATCATATATCCAAATACAACGAAAAATTCGGCGCAAAATTAACCAATGTTTCCGATGAAATGTCGCTCATCGCCATTCAGGGACCAAAAGCCACCGAAACCTTACAGAAATTGACAGACACCAATCTTTCCGAGATTCCATATTATCATTTTACGGAAGGAACTGTTGCGGGAGTTTCCGATGTGATTATTTCCAACACGGGTTACACAGGAAGTGGTGGTTTCGAGATTTATTTCAAAAATCAAGATGCCTTAAAACTTTGGAACGATCTAACAGAGGCAGGTCAAGAATTTGGTTTAATTCCTTGCGGATTGGCTTCTAGAGATACTTTGCGTTTAGAAAAAGGTTTCTGTCTTTACGGAAATGATATCGACGATACGACTTCTCCGCTTGAAGCAGGTTTAGGTTGGATTACCAAATTCGACAAAGAGTTCTTGGACAAGGAAACTTTTGCAAAACAAAAAGAAGAAGGCGTTTTAAGAAAATTGGTTGGTTTCGAAATGCAGGAAAGAGCAATTCCACGTCACGATTATTTAGTGGTGGATGCAGAAGGAAACGAAATCGGGAAAGTTACTTCCGGAACAATGAGCCCAATGAAAAATATAGGAATCGGTTTGGCTTATGTTTCAAAACCCCATTTCAAAATAGGTTCGGATATTTTTATCCAAATCAGAAATAAAAATGTCCCTGCGAAAGTGGTGAAAACTCCTTTTGTGTAAACAAGTCATTGCTGAATTTGATTTGCAGTGAATAGTGAATTTTTAAGCGACCGAATTATCGGCCGCTTTTTTTTCTAAACATGATCAGTTAAAATCTGCGCGATCTGCCGAATCTGCGAGAGTATTTATTCTAAAATTCCAAAATAATGCTTCAATGCTTCCACATTTTTCTTGTCGTTTCCCACAAAAATTTCTTTGTCGGTCATGAAAACAGGGCGCTTCAAAAAAGTATAATGATCAAGCAACAATTTCTTGAAATCCTTTTCCTGCAAAGATTTCACATCAAGTCCTCGTAATTTAATCTGGGTTGATTTTTTGCTGAAAAGGGCTTCGTAAGATTGGGTCAATTGATACATTTCACCCAATTCTTCTTTGGTCATTGGTTCCGTTTTTATTTCCCGAAGTTCCCAATCGCTCAAATCAAACTGTTTCAATATTTTTTGGCAGGTGTCGCAGGACTTTAAATAAAAGACTTTTTTCATGTCTCAAATTTAGTATTTAAAGCAAAATTTTGAAAATTATTGAATACCTTTATTTAAAATTTTCAGAAAGATGCAGAACAAAACTGTTTTTCAGTTCATTTCCGAACCAAGCGACATTAATTACGGCGGAAATGTTCACGGCGGAAGCGTAATGAAATGGATTGACCAAGCTGGTTATGCTTGTGCAAGTTCGTGGGCTTCAAGTTATTGCGTTACGGTTTATGTGGGTGGAATTCGCTTTTATTCTCCCATCAAAATCGGTCATATCGTAAAAGTGGAAGCGGAAGTCATTTACACCGGTAACACAAGTATGCATATCGCCATCAATGTTTTTTCACGTAATATCAAACGTAAAGATTTTGAGAAGAAAACACACTGCATCATCGTTTTCGTAGCGGTTGATGACGAAGGAAATTCAATTGAAGTTCCGAAATTTCTGCCACAAACTGAAGCCGAAAAACAAATGGAGCAATACGCCATCAAATTGATGGATTTAAGGAAAAAGATTGAGGATGAAATGAAACCTTTTCTTTAAAATAATGAATTTTATGTTTTAAAAAAAAGACAATATAAACCCTCAAATCAACGAAGCTTATCTGAGAAAATATAGCCAACCCGGAAATAAAAAATATGCACAAGGAATTACAAAACCTGAATATGCAGATTACACCATGGAATTTAAAATCAGAAACTAAGGTATTTTTATTTTATACTTTAACATTTTGATATTTAAGTAAAATATTTTATTGTTTTTAAAATTCTTTAAGTTTAACTTGCGTTTCTTACCAATTTTAATTTTAAAAATGAAAAAAAAAATTACTACTGTTTTATTGATAGCTGCAACATTACAGTTTCAATCACAAATCTTTAGTTCCGGGTTTGAAAATAACAATGGAACTCCACTTTCTTCTTACACCAAAATAAATGCGGACGGGTTAACCGTTCCGTTCTATGCTCCGGTTTTGGATTTTGATACAGAGGCATGGATTCAGTTTTATGACGGTTATGACAACAAAATTGCGCTGAGCACTTCATGGTACGACCCTGCAGGAACATCGAATGACTGGTTGATTACCCCTTCAATTACCATTCCCGCAACAGGAAATCCAACGTTATATTGGAAAGCAAAATCTTATGATTTAGAAAAAATGGATAGTTATGACGTGAAAATTTCTACCACGAATAATCAACAGACCAGTTTCACCACTACACTTTTGTCGGTAACTTCAGAACAACCATATGATTTTAATTCTAGAACTTTGGATTTGTCTGCTTACAAAGGTCAAACCATTTATCTCGCTTTCATAAATAAAACTACGGATGGGATGTATCTTGCCTTGGATGACTTGTATATCAGTAATTCTACAAATTGTATTTTACCCAGTTTAACAGGTTTCAACTCAACAAACCTTACCGAAAACAGCTTCACTGTAAATTGGAATTCTACAGCAGGAATCACTAATTATGATACTGGATTGACTACTTTCACAGTGCCTGTTTCTTCAACTGGGATCCAGACTGCTCTTACAAAAAGTTTCTCGGGATTGCAGCCTGCAACTCGCTATCAATTTTTCTTGAAAAATGGGGATTGTGGCTCGGGTTGGGCAACCCCAAAATCGGTTTGGACGGCAGCGCTTCCTCCATATTCTTACGATTTCGAATATACAGCTGAAAATTATGGTGAATATGATTCCGACGGTTGGACTTCTGGAACTTGGGTAAATGGAACCGGTTCTGCTTCACAAAGCGGAAGTGGCTACGTTTTCAATAACACCAGTAAATCTTTTGCAAAAAACGACTGGATTTTTTCTTATCCCATAAAAGCTAACGCAGGCGACGAAATCACCATCAAATATTTTGCGCAAATGAGTACTGCAACGGCAACTCCTGCAACTTTGAAAGTTTCGGCGGCATCTGCTCCAAGCAAGGAATCGAATATTCAGGAATTGAGCAGCAACACAATTTCTGGCGGAAATTATGTGGAATATACTTCAACTTTTACCGCTCCTGAATCGAAGATTTATTACTTTGGTTTTGGAAACGTTACTCCAGTTGTTGCAGTAAACGCTTCTTTGAGACTTGATAACGTACGGATTACTAAAACTAATTTGGCTGTTCAAAATGCTTCTGCTTCTAGAATGAAGGTTTATCCGAATCCGGTAAAAGATATTTTGTATATTCAGTCGGGAGAAAAAATTGATAAGACCGAAGTTTACAGCGTTGACGGAAAATTAATTAAAACTATTGCTAACAGTGATAAAGTTGATTTTTCAAATGTCGTGAAGGGAATTTATCTCGTAAAAATCTACACGAAATCAGGAGTAAAAACCGAGAAAATAATCAAATAGAAATTCTTCAACAAAACCAACAAAAAATCCTTTCAAAACTTTTGAAAGGATTTTTTCTTCTGTCTTCGGACTTCCGTCTTCCAACTATTTTATCTCGCAATATTCACCGCTCTTGTTTCACGAATTACGGTAATTCTCACTTGTCCCGGATAAGTTAATTCGTTCTGAATTTTTTCGGAAATATCGTAAGAAAGTTGCGCTGCATGTTCGTCATTAATTTTTCCACTTTCTACCATTACTCGGAGTTCACGACCTGCCTGAATTGCATAAGCGCTGGAAACTCCGTCAAAGCTTAATGCAGCTGCTTCCAAATCTTTCAATCTTTGGATGTAAGATTCCAAAACCTGTCTTCTCGCTCCGGGTCTTGCTCCGGAAATCGCATCTGCAACTTGGATGATTGGTGAAAGAAGTGAAGTCATTTCAATCTCATCGTGGTGAGCACCGATTGCGTTGACTACTTCTGCATTTTCACCAAATTTTTCTGCCCACTGCATTCCGAGAAGTGCGTGTGGAAGTTCAGATTCCTGCTCCGGAACTTTTCCGATATCGTGAAGCAAACCTGCTCTTTTTGCAAGCTTCACATTTAATCCTAATTCTGCAGCCATAGTTGCCGCAATGTTTGCGACTTCTCTGGAGTGTTGCAATAAGTTTTGTCCGTAAGAGGAACGAAATTTCATTCTTCCGACGATTTTTACCAATTCTGGATGCAGTCCGTGGATTCCCAAATCGATGATGGTTCTTTTACCAACCTCGATGATTTCTTCTTCGATTTGTTTTTTGGTTTTATCAACCACTTCCTCGATTCTTGCAGGGTGAATTCTTCCGTCCGTTACTAAGCGGTGCAAAGAAAGTCTCGCGATTTCTCTTCTTACTGGGTCGAAACAGGAAAGTAAAATTGCTTCCGGCGTATCATCCACAATAATTTCTACTCCTGTTGCGGCTTCTAAAGCGCGAATGTTTCTACCTTCTCTACCGATAATTCTACCTTTAACCTCGTCTGATTCAATATTAAAGACAGAAACTGAATTTTCAATTGCTTGTTCGGTTCCAATTCTTTGAATGGTTTGGATAACAATCTTTTTCGCTTCCTGTTTTGCGTTCAGATTGGCTTCTTCCATAATGCTTTGAACGTGAGCTTGAGCTTTGGTTTTAGCTTCAGCTTTCATCGCTTCAACCAATTCGTTTTTAGCATCTTCTGCGGAATAACCCGAGATTTTCTCAAGAATTTCTACTTTCTGTGCGGTTACGGCGTCCAGTTCCTGTTGCTTTTTCTCAAGGATTTCGTGTTTTTTGCTGTAATCTGCAATTTGTTTGTCAAGATCTTTTTCAAGTTTTCCGGTTTTGCTTAACTCATCGTTTAGCTTGTTTTCCTTGTCTTTCACACGCTTTTCAGCTTCCTGCATTTTCTTTTCTCTGGCCTGGATGTCTGCGTCGTGTTGCGACTTGAGCTCAAGAAATTTTTCTTTTGCCTGTAAATGTTTTTCTTTTTTAATGGATTCTGCCTGTACGGTGGCTTTTTCTATAAGGTTTTCGGCGTTTTTCTTTGCATCATCTATGATGAATTTTGCCTTTGAATTCAGCGAGCTTTTGGAAAAAAACATTCCCAGAACCGCTCCAATTCCAAGACAAACCATGCCGATAATGATTGCGACTGTTGTTGTCATATATATATTTAGTTTAAATGTTCTATAAATAATTCAAGATTTCAGATTCAAAATTCAATCTGGAATTTTGAATAAAAAAAGCCCACAATAATTCAGTGATATAGAGTAAACTCCTAATCAACACGATTTGAACTGATTTCCTTCCTCTGTAATCTGCGTAAAGCAGCGCGCCATTGAAAGGACTTTCGTCCGGTAATTGTTTAGCGTTGAGTTTACCTGTAATGTGTTAGAACTATTGTAGGCAATTGTTTCCGGAAAAGAAAAATCTACTTTTCCAGCGCTTCCAAAATTTGGTTAATCTGCATCAACCTTTCATTGGAGGCATTAATATTTTTTTCGTTCGCGATTTGTGAAACTTCTGCATTGGTGCCCAATTTCAAGGCGCACATTGCTAAAGCATCCTGTTTATCCCTCACGTCAAAATTTTGTTCAAAATCTTTAATCATGGCTTCAATTTGTTTGCCCACTTTTCGCAGGGTTTCTTCTTCTGCGGCAGGAACGTTGAGCGGATAATTTCTTCCGGCAATGGTGATGGTAATTCTTCTTACTTCCATTACAATCCGCTGTTTTGAAGTTCTGCAATACAGTTGTCCACTTCCTTAATCAATCGGTTGATGTGGTTTTTCATCAGTCGGTTGTGGTCGGGATTTCCGGATATTGCTGAATAAAGTTTTATATTTTTTTGCTCTTCTGCTAAAACCTGATTTTTTCTTCTCTCCTCGTCGTATTTCTTCTTCAATTCTTCATGCTCCTGATTCAGTTCCTGGTATTTTTCATCGAGATTTTGATAGTTTTTACTAATATTCAAAATCCTTTTTTCCAATACCGAAAAATTATTTTCTAAATCTTTGAGCATTTTCAGGTGTTATTATTCTAACTGTCCTACAAAAATAGAAAAATTTAATTTGAATTGGTATTTAATTCCGCAATATATTAAATAAAAAAGAGGAAACTTTTGTAACCTCTTATTTATGAATTGATTATATTGATTTATTCAAACTTCAAAGTGAACATGAACGCACGAGTTTTGGCGCTTGAAATCGCTGCGCTCCAATAAGGCGGCGTTTCTGGATTATCGGAAACCATTTCGTCATTAATCATAAAAGTTCCTCTGAAACCCGGCGTCAATTTAAATCTGCTGAAATAAAACTGAATCCCAATTTCTGCAGACCATGCAAAATTACTCGCGGTAGTTCTGAAAAGTCCGTTTGCATTGTCATCCGCGGCTTTGCTGTTTGACTGCAAGTTCATCATCCAGTTCATTCCTGCTGCTGCATAAGGTCTTGAATTATACCAACGGTCGCCGTGAACCTCGATTAAAATTGGAATGTCTACATACGTGGATTTTACCGTTCTTAGTTTATCGGCATCCGTTAAGATTCTTGGTGTAAAAGGTGCGTTTGCAGTAGTTCCTGCGGCGTACTGATCGTTCGATTGCGTATCAAAAAACACTTCTCTCTGCAAAAATTGTAATCCCGGTTCAATTCTCAAATCGAAGTGGTCATTCAACCTCATTTTCCCGATTAATCCTGCACCAAAACTATAGGAGGATTTTGTCTGAACTAAACTTTTCTGACCATCCATCCCAAATTTTGGATCAAGAACTAATTTATAGTCGAAATTATTCGCAGCAAGAAAAAACCCGTAACTGAATTTCTGATTGTCGAAACCTTCCAGTTTGTCCATTCTGTCTTTTGTTCGGAATAATTGCGCATCGAAAAGCGTCGCTATACATACTGCTGCAATTACACTAATCTTCAATACTATTTTACCCATCTTATTTGGTTGCCTTATAAATGGTTGCAATGCCTAAACTCAATTTTTTATATTCCACCTTTTTGAAACCGGTGTTCAAAAGGATATTTTTCATTTTTTCACCAAACGGAAAAGCGTTCACCGAATCCGGAAGATAAGTATATGCACGGTTGTCTTTAGAAACCAATTTACCAATTTGCGGTAAAATGTTCTTGAAATAAAACATATAAAACGGCCCTAAAAAACCTTCAACTTTAGAAAACTCAAGGATATATACGCTTTTATTTTCCTTTACCACCCTTCTCAATTCCGCCAAACCTTTCTCCAAATTCTCAAAATTTCTCACTCCAAATGCAACGGAAACGGCATCAAATTTATTGCTTTCAAACGGTAAGTTTTCAGCGTCTCCTTTCTGCATCGAAATTTCGTGGTTTAAATTAAGTTTTTTTATTTTATCGATTCCCACGTTCAACATTTGTTGCGAAAGGTCCAAACCTACGACTTTTGCTTTCGTTCCTTTCTGTACAGCAATCGCCAAATCACCGGTTCCTGTTGCAACATCCAAAACTTCTTTCGGTTGGTCTTTGTTCATCCACTTTACCAAAGTGTTTCTCCAAAGAACATCAATTTTCATGGAAAGAACATGGTTCAGCAGATCGTATTTCGGCGCGATGTTGTCGAACATGTCTTCAACTTCCTTCTTTTTTCCAGCATCTGTATTGTACGGTGTAACTTGACTCAAAACGGTGTATTTAAAATTTGTAGTATTCTTTATAATAATTCAAAAAATCATGTTTTCTGAAAATTTTCGTGCGCGATTCTACTTTTTGAACGTTTTTCACCACTTTGTCGTAGTCTTCATCAATATTAAAGTAGAAATCGTCGGTATATAATTTATTGAAAAGTAGCGGTTTGTTGACATAATTTTTACCGTCAATTTCAGTGGCTCCTCTTGCAGTAATTAATGAATCTTTATTCAAACCATATCCGTAAAATTGCTCATTAATGTAATAATCCTGATGTGCAATGTTGAGCAAACCACGGTCTTTATTGACCACAAAACCTGAATCATAAAGCAATTTTTTTTGTTGGTCATAAACTTTTACGCTGTTTTTACCTTTATTAAAATCAACTTTTACATTTTGACCTGCAGAAATTATTTTCTCGTCACCATTATTGATTTTAAAGTAAAACGTGTTTTCGGTAGGATTATCAACGAGATAATAATTACGTTTCGCCAAAAACAAAAAGTAAATCCCGAACGCCAAAATCACCGCTAAAACCGAAATAATCAACCCTTTTGTTGACGCACTTAACTTCATATAAATCTTCTGAAAAACTTTTGCAAATTTAGTAATAATTTTGTTTTATTACGGAACGATATTAATTCTTAACTTTGCCCTAAATTTTCAAAAAAAAACATGCCCAATACAATTATTATAGGTTCTGGAAGTTATATCCCGACAAAAGTAATAGGAAGAGAACATTTCATGGATTCCGTTTTCTATACCGATGAAGGTGACCGAATCGACAAACCCAATGCAGAAATCATCCAAAAATTTGTAGAAATCACGGAAATCGAAAACCGTAGATATATGGAAGATGGTGAATTCAACTCTGATTTGGGTTACAGAGCCGCAAAAGAGGCAATCTACGACGCACAAATCGATCAGGAGGAGATTGACTATATTATTTACGCAAGCAATTTCGGCGAAGTTGATCAAAATGGAATGACGAACTTCATGCCTTCAATGTCGGCAAGAGTAAAGAATAAATTGGGCATTAAGAACAGAAAATGCGTGAATTACGACATGATATTCGGTTGTCCGGGTTGGGTTGAAGCGATGATTTTAGCCGACACTTTAATCAAAGCCAAAAAAGCGAAACTGATCTTGGTGGTTGGTTCAGAAGCTTTAAGTCGTGTTACCGATGCTTTCGACCGAAATAAAATGATTTTTGCAGACGGAGCCGGAGCTGTAGTGGTGAAAGCTACTGATGATGAAAACGTGGGAATAATTGCAGATTCCACGATTTGTGATAACGATGCTGAACTGAATTATCTGGAAAACGCACCTTCCTTGAAACGGGATGAAGACCGCCGTCCGCTTTACATCAGAATGCATGGTAGAAAAATTTACGAATATGCTTTGAAAAATGTTCCGGATGCAATCAAAGAAACGATTGACAAAGCTGGATTAACCATCGATGATATTGACAAAATTCTTATTCATCAAGCAAACGCAAAAATGGATTACGCGATGATTTCCCGTCTTCACAAATTATACGGAAAAACAGATTACGACCATGCAATTGCACCGATGACAATCCAAGAATTTGGAAATTCTTCGGTCGCCACAATTCCCACAATGTTTGATTTAATTATCAAAGGCGAAATGAAAGGTCACACTTTCAAAGAAAAAGGCAACATCGTTTTCGCTTCTGTAGGTGCAGGAATGAACATCAATGCAATTGTTTACCGATTTCCATAAATAAATTATACGAAATTTTCCTTAGGTCTATCTTTCGAGAACCTCAAGATGATAAAGTAGGAAAATTTCTCTCAAAAATAATGAAAGCACAAAACAACTTTTTGTGCTTTTTCAATTAAAACAACAAATGCAGAAAAATTTTCTCATCATCACAGGAATTATCTTTATTCTCGAGTTTTATGTTTATCAGGCGTTCAAAACCGTCACCAACAATCAATTGCTGCGAATTGGTTATTGGGTGATTACACTTTCGGTTTACGCTTTTTTCGTTTATGAATTATTAAATTTTAGCCGATCCGATCGCGATCATCACCGAGTTCAGATTGTTGCATCAATCCTGTTGATTTTTTTGATTCCGAAGCTTTTCGTGGTTTTCTTTTTAATTATCGAAGACATCGGAAGATTTTTCAGATATATTTTCACGATGTACGCTAAACCGGATTCTTATTTTCCTGAAAGAAGAAGGTTTTTGAGTTTACTCGGATTGGGCGTTGCAGGAATTTTTTCAGCAATGGTTGTTGATGGAATTATTTTCGGAAAATACAGACACCGGGTTAGAAAAGTAAAAGTAAAAATCGCAGGTTTGCCGGAAGTTTTCAAAGGTTACAAAATCGTACAGATTTCCGACGTGCATTCCGGAAGTTTTTTTCATCCCGAAAAATTGCAGAAAGCAGTAAACTTAATTAATGAGCAAAATGCTGATTTGGTCTTGTTTACAGGTGATATGGTAAATAATTTTGCGGAAGAATTTAAACCTTTCGTACCATTATTTTCAACGATTAAAGCTAAAGACGGTAAATTTTCTGTTCTTGGAAACCATGATTACGGCGATTATGCGGAATGGAATTCACCACAGGAGAAAGCGCAGAATATTCCGAATTTAATTGAATTGCAAAAACAGTCAGGCTTTGAAATGTTGCGAAACGAACACCGCATCATCGAAAAAAACGGGGAAAAATTATACATTCTCGGGGTAGAAAATTGGGGTGAAAAACCGTTTCCACAATATGGAGATTTGGATAGAGCTTCGGCAGGAGTTCCTGCAAATGCCGCAAAAATTTTGATGAGCCACGATCCAACCCATTTTGATCGGGTGGTAAAAAATCATCCGTGCAATGTGCAACTCACGCTTTCAGGGCATACTCACGGAATGCAGTTTGGAATTGACCTTAAAAATGTTCGTTGGAGCCCGGTTCAGTATCGCTATAAAAAATGGGCGGATTTGTATGAAAGCGAGGGAAAACTCCTTTATGTGAACCGAGGTTTCGGTGTGATTGCTTTCCCTGGAAGAGTGGGAATTGAGCCGGAAATTACGCTTTTCGAGTTGAGTTAAATTTTTAATTTTCTGGCTGACTACGCTTATTGCGCAGATTTTTCAGATGCATCTATATCATCACTATTAAAGAAGAATAATTTAATCTGCGTTAGCTGTAAAATCTGCTAGAAAAAATTCCAATAAAACATTCAAAGAAAAATGATTTCATTTAAAGAAGCCACAAAAAACGATATCGAACTCATCCGCGAATTGGCAAAAATATCGTGGAATTCTGCTTATGTGGGAATTATTTCGCAGGAACAAATTGATTACATGCTTTCCACAATGTATTCGGTAGAAGAAATTTCGAGTCAGATGGAAAATCCGAATTATCATTATCATTTAATTTTTAATGAAGAAATTCCTGCAGGATTTATCGGCTTTGAACATCATTACGAAGAAAAAACCACCAAACTTCACCGCGTTTATCTGCTTCCTGAAATGAAAGGAAAAGGATTGGGAAAAGCTGCCATTGAACTTTTAAAGGAAAAAGTTTCTGCAACTACCGATAACAGAATTATTTTGAACGTGAATAAAGCCAACCATGCTAAAAACGTTTACCAATCGCAAGGTTTCACGGTTTATGATGAATTGGTTTTGGACATTGGCGACGGTTTTGTGATGGACGACTATGTAATGGAATTCAGACTTTAATATCAAAAATTATACATTTTTAATAAAGATAATTTGTTTTGGTACACTTTTAGGTAAGTAAGTTTTATAACACTAAAAAAAATAAAATTATGACACGCGCAAATTTATCTTCAAAAGTTCAGATGTTGGTTTTGGCTGTAATGGCAAACGTAGCAACAATCCTAGTAAAAGCACAGGAAAAAGCTCCAGATTTGAAAGTTGATGTTGACATGAACAAAACCGGCGATGCAATGGGAGGTGACTGGATGAGCAATCCGCTAATTTGGGTGATTGGTGCATTGGTTTTGATCGTTCTAATTGCATTGGTTGCGAGAGGCGGCGGAAACAAATAAAAAAATTGATTCGAACGAATGAAAATCCTGAATTTTTTCAGGATTTTTTTGTTTAAAGAAATCCTAAATTATTTTAATCAAAATAAAAATCGTATTCATTTTTAAATTAGTTTTGTACTCTAATACTTTAATAAAATGATTAAAAATTTGCTTACTTCATCTGCGTTGGTTCTGTCTTTTACCCTGATTTCCTTTAATGCGAAAGCCCAGGAAAATGACATCAACGTTATGAAACAACAGTCTGAGGTTCTAAAACTTAATGCTGATTTGATGGATAAAAAAATCGATTGGGAAAAAGAGAAACAAAACAACACCAAAATACAGGCATCAGTTGCAAGTTTGAATAAGAAATCGGACAATGAAACTGATGACTACCACCCTTCCAAAGACCCAAAAGACACTGCAAAGGACGCAAAAAATGCAGCCAAAATCCTAAAGCTAACCGAATCTGCGAACAAAGATTTGGAACGCAGCAACAATAAAATGATTGATATTGAAGGCGACATTAGAAAACTTGAAAAAAAACTTGAGAAACTAAAATATACTGTTGAGTTGAAAGAAAAATAATCTTTGATTAGGCTTAAAAAAAATCTCTGCAAGTGGACTGCCCCCAAAAAGTTAGACACTTTTTAGGGGCATTTTTATTATGGGAGAATCAAAGTATAGTTTAGAATTTAAGGTGAGTTGTGTGGAGAAGATTAAGAAAAATGATCTGTCGATCCACTCTTTGGCACAGGAAGTAGGTTTGGATGCGACGGTTGTTCGCAAATGGAAAAGGTTTTATGATTTGTACGGAATTGAAGGACTGCAACGCAGAAGCAATCGCCGTTATGACGTAAAATTTAAGTTAAGAGTTTTGGAAACGATCAAGGCACAAGACTTATCTCTAAAGCAAGCTGCTGCACGGTTTAATATCGCTGCAGAATCCAGCATCACCAATTGGCGGAGCGCTTACGAAAAAAGTGGTATTTTAGGGTTACAGAATAAACCCAAAGGAAGACCAGCAATTATGAGCGATTACCAACGTAAAAAGAAAAAGTCTGGCAAACCATTGACCAGGGAAGAAGAATTGTTACTGGAAAATGAAAGACTGCGAGCCGAAATCGATTTTCTAAAAAAGTTAGACGCCTTAACTCTCAAAAAGAACAAGCAAAAGCCATCGAAGAGTTAAGGCCTAAATACAATCTGTCCGTATTATTGGATTGTACCGGGATGGCGAGAAGCAGTTTCTATTATCATCAAAACAAGGCTCAAACCGACAAATATTCGGACGTAAAAACAATGATAAAACAGATTTATCATCAACACAAAGGAAGGTTTGGATACCGGCGTATTACTTTGACAATGAGAGATAAAGGAATTATTATCAATCATAAAACAGTATTGAGATTAATGAAATCGCTAGGACTGAAAAGCATTATACGGGTAAAGAAATACAAATCTTACCGTGGAGAACAAGGAAAAATAGCACCCAATATTTTGAAAAGAAATTTCAAAGCCGACCAGCCGAACACGAAGTGGGCAACCGATGTAACGGAATTTAATGTCTCGGGAAATAAGCTCTATTTATCTCCGATAATCGATTTATTCAACGGTGAAATCATCAGCTATAATCTCTCAGAAAGGCCTGTCTTTGCACAGATTACAGATATGCTGAAAAAGGGTTTAAAGAAAATTAAAAATACAGAAAACATCATTTTACATTCAGACCAAGGTTGGCAATATCAAATGAAAGCTTATCAAAATATATTAAAAGAAAAAGGAATTGTTCAAAGTATGTCCCGAAAAGGGAACTGTCTGGACAATGCCATAATCGAAA
This sequence comes from Candidatus Kaistella beijingensis, assembly GCF_020084865.1. NCBI lineage: Bacteria > Pseudomonadati > Bacteroidota > Flavobacteriia > Flavobacteriales > Weeksellaceae > Kaistella > Candidatus Kaistella beijingensis. The sequence continues at coordinate 2,789,378 of NZ_CP071953.1, read as the reverse complement.
ATTTCTTCGGAACATTGAAGTCTGAAATGTTTTATACCAAAAAGTTTGGTTCTATCGACGAACTCAGGAAAGAAATAAAAGAATACATTGATTATTACAACAACGACAGAATAAGGCTTAATTTAAAAGGAAAGAGCCCGGTACAGTACCGAACTCTTTCCTTTAATAATATTGTTTAATTTTGTCTAAACTTTTGGGTGCAGTCTAAAGTTGCAGAGATTTTTTTTATTTGGATGTTTCAGCTTTTCGCCAATCGGTTTTGAAAGTACAGTCTTTGTATCTGTTGTCGATAGAGACAAAAACGTTTGGGAGTTTTTCTTTCACCCATTTTTCTACCATCTCGTTCTTCTTTTTATTCAGCGCCATTTGCTTTATCCTGTCGTAATCAGTAGTAATGTCAAGTTTGTGGGCTGGAATTATATCATCAATTTTAATAATTGTAACAGCTTTTCGGTCCTGAACATCGTTCTGAAAAACCTCGGTAATGTCACCTTTGTTCAGTCCTGCAATTTGATAGGAAATGGTTGGCGGAAGATTCAGCTTTTCAATTTTGTCTGAACCATCTTCCGAAGTGATAATCCCTGCATTGAACTTGGTTTTTTTATCGTCGGAAAATCGGTATGCAGCATCTTTGAAGCTCAATTTTCCCTCGATAATTAAAGTTCTTATACTGTCTAACTCTTTTTTTGCCGAGGCAATTTCATCTGCATTTGGATCTGCTTTCAAGAGAATGTGTCTTGCATCATAAATCTTACCTGATTTTTTTACAAGCTGAATGAGGTGATAACCGAACTCAGATTCTACTGGATCCGAAATTTCACCTTCCTGCAAGTTAAGTGCCGCAGCTTCAAAAGGTTTTACCATTTTCCCTTTAGAAATATTTTTGTAAAGTCCTCCGTTTGCCGCTGAACCTGGATCTTCCGAGTAAATTCTTGCCTGACTTTCGAATGATTCGCCTTTCTGTATGTCGTCCTTAATTTTTTTCAGTCTCGCAATGATTTCATCTTTGTGAGCATTGGTGAGTTTAGGATACATCATGATCTGGGAAATAGAAACCTCATCTTTAACTTCCGGAAGCTGGTATTTGTATGTATTGAAGAAATCGGTCACCTCGTTTGGTGTTACATCGGCCTTATCCGTTATTCTACCAAATTTCATCTGCCCGTAATAATTGTCGGTGTCAATTTTCTCGATGGCATTTTTCATTTCGTATGAAGTACGGAACTTGTATGTGGCGAGCATCGTTTTTTCATCGGGAAACTGCCCTAAAATTTGGTTATATTTTGCTGTTGCATTTTCTTTGATTGCAGCAGAACGGTTTTCAATCAGCGTATCTCTTTTTGCTTCATAAATCATCAGTTTGTTGCTGATGATACCTTCCAAAAATTCGCATCTGTTCGACACATCTGCTCCCTGCTGTTTTGTATAATTTGCCTGATCTTCAATATCAGATTCCAAAATAATTTCGTCTCCTACCACTGCTGCAATTCCGTCCACCAAATCTCCCGATTTCAGCTGTGCATTGAGCTTGATGCTGAAAAATCCAAGGATTAAAGTCAAAATAAGGACGAATTTCATGTTTTTGTTCATGTTCATTTTTTATACGATTTGCAAAATTATCATTCTAAACGAAATAATCTGCATTTTTTATTATAATTATTTCTTAAAATTCTTTTCCAAATCTTTCATGAATTCGGGCTGAATAATGATTTTTGTTTTTGCTTTTTGAGCGGCAATGGTTTCTCTTAATTTTTGTTCAGTTACTGCATCTTTCAATAATTCGGAAGCTTCCTCCTGTGTCATTTGTGAAGGTGGCAAAATTTTATCGATGGCAATCACCAAAAATCTTTCGCCCATTTTGGTTTGAAAAACACCTGGTTTGAAGGGAACATTGTATTTTGTGAAAACTTCTGCATCTTCCGACATTTCACCTTTTTCGAAATTCACGAGAATTTGTTTCTTGTCGTTCAGCTTTCCGTAATATTTTGATTTTAAAGTTTCCCAGTTTTTTGGATCTTTAATCTGTGTCTCAATATCTTTAGTAAGACCTTGATCCGAAATTATGGCTACCCTACCTTCTGCACGATTTCCCCACATGTATTTCGACTTGTTTTTGTTGTAGTAATCGGTGAGCAGTTGTGGGTTTTTAGAGATTTCTTCATTCAAATATCTGGAGAAGATATAATCGGAATACAGACCTCTCTTAAATTCTTCAAGTTGTTTTTTTATTTCTTTCTGATTAGTAAAATCCTCGCTGTAAAACTTCATCAAATCCTGAGAATTTACCGCTGCGACGGATTCTCCCCAAATCGCAGGAGAAAGTTTCTCGGCGTCAGCTTTTTTGTCGCCAATCATTTTTTTGATGTCACCAACAGTGGTTTTATGATTTCTGTACTGATAAAGAACCGAATTATATTTCGCGGCAAAGAAGTTCTGAGACGATTTTCTCACATTCTGAAATTCCGGAAATTCCTTGTAAGTTGGATCTGATTTTAGAAAGGCCAACATTTTATCCTGCAGAACCTCTCCATACAGCGAATTGTTCATGTCACGCAAAAAGAATTCTCTATTGTTCTCCGTTAGTGTATAGGGTTCAACATTGTAAAGATTGAACACGAAATAGTTTTCGCCAAAGAGAATAGGTTCGGGGGTGTAATAACCTGCTTTTTTACCTTTAAAAAGTGCATAAACTTCATCTGGAAGCGTTGGAGAACCCATCACTACTCCACCGTTATCTTTTTCATGTTCGTTGGCTCCGTATAATTTTGCCACTTCTTGAAAAGTTTTTCCAGCTTTCAAATCTGCATAAATTTTTGCCTTCATCGCATCGGATTCAGCATTTTTGGGGTAGGAAACCGTACCGAAAACCATGTAACCCAAAGTCGGGCGAGAACTCAATAATTTCGCAAAAGCAAAATAACCAGGTTTGTCCAGCAATTTGGTGTAGGAATTATTTGGAATCACCTTCAATTCAGAATAAAGACTGTTGTCAATACCTCCCGGTTTCACGAAAAAAGGTTTCGGATTGGATTTGGTGTATTTGGAAATGGCTTCTTCCATCGTGATTTTTCCCGATTTTACATCATTGTAAATCTGTTGGTAATTGTTGGTGTCGCCTTCCGTTTTTTGAGCGATGAAAATCTGGACTTGCTTTTCAGTCTGCAAATCTTTCATGTAATCGTTTAAAACGGGATCGATGACTTGTTTTGGAAAGAAAAACTTGCTTCTCAATTCCCCTTCTTTATCCATCATCTTTTCACGGAAAGCAGCAGTGGTATCAATTTTTTTATCGGCCGCAAACTGCTGTAACAAATGGAAATCCTCTGTGGAAGCAATCGTTTTTTCAATACCGTTATTTTCCAAACCGTATTTGTATTCCTTTTTATACTGGTCGAGTGAAATACTGTCTTTCCCGATGATCATATATTGAGCCGACAAAAAACTGCCGAAACTCACCATCAACGCAACACCAAAAATCTTTTTCATTATTTTTCCTTTTAACTGAATTTATTATTCAGATTTAATTTTGATTAAAAGTTAAATTCCCGCAGAAGAAAATCTGCGGGAAAAAATATTTATACTTCAACTTCGAAAGTCGTTAAGTCCTTGAAATTCTTTATTCTTGCAATCATTTCGCCTTCTGTAACTTCCTGCAATTTTTCTGTCCCAAATTTTTCTACGGTGAAAGAAGCCATCGCAGAACCTGCGATTAAAGCAGATTTCATCGTTTCAAAACCGAAGTCTTCTTTTTTCGCCAAATACGCTGCAAATCCACCTGCAAAAGTATCTCCTGCCCCAGTTGGATCAAAAACATCTTCCAAAGGAAGCGCAGGAATTGCAAAGATTTTTCCGTCGTGGAAAAGCAAAGCTCCGTGTTCTCCTTTTTTGATGATCACGTATTTTGGACCCATATCGTGGATTTTTTTTGCAGCTTTTACCAAAGAATACTCTCCTGAAAGCTGCCGTGCTTCTTCGTCATTAATCGTAATTACATCAGTTTTTGCAATCATCTGCATCAACGTGTCCCAAGCTGAATCCATCCAAAAGTTCATCGTATCGAGAATAACCAATTTCGGACGGTTTTGCATTTTTTCCAACACTGAAAGTTGAACTCCCGGATGAAGGTTTCCTAACAATAAAATCTCTGCATCCTGCATAGAATCTGGAATTTTTGGATCGAAATTTTCTAGAACGTTCACTTCAGTCACCAAAGTATCTCTCGAATTCAAATCATTGTGATATTTGCCGCTCCAGAAAAAAGTTTTTCCGTCTTTAATGATTTCAATTCCTTCAATGTTTACTCCTCTGTTGGAAAGCATATCCAAATCCGACTGCGGAAAATCGCCACCAACAACGGAAACAATGCCCGAAGGAACATTAAGAATCGACGACGCCAAAGTGATGTACGTTGCAGCACCACCCAATATTTTATCGGTCTTTCCGAAAGGGGTTTCAATCGCATCGAAAGCAACTGAACCAACGACTAGTAATTTCATTTATATTGTTTTTTTATTTGAATTTGTTTGATGTTATTTGATATTGTTTGATAACGCTTTTAATTATTAATTCTTCATTATTAATTATTATTTCCATTGGAAAGTGTCGATTAAATGAAGTAAATCTTTCTTGATATAATTTACAGCCGGAGCAAGTGAATCAGGTTTTGGACGACTGTTAAAATACAGGTTTGCTGTCACATAATGTTTGGTAGAATCGGTCACAAAAAACTGCAGGTTCGATGCAGATGGACCTTTCAGCTCATAAAAATTTCCGTAAACTTTTCTTTCGGGATAACTGAAAGATTTGGTATCGATGGAAGTTGCTTTAATGGTATGTTCGTAAACCATTTTCTCAGATTCCTTCACGTGTAAAGCAAAATCGTTTTTGATTGGGAAATAAGTCAGAAAAACTTTTGCCTTCATTTTCGGGTAATAAATGTAGTACCAACAAGGGTTTTTAGCATTTTCAACCTTCGCAAAATCCGAGTATTCAAAAGTGAAATTACAGGGTGATGAGTAACTTTCATATTTTGCTTGCGGATATTCCAGACGTAGTTCGCCGGAAGGTTTCGGCTTTGCTTCTTCACCACAGGAAACTAAAATAAGCGTTAAAAAGATGAAAATGAGTTTTTTAAACATTGGGCAAAAATAATTCTTTTTGTCGGAATTGGGAAGTCCGAAGACGGAAGATTTATCAGAAGTGGAAATTAAATGGAAAAAGATTTAGGAACCTCGAAAAATATTTTGCATTATCAATCATTTAATTCTGAAGAGATTCCTAAATCCCTGTAAAACAAATTTCTATTTAGAATTGAAATTGTACTTTTTAGATGGTGAAAGTCTGTTTATGTTAAATGGGAATTCCATTTTTAATTTCAAAAATTTTTATATTCTCTCAGATTACACGCATAGCGCAGATTTACTGCTAATTAAATTACACATTTAGAATCTGCGTCATCTGCAAAATCTACGAGCGTTAAATACTATACAAATAATTCTCAAGCGGTTTTGGAAATGATTTTTGGTGCGACTCTTCCAAATCGGTAATCAGAAAATCATTTTCATTCGCGAAATCTTCAAACATTTTTTTTGAGTTCAACTTCACCTTAAATAGATGTATCGTCAAATTTTTGTGGGTGAGTTTATGAGAAACCGTTTTTTGAGTGGTAATAAATCCTTCAAAATTTTTGGGAATTTCAATCGGAAATTCATACAATTTCTTCCAAATGAAGTCGTCTTTTCGTTGTTTGATTAAAAATTGATTTTCAAATTCTACGAAATAGTACTTTAGTTCCAAATCGGTTGCTTTTGTTTTCTTTGATTTCACGGGAAAATTTTGAACCTTTCCTGATTGAAAAGCAAGACAGTCTTTATTTAAAGGACAGATTTCACAATTAGGATTTTTTGGTTTACAGATTTCGGAACCCAAATCCATCATCGCCTCATTAAAATGTCCCGCTTCATTTTTAGGCATCATCATTAAAGCCAATTCCGAAAAATACGGAAACGCTTTTGTACTGGAAATATCAAAATCATCCGCAAAAACCCGCGACAAAACCCGATAAAAATTTCCATCGACCGCAGGTATTTTTTCATTAAAACAAATACTCGAAATTGCAGCGGCGGTATATTTCCCAACTCCTTTCAATTTCAAGATGTCGTCGTAGTTTTCGGGGAATTTCCCATTAAAATCTTCAATAATTTGTTTGGAGGCTTTATGCAGATTCAAAGCTCTGGAATAATAGCCAAGTCCTTTCCAATAAAGTAAAACTTCATCGGTTTCCGCACTTGCCAAAGTTTCGACATCGGGAAATCTTTGGATGAAATTTTTATAATGATTCAAACCCTGTTCGATTCTGGTCTGCTGAAAAATAATTTCGCAAATCCAAATATTGTAGGGATTTTTGGTTTTTCGGAAAGGAAGCTCTCTGCCGTGGATTTTGTACCATGCCAATAATTTCGCACCAACGTGAAGAAAATCAGCATTTTGTTTTTTTGTTTTCAAAAAATGTTCATATATTTGCACACCAAAAATATAAATAAATACAGGAAATGACAAAGGCAGAATTGGTAAATACCATCTCAAATAAATTGGGAACTGAAAAGAATGAAACTCAGAAAGTTGTAGAGGCATTCATGCAGGAAATCAGAACTTCAATGTACAATGGTGACAATGTTTATTTAAGAGGATTCGGTTCATTTATCATCAAAACAAGAGCAGCAAAAACAGGAAGAAACATATCAAAGAACACGGCAATCGAAATCCCGGCGCACAATATCCCGGCTTTCAAACCTTCCAAAACTTTTGTTGAAAAAGTAAAAGCCAAAGTAGCAGTAAAATAATCAACGGAAAATAAGTAACTTAAAATAAAAAATATAAATTATGCCAAGCGGAAAGAAAAGAAAAAGACACAAGGTAGCGACTCACAAGAGAAAGAAAAGAAGGAGAGCAAACAGACATAAGAAAAAATAATCTCTACGAGAGATTTCTCAATATATAATATAGTTGGTGTTTTTAATTACTTAAAAGGTCACCGACTATATTTTTGTTTTTAAGGAGAATTAAGGGATTAAGAAATTAGGGAATTAAGAGATTTCTTACCCTTTCTGATTTTTCCTTTATTTAAAAAAACAAAAAATCAATTAAGACCACAAGTAAAAAGAGTATATTTTTTTAACCTCTTCATTACTTAATGCCTTAATTTCTAAAAAATCTATTAAGACATCAAGTAACGAGAGTGTAAATTCTTAATCTCTTAATTACCTAATCTCTTAATTTTAAAATAAATAATGAAGAAAGAACTGATTATATCACATGAAGATGAGCAATCCAAAATTGCCCTACTCGAAGACGGAAGGCTTTTCGAACTCCACGAACAGGAGGACAAAAGCGATTTCGTGGTGGGTGATTTATTTATCGGCAAGGTAAAAAAACTCGCGCCCAACCTGAATGCGGCGTTCGTGAGCATCGGCTACGAGAAAGATGCGTTTCTGCATTATCAGGATTTGGGACCGCAATTTCTTACGTACAAAAAATTTCTGAACGACACGGTTTCTAAAAAACAGCAGACTTCCTCTTTGAAAAATTTCGAAATTCAAAAGGAAATCAACAAGAACGGAACCATCGATAAAGTCCTTTCAAAAGACGAAAGCGTACTGATTCAAATCACAAAGGAACCTATTTCTACAAAAGGACCACGAATTTCTACCCAGATTTCTTTAACGGGAAGATTTCTCGTACTCATTCCTTTTGACAAAAGCGTTTCCATTTCCAAGAAAATCGGAAATGCCGAAGAGCGTGAACGGTTGAGAACTTTAATTGAAAGCATTAAACCTGAAGGTTTCGGCGTCATCATCAGAACTGTTGCAGAAGGAAAAAAAGTAGCAGAACTCCACAACGACATGAATCAACTGGTTCAAAAATGGGAGACTGCCTTTAAAAATATTCAGAAAAATAAAGTTCCGAGCAAGGTCTTGAGTGAGGAAGATAAAGCTTCTGCAATTCTTCGCGACAATTTCAATGCGGATTTCGTTTCGATTATTTGCGATGATGAACAGATGGTGAACGATATGAAAAACTATATCGAAGTCATCGCTCCTGAAAGAAAAAACATCGTACAGTTTTACGACCGACCTACTCCGCTTTTGGAATATTATAATGTTGAAAAACAACTAAAACAGAGTTTCGGAAAACACGTGAATATTCCAAGCTCGAAAGGTGCTTATCTTGTAATAGAACATACAGAAGCACTTCACGTGATCGACGTCAATTCGGGGAACAACATTTCATCAGGAAATTCTGCCAACAAAGACCACGCTTTAAACGTGAACAAAATGGCGGCAACGGAAATCGCCCGTCAACTTCGTTTGAGAGATATGGGCGGAATTATCGTGGTAGATTTTATCGACATGACCAATCCGGAACACAGAAAAGATTTGTACGAACACCTGAAAGAAGAAATGAAGCGTGACAAAGCGCGACACAAAATTTTACCGCCGAGCAAATTCGGGCTCATACAACTGACGCGACAAAGAACGCGTCCCGAAAAGCAAATTGAAACCAAAGAGGAAAATCCTAATGCAGACGGAGAAATCCTTGCACCAATAGTTGTTGTAGAAAGAATGGAGGAAGTGATTAGAAACCTCATTCAGCAGCATAAAGGAAAAATTTTCCTTCACGTGCATCCTTTTGTGGAAGCTTACCTTACAAAAGGTATCGTAAGTATTCAGACAAAATGGTATCTAAAGTACAAAAAATGGGTGACGATTATTCCACGCGACTCGTTCAAATATTTGGAGTACAAAATCATCAATTCTAAAAAAGAGGAATTGGTGAGTTATTCGAATTAAGATGGAAGATGGATGCAAAGTCCATTGCGAAGTATAAACTCGCGAAATTTTTCGGGAGTTTTTTTGTTCCTGTACTTAATCTTCATGTAACTTTTATGGTGTGCGAATCATCCCCCTCTTCCAAATCCGGCAAAATATCCGGATTAAATTGATTGGCGTTTGCTGCAATTTCATCCGCCATCATTTTTTCTACACGAACTTTTTTAATGGCGATATTCAGTTCATTTCCTAAAAGGATGAGAATGATGTTGATATTCACCCAAACCATTACCAAAATGATGGAACCGATCGAACCGTAAAGCACGTTGTAACGGGCAAAATCTCTAACATAAATGGCAAAAAAGTACGTCAGCAAAATAAAGAGAATGGTGGTGAGAATTGCGCCCGGAATCGCCTGTTTAAAGGTGGTGATTTTTAAACATCCCACCCAATAAAACAATGCCAACAAAATAAAGTAGAAAACCGGAAAAGAAATAAATCCGATAATCCGCGACATATTATCAACGAGCCATGAAATATTAATTTCAGGAGTGAAAAGTTTCAGCACCACCTCACTGTAATAGACACCAAGTAAGGAAGCGATAATCAATACGATAAACGCAATGGTAATCACGAATGCCACCAAATATTCTTTCACGACTCCACGCTGCAGATTGGTGTTGAGATTGAAACCGTTAATGAGGGAATGCGTTCCGTTCACCGCAAAAATCATCGCAAAAACAATGGTGAGATTGCTAATGTTCTTCATATTCGGAATGATGAAATTGGTGATATAACCCGACACATCTTTTTGAATATGCGCCGGAAAAATATTCGGCATCAAAATCTCAAAAATATAGAACTGAAGCTTGTCGTAATGCGGCAGATACGGCAACAACGAAAGCAAAAACAAAATAAATGGGAACAGACTTAAAAAAAAACTCCAGGAAATACTCGCTGCAATTCTTCCTATTTGCATCCTGAAAACGCCTTGTCCGTAAACCTCGAACATTTTCCATAGAGAAATTCCCAAAAACGGGATGTGGATTTCATCAAGAAAATTGTGGATTTTAATCAGGAATTGTGGAGTTTTAATGCCCATTCATCTATATTTGCACAACAAAGATAAGAAATGAGAATCAATTTAATCTGCATCGGAAAAACGGACGACAAAGAAATTTCCGGCCTTATTAAATATTACCAAAACCGCCTGCCAAAACATTGGAATTTTGAAATCACCGAAATTCCCGATGTGAAAAACGCTAAAAATCTCTCCCCCGAACTTCTGAAAAAAGAAGAGGGAAAACTATTTCTCAATCTTACTGAAAACTCCGATCACATCATACTTCTCGACGAAAAAGGAAAACAGTTTACAAGTCGGGAATTTGCCGCAAAAATTGATAACTGGATGAATTTTTCCATCAAAAAAGTTTCATTTTTTATTGGCGGTGCTTACGGATTTTCAGAAGAAATTTACCAAAGAGCAAACGAGAAAATATCTCTGTCTAAAATGACTTTCACCCATCAAATGATTCGACTGTTTTTTGTGGAACAGATTTACCGAGCCGACCAGATTTTGCAGGGGAAACCGTATCACAACGATTGAACCAAGAACCAAGTAAAAAGAGCCAAGTAAAATAATTACATAAATGGTAATTTCAATTTTGAGTCTGCAGATTTGGAAATCTTTGCATACCATTTTTCCGAAACACCGTTCAGATAAAAACTAACAAATTGTGGTACAATTTTTTCTTTTAGGAAAAATTATGGCACTACAACAACTCAACAACTACGCAAAATTTTTCAGTTTCATTCTTAAATACTACAACAGCGATGTCGTGAAATCAACGGCAAATTCCGTTTTAAATGAAATTGAAAAAACAGAAATCTCCGAGGACGAGTACAACCAAAAACCTGAAGAATTGGTTGAAGATCTAAAAAAGATGGGTCCCACTTATGTAAAATTAGGTCAGCTTCTTTCAACAAGACCGGATTTGCTTCCGGAAAACTATCTTCAAGCGTTGGCAAATCTACAGGATGATGTGGAAACTGTGCCTTACGAAGAAGTGCAGAAAATTTTTGAGGAGGAAATTGGAGTAAAAATCAACAAAGCTTTTGAACTTTTTGATCCTAAACCTTTAGCAAGTGCATCAATTGGGCAGGTTCACTTGGCATTGTTGCCTTCCGGAAGAAAGGTGGTGGTGAAAATTCAGCGACCGGGAGTTCGAAAAAAATTCATCGAAGAACTGGAAACCTTAAAGAATATGGCAGATCTTGCGGTAACTCACTCCAAAGTTGCTAAAAAATATGCATTGGATGATGTCATCGAAGAACTTCGTTTCATTTTACTGAATGAACTCGATTATAATAAAGAGGCGCAAAATCTTGTCATCCTCAAAGAAAATTTAAAGGAGTTTAAAAACCTCATCGTTCCATCACCTGTTGCCGAATATTCTTCATCAAAGGTACTTACGATGGATTTTATTGACGGCAAGAAAATCACGTCTTTGGGGAACCTTAAAAAAATTGAAACGGATTTTACGTCGGTCATCGATGATTTGGTTGAAGCTTATATGAAGCAGATTATTGTTGATGGTTTCGTGCATGCAGATCCACATCCCGGAAATATTCATGTGACTGCAGACGACAAAGTTGCTTTAATGGATTTAGGAATGGTCGCAAAATTCAGTCCCAAACTTCAAGAAAAAATCATGATGCTTTTAGTCGGAATGACCAAAAAAGATGGTGACGATATTACGGATGCTCTCCTTGAAATTAGCGAATATGATTCTGCCAAAGTAAATCTTGACCACTTCCGAAAAAACATCAACAGACTTGTGATGGACAGTACAAGTACAAACGCTGAAGACATGGAAACCGGAAGAATTCTTCTGCAAATGAACAGAATCGCCGCAGATGAAGGAATAAAATTAGCAGTTGAACTCAATATTTTAGGAAAAGTCCTTCTGAACATGGATCAGATCGTCGCTGTATTGACGCCGAAATATGATCTTCAAAAGGCGATTCGCCGTTTCATGGAGAAAATGGTGAACAAAAAAATGCAACAGGAACATAAACCTGAAAATGCTTATGCATTCCTTTTAGACAACAAAAAATTATTAGAAAATTTACCGGGTCGCCTGAATAAAATTACCGAAAATCTTGCCAACAATCAGTTAGAATTAAAAATCAATGCAATTGATGAAGATCGGCTGACAGAAGGTTTTCAGAAAGTAGCCAACCGAATCACTTCCGGATTAATTATTGCGGCAATGATCATCGGAGCGGCGCTTTTGATGCGTATTCCATCAACTTATACCATTTTAGGTTACGGGGTTTTACCTTTCTTTTTCTTCGTAATTGCGATTGGATTAGGACTGTTTCTGGTGTACAGCATCATGTTTAAGGATGATCATTTTAAAAAGTCATCTTAAAAAAATCTAATTTTCAGTATTAAATTCAAATCGTTAATTACTTTTTGAGCATTCAGTCTATATAGAATTCAAAAAATCTTTCCGCTTGCAGCTTCCAGCTTCCATCTTTTCCGTACTTTTGAAAGGATGAATTTATCTTTAAGAACAGTCACCGTCATGCGATACATTCTGCCTTTGCGGGAAGGCGGAAGTTTGCCCGCACTCGCCGAAGGGGACGATGACTTTAAATATGTTCTAAAATTTCGTGGCGGTGGACATGGCGTGAAAATGCTGATTTCGGAATTGTTGGGCGGGAAAATTGCACAGGTTTTAGGATTAAAGATTCCGGAACTAGTTTTTGCCAACCTCGATGTAGATTTCGGAAGAACAGAAGCGGATGAAGAAATTCAGGATCTATTGAAGTTTTCAGAGGGTTTGAATTTGGGACTGCATTTTCTCTCGGGAGCGATTGCGTATGATCCTTCCGTAAAAATTGATCCGCTTTTGGCTTCGAAAATTGTTTGGTTGGACGCTTTTATTACCAATATCGACCGTACTTTCAAGAACACGAATCTTTTGATGTGGCACAAAGAATTGTGGGTGATTGACAATGGCGCTTCATTTTTCTTTCATCATTCCTGGGAAAATTTCGAGAAACATTCGTTAAGTCCTTTTGCTTATATTAAAGAACACGTTCTATTAAAACAGGCAACTTTGTTGGATGAAGCCGATGCTTTTGCAAAAACAGTTTTGAATGATGAGATTTTCAGAGAAATCGTTGAACTTATTCCATTGGAATGGCTCGATTGGAAAGACACCGAAATGTCGCCCGAAGAAATTAAGGAAGTGTATTTCAACTTCATGAAAAGCCGACTAGAAAATTCCGCAAACTTTGTAAACGAAGCAAAAAATGCAAGAGGTTAAAATCTACGAATACGCAGTAATACGGCTCGTTCCGAAAGTTGAGAGAGAAGAATTTTTCAACATCGGACTTGTTATGTTTTCCAAGAAGGCAAAATATATTAGGGTTGAATTTCATCTTTGTCCCGACAAATTTGCGTTGATGCATTCCAAACTCGATTATGATGATATTCAGCAAAATTTAGAAAACTTCAAAGCGGTTGCAAATGGTGAAAAATCTGGTGGAGAAATTGCCCAATTTGATATTCCCGAAAGATTTCGTTGGCTGACGGCGGTGAGAAGTTCGGTGGTTCAAACTTCTAGACCTCATCCTGGAAAAACGACGGATTTAGATGGGACTTTTGAGAGGTTGTTTGAGGAATTGGTGAAGTGATTGATTGTCAATATAATTTTAGTTCTTTTCTCCTGAAACAAAAGAACCAAAAAATGCCTCATCTATTTTAATATTTTAGAATAATCGCCGAATCTTCGAATTAAAGATGAATCTTTTTGCTAAAAATGTATAATGTCATTTAATTACGAACTTCAACCACACTTTTTTAAACTTCCAGCATCCATCTTCCCTCTTCCAGCCCCTAAATCTTGGTCAGTTTCGCAAACTTCAAAATCAAATTTTTCTCGCCTTCATGTTGGAAAACCACTTTTGCCTTGATGTTTTGCGGGTCGGTTCCATCGAGGAAAGTCACTTCTCCAACGCCGAAACGGTCGTGACGAACTTTGTCGCCCACTTCGATGTCCTGTGAACTTTGTCCGCTCGGATTGATGATTTTTGCGGTGGCGACAGGTTTTAGGTTTTGAGGAGGTTGCTTCGCTTCGCCCGCATCGACATCGCGTTTTAAAGTTTTCTTCGGTTCGACTTTTTTAAAGAATCTCGGTTCGCTAGGACCGTCGTCAAAAATATTGGATTTTAAACCTGAATGATTTACGAAACGGCTTTCTATCGCAGGATTGATGAATTCTAAATATTGGGAATCGACTTCGCTTAAAAATCTTGAAGGTTCTGCATCGGTGATTTTTCCCCACTGAAAACGGGAAACGGCGTAAGTGAAAAATGCCTGTTTTTCAGCTCTTGTTAAAGCCACATAAAATAATCGACGTTCTTCTTCCAACTCTTCACGAGTGGATGAACTCATAAAACTTGGAAATAAATTCTCCTCAAGTCCCACCAAATGCACAATGGGAAATTCCAAACCTTTGGAAAGGTGAATGGTCATCAAAGAAACTTTATCAGTATTGTCATCTTCTTTGTCTTTTTGCGTATCTGCGGAGAGCGCGATGTTTTCAAGGAAATTCGACAAGCTTGGATCGCCGTCTTCCAGTTGCTGCTGTTCCTCAATGAAACCCTGCATCGAGTTCATCAATTCCTGCACGTTTTCCACACGGGAAATTCCTTCGGGAGTTTGGTCGTCTTTCAAAAATTTTATCAATCCGCTGCGTTTGGCGACTTCCATGGCGACATTGTACACGTTTTCAGTTTTTAGTAAAACCTGAAACGCTTTAATCATTGACCAAAAGTCGGAAAGTTTCGTTAAAACTCCGTTATTTAAACCTAATTGTGGAGCGTAAAATCCGAGATTATTCAAGACTTGTGCCACCGAAACATTTTGAGAATCCGCAAAAACAATCAGTTTATTTTGTGTCGTTTCACCAATTCCACGGGCGGGATAATTGATGATTCGGAACAACGCTTCACTGTCGTTTTCATTCACCAAAAGTCGCAGATAAGCGATTAAATCTTTCACTTCTTTCCTTTGGTAGAAAGACAATCCCCCGTAAACTCGGTACGGAATATTCTTTCTTCGGAGCGCATCTTCAAAAGCACGGGTTTGGGAATTCGTTCGGTACAAAATCGCAAAATCTGTAAATTTTCTTTGATTGGAATTGTGAAGTTCCCAAATATTGGAAGCCACGAAATTCGCCTCATCCGCATCGGAAAGGGAGCGGTAAACTTTTATTTTTTCACCTTCTTCGTTGTCGGAAAAAACATTTTTTTTGAATTGCTGAACGTTTTTAGCAATCACCACATTCGCCGCATTCACAATGTTTTGCGTGGAACGATAATTTTGCTCCAATGATACGGTAACTGCGTCGGGATAATCTTTTTTGAAATTTAAAATATTGTAAATATTTGCACCACGGAACGAGTAAATCGATTGCGCATCGTCTCCCACCACACAAATATTTTCAAATTTTGAAGCCAAAGCTTTTACAATCAGATATTGCGAGTGATTCGTATCTTGATACTCATCCACCAAAATATATCGGAATCGGTCTTGATATTTCGCTAAAACTTCGGGAAAGCGAGTCAGCAATTCATTGGTTCTCAACAACAAATCATCAAAATCCATCGCTCCGTTTTTAAAGCAGGCCTCTACATATTTTTGGTAAATCAAACCGATGTGTTTCATGTTCGCACGTTCGTCCGCCTCGATTAATTCGGGGTTGTTGAAGTAGGCTTTAACGGTGATCAAATTATTTTTGTACGTCGAAATTCTCGCCTGAACTTTTTTAGGTTTATATAAATCCGCATCGATGTTGAGTTCTTTCAAAACTTTTTTAATGACATTCAAAGAATCCTGCGAATCGTAAATCGTAAAGTTGGAGGGAAATCCGAGATACTGCGCCTCACTTCTTAAAATCCTGGCAAAAACCGAGTGGAAAGTTCCCATCCAAAGTGATTTGGCTTCACTTGCACCAACGACTTTCGCGATACGTTCCTTCATTTCTTTAGCGGCTTTGTTGGTAAAAGTCAAGGCTAAAATATTGAAAGGGTCCACCAAATTGGTGATCAAATGAGCAATGCGCATCGTGAGAACGCGTGTCTTTCCGGAACCCGCACCTGCAAGAACCATCAAAGGTCCTTCAAGTGTGGTAACTGCTTCGTACTGTGCTTCATTTAATCCTTTCAAATAATCCATCATGCAAAAAAAATTGAGGTTCAAATTTATGAAAATTAATCACGAAGTCAAATTATATTCCAAACAAAAACCTCCCGAAAATGAGAGGTTTAATTTATTTTTTTAAAGTAAAAGTTAAGCTGTAAACTGATTGAGCGTATTCAAGACTACATCAATATCAAAAGGTTTTGGAATAAATGCGTTTGCTCCAGAATCAATTGCTGTTTGTTCTAAACCACGACTTGCAGACATCATAATCACGGGAATATTTCTCGTGGGTTCAAATTCTTTCAACCTCTTGCAAATATCTCTTCCGTCTTCGTCGGAAAGCCACATATCTAATAAAATTGCGTCGGGAACACTTCTGTTTTCCACCCACTTGAAAATTTCTGAACCGCGCTCGAATGCCTCTACATCAAAACCCTCAAAATCTAGCAATAAACCTAAAGATTCAAGTATTGCGGTGTCATCATCAACAATAATTATTTTTTTAGAATTCATCTGTATTTCAATTTAAATTTTTTATCATCAAATGGATTTACAAAAAATCATCAATTTTCTAAAAAAGTTATCAACAAGAAAAATAAAAGGCATAATAATTGTAAAAACTATCAACATAACATAAAATATCGAGTCATGTCAGAAAATATACTTTCTTTAGAGGATTTAAAGTTTTTAGAAAAACTTCACTCAAATTACGGATTGCAATTTTTGAGAGTTGATGACTCGGGAATCCGCATCAACAATGACGAAATTATTTTAGATGACATTTCACACGCAGACAATTTTAACCTACTGAGTGAAATTTCAAAGAAATTGAAATATCGTCTGAATTCTAATTTTCAGATGAATTTTTCAAGCGGATTCCAATTTGACGTGGTGAGAGTTTAAAACGACCAAATTCAGATTTCATATATAAAAAATGCCTTTTCAGATTTTGAGAAGGCATTTTTTTATTCAATATTCAAAATTCCGAATACAATATTATTCTACGGTGTTTGTAGCCAAGCGATGGCTTCCTGTTCTTCACTCTTTTTGAAGATTTTAAAATCGCCTTTCATGAATTTCTGAAAATTGCTGACGGGTTTAATCATTCCTTCGCAATCGGTGATGAAGGCGGTTTTGTTCCACGAACAAACATTCTGAACTTTGCGAATTGCATCTTCGAACCAAACACTGAACGAAGTGTCGGTTTCGTTATCAATCATATACAAGAAATCGAGTTTGGGATTTTTCTCTATTCCCTGCGAAACTTCGGGCATGATGAGTTTTTTAAAGTCACTTTTCGTGATTCGGTGGTGAATCGTAAAACCCAAAACGCTTTCCGGCAGATTTTTCAATTTTTCAATCATGTTAAAACGTTTTTTGGTGATTTTAAAGATAAGCAATTTTTTCACCATTCTATTTTGCTTTAAGAAACATTAACACAATATGATTTAACTTTTTGCTGAATGAACAAAATTATTCTGTATTATTCACAATTAAAGATTTGTTATTCTGATTTTCTGTTGTTTTTCATTATCAATTATTTGGCAAATCAAAACAGAGATTTAAAAAAATACATTATATTTGCAAACTAAATTTTAGAACAAACAATGGGCACAATATTTACATTATTCATGGTTCTTATCATGATTGCGAGTATCTTACTAATTATCGTTATTATGGCGCAAAATCCAAAAGGAGGCGGTCTTTCCGGAACTTTTGGCGGGACTTCTTCTGCACAGTTCGGCGTTCAAAGAACCAACGATTTCATGGAGAAAGCAACCTGGACTTTAGGAATCATCATTGTAGCTTTAATTTTGTTGAGCGTAATTTTGACGGCAAAACCTGTTCAAACGTTCCAACAAACTTCTCCGGCTAAAAAAGAAGCTCCAGCTCCGCAAACAGCGCCTGCAACAAATAATCCTGCAACAGCGCCTGTTCAAACTCCGGCTGCGCCAGCAAAATAGGAAGTTAGATTTAATCATACAAAAAACGGTTTGAAGATTTTCCAAACCGTTTTTTTATTTAATTCATTTTCCAATAATCGTCTTGATTTTTAATGAACAAACAACTGATCCAAGAATCCAGCGACATCATTTCTAGCGTTTCATGGTGGATTTCTTGAAAAGGTGTGTTAAAAAATTCAGGAGAAATTTTCAAATCATTTCGGTCTAAAATCAGAATATTTTGTGGATCGTAAAATGGATAATTTTTAATGTCTGAATTGGTTGTCAACAATTTTTTACCGGAAGCTAAAGTTTCGAAAGTCCGCATCGTTAAACCATCTTGAAAAGGTTTATTAATATCTAAAACCGAAAACGACTGTTGATAAATTTCTGCAATTTCCGAATGGGAAAGTTTGGTGAAACTTAATTTTTTAGCATCAAATGTATGAAGATTTTTATCAAATATTTTTTTGAGTTGAAAAGCTGTTTTTCCCGGTGCATAATAGAAAAAGAAAGTTTTTAGATTTAATTTTTTTGCATCATTTTTCACCTTCTCTCCTATCAAATATCGGTCGGTGTGCGCGCTTCCGATGAACGTGATGTCGTATTTTGAAATTTTGTGTGCCGAATTTTTATATTCATTCAAAAAAAATAATGGCCGGAAATGTAATTGATATTTCTTTGCATCAGAAGGTTCAAACGTAAAATTTTGATCAAAATAAGGATAGAGTTTCAAAAATTTCGGATACTCTGAAACCGCGTCGTACGAATAAAATATTTTGACAGCTTTTGGATGTAGCGTTTTGAAATCGTCAAGAAAGAAAAATGGAATCGTTTCGCCTTTAATCAAAAGTAAAAAATCATAATTCTTTCCTTTAATTTTATTCAGAATATTTTTGTAATATTTGTTGATTTTAGCTTGGTAAAGACTGCTTTTCACCCGAATAATTCCGCGTGACAGAACAGAATCTGAAGGTCTTTCGTTAAAAAAATCAACTTCTGCACCGAGTTCTTTCAAACGGGTGACAATCGCTTTTTCGTAACCGAAAAAATGAGGAGAAAGGAACAATATTTTTTTTCCATTCAAATTCATGATTTCAAAAAGCCTTTGCTTTTCAACTCTTGCATGGAACGTTCAAAATTACTTTCCTGAACCGGCTGATTCAAAACCCATTCCGTAAACTCAGCAATTCCCTGTGCGAAAGTTTTCCTGGGTTCAAAACCGAGCAATTTTTTCATTTTACTTAAATCTGCAAAATTGTGACGTATGTCGCCAATTCTGAAATCGCCGGAAATATTGATCTCCGTATTTTTTTGATAATTTTGAGAAAGAAGTCCCGCGACCGTCAAAATCGTGGTTGCGATTCCGGTTCCAATATTGATGGTTTCGTTGTTTGCAGAAGCCATTTCAAGGCTTCGAACCGTTGCCTCAACCGTATCATCCACGTTGATAAAATCTCTTGTCGGTAAACCGTCTTCAAAAACATTGATGTTTTTACCGTTTAAAATTTGCGTAGAAAAAACGGAAAGAATTCCCGTATAAGGATTTAATAAAGACTGTCCCACTCCGAAGACATTTTGGTAACGAAGAATTACAAAATCAATTCCAATCGAGCTGCAAACGAGCTTTACCATCTGTTCCTGCTGCAGTTTAGTAATTCCGTAGAAAGAAGTTGGGTGCAGTTTTGATTCTTCGTCCGTTGCAACCGCTTCCAAAATTTCATCATTATGATCGGTCATTTGGAAGTTTTTTTGGCGCATTTCATCCCAATTTCGATGTTCGGGATAAACAATTTCTGATTTTGAATTGATGTATTTTCCTTCACCGTAAACTGCTCTTGAAGAAGCCAAAATAAACTTTTTCACCGAGTTTTTCTGATTCACCAAAACATCGAGCAACAATGCCGTTCCGGAAATATTCACGTTTGCATATTTCTCGATTTCGTACATGGATTGTCCGGTTCCGGTTTCTGCGGCGAGATGAACAATGGCGTCTTGACCTTCAACTGCTTTTTGGATTTCTTTTCGGTTGCAGATATTTCCCTTAATGAAGTTTACCTTTCCTGAAATGCTTTTGAACAGAGATGAATTTGCTTCTGGGTTTTTGCCGTGAATTTGTTCTGAAAGGCAATCCAAAACGGTTACAGAATATCCTTTATTAATCAATGACAAAGCGAGTTTGCTCCCGATAAATCCGGCTCCACCGGTAATTAAAATATTTTTAATTTCGTGCGACATTATTTTCTATTTTCCCTGCAATTTCAGGAATTTGTTTCGGGAGATCCGAATGATGTATTTAATTCTGTAAAATATTCGATAAAGTTGATATTCAATTGGCGATAGCTTTTTCATCTCGAAGATTTCTTTCAAATTACGGTGAAAACCTTTCTCCATTTCTGACAAATTTGCAGAAAGCCCAGAAATTCCGAACGTTCTTTTTCCTTCACCTGCAAGCAACAATTCTTCATCTAAAATAAACATTTTATTGTTAAGAGAAACTTTCAGCCAATAATTAATGTCTTCCGCATAACGCTGCGTTTCGTTAAAAAGCCCCGTATTTTCCAAAACTTTTCTTTTAAAAACAACGGTTGAAGGTTGAGCCTCGTTTCTAATTAACAGCTTTCTGAAAGTGATTTCAGCCAATCCGTCTTTTACCTTGTAGGGATAAAGTATTTTCTGATTTGTTCTTTTTACGGATAAAAAATCGATGTGCAATTCTTTATTTTCAAGTAGATTTATTTGCTTTTCAATTTTTGTCGGCAACCATTCGTCATCTGCATCCAATAAAGCGATGTAGTCGCCTTCAGCAATTTTTAGCGCTGTATTTCTCGCACTTGAAACTCCACCGTTTTTTTGGCTAAAAATAGAAATGTTCAGTGTCGGATTTTTCGCCTTATATTTTTCAACAATGTTTAAACTTTCATCAGTAGAACCGTCATTGACGATGATTATTTCAAAATTCTTACTGCCAAAAGTTTGATTTTTGACACTATTTAGAGCTTTCACTACTGTTTGTGATGAATTGTAAACCGGCAAAACAACGGAAATTATCTTTTTCATCCCTAAATTTTTAGTAGTGCTTCCTTCCCCAAAATACTGTTATTCAAGGGTAAACTCAAAATAAAAAATGGCATCGCCACATTGAAATAACTGATATCAAAACCGGATTCAAAAAAAACAGATTTCAATCCGTACCAATAAATCATCAATAAAAAAACCGACATTACGGAAAAGAACAAAACAAATGAACTGTAATCAAGCACGTTTTTAACATTCTTTACTTTAAAGGATAAAATTCCCGCTAAAGTGAAGAAAAAAAAACTAAAAAAAACAGGTTGTTTGCTCTGCAATTGAAAAGGATTGTGATATTTTATCAGTTCCCAACTTTCTGCCGGCAAGAAAAACCAAATCAGAAACGGGATCGTTGTTAATATTAAAACTGAACCGAAAATAACTTTCTGTCTAAAACTTAAAAAATAAACTTTACGGAGCAAAAGTATCATTAAAGGAAAAAGTATCGGAATCCTCGTCAATAGAAGCAAAGCTGCAATAATTGCAACATATTCATATCTTAATTTTGTCGATTTAATGAAGTATTTCCAAAGAAAAAGAATCGCTCCGACCGCAATAATGAAGTTTGAAAATAAGTCACTTTTCGTATAAATCTCATAAAGATAAGACGGTGAAAAAATGAGTAAACAAATGGCCACAACTCGTTCTCGATAATTTTTAAAAAATTTAAAAACAATCAACGAAAATAATACAAAAACAAAACATTGCAAATAACCAACGCTCCCAAAAAGCAAATAAAAAGGCATTCCCAATAGAACCAAAACAGGCAGATTAGAAGATTCATTCCCTTGAAAATCAACAATATTGTATGGATATTCGCCTCGTAAAATTGCATTGATGCTGATTTCCATTGCCGCCCACCGATCGGTCATTAAATTTTGAGAATCAACCATTCTGTTGATATAAACGGTGCATAAGAAAAACAGCGGAACAATCAACCAAAACAATATTTTAAAAACAGAATCCTTTAGAATAATCTTTTTTACTAGAAATATAAACCCTGAAAAAAAAATGATATACAAAAAAAGAAATGCTGAAGCTTGAAGAGCAGAAAAATGTTCGCTTCCGTATTTTATAATGAAGAGTCCGTTCACAAAAAAGAATATGAAGTATCTTAAAAAGAAGGTGGATTTTTCGGAGTTAAAGGATAAAATTTTTCCCATCATAAAATCTATTTATCCTGCTTCATTGTACGGTAATCTGTTCTGAATAGATCTTCCCAACGAAATTTCATCGGCATATTCCAACTCGTCGCCAACAGAAATTCCGCGTGCGATGGTTGAAAAATTCACCTCAAAATTTTTGAATTTTTTATAGATGTAATAAGCAGTGGTATCGCCTTCCATCGTTGCGCTTAAAGCGAAAATCAGTTCTTTGATGTATCCTTCCTGCAATTTTTTTTCGATAGATGAAATATTTAATTGATTGGGACCGATTCCTTCCATCGGTGAAATTTTGCCGCCCAAAACCAAGTATTTTCCACGGAACTTATTGGTGTTTTCAATCGCCATCACATCGCGAACATCTTCTACGATGCAAAGAATCTCATCATTTCTTTTTGGGTTTGCGCAGATTTCGCAAATTTCTGAGTCAGAAAAATTGTGGCATTCCTTGCAATATTTAATATCTACAACCAATTTCTGCAAAGATTCACCCAAAACGATTGCCTGACTTTCGGGCTGCTTCAATAAATGTAAAGCCAGTCGCAATGCGGTTTTTTTGCCGATTCCGGGAAGTCCCGAAATTTCCTCCACTGCTTTTGCCAAAACTTTGCTAGGATAATCCATTTCGCAAAAATAAAATTTAATATCTCAAACTGCAAGTTTAGTCCGTTTTATTACCTTTGAAAAAACAACCTCTATGATTCTTAAAAACTTAAATTATCCTCTCGATTTTAAATTCAAAATCACCACGCTTTCCAGCGATTTCAATATTACCGACCGACACGGGAACTATGTAGCGTATGTTCGTGAAAAAATGTTCAAATTAAAAGAAGATGTGATCGTTTTCAATGATGAAAGTAAATCGCAGGAATTGTTCAGAATCAAGGCGGATCGTTGGTTAGATTTCAACGCAAGTTATTCAATGACGGATTTATCGACCCATAAAAACCTTGGAAGACTTGCCAGAAAAGGAATGCGCTCTATTTGGAAATCTCAATACGATATCATTGACGGGAATGAAAAAATAAAATTTCAGATCAACGAAGACAATGCTTGGATCAAAATTTGGGACAGTTTCGTAGGTGAAATACCTATTATTGGAATGTTTACCGGATATTTTCTGAATCCTTCCTACACGGTGAAAGATGCGTCGGGAAAAGAATACTTCAAACTAAAGAAAATGCCTTCGCTTATCGGAAGGCGATTCCAGCTCGACAGATTGATCGATATCGACGATGAGGACGAATCACTCGTTATTTTATCTTTCCTCATGATGGTTCTTTTAGAAAGAGAAAGAGGTTAAAAAAGACATTGAACAAAAATTAATGCTTCCGTTTTTTAGGGAGCATTTTTTATTCGTAAATTTGGGATAAATAAAATTCTATGGAAATTACACAGCTCGAACCCCAAATAATCTGGAAAAATTTCGCAGCATTGAACGCTGTTCCAAGACCTTCAAAAAAAGAAGGAAAAGTGATCGAATTCATTAAAAATTTCTGCGAAAATCTTGGTCTGGAAACCAACGTGGACGAAATAGGAAACGTCATCATCAAAAAACCCGCAACTTCGGGAATGGAAGATAGAAAATCCATCGTATTGCAATCGCATCTTGACATGGTTTGCCAAAAAAACAGCGATATCAATTTCGATTTCGAAACGCAGGGAATTGAAATGGAAGTGGATGGAGACTGGGTGAAAGCAAAAGGAACCACTTTAGGAGCGGACAATGGTTTAGGAGTCGCTGCAATCATGTCGATTTTGGAAAGCAATGATATTCCTCATCCTGCTTTGGAAGCACTTTTTACGATTGATGAAGAAACGGGAATGACCGGAGCAATGGGATTGAAGCCGGGTCAACTTCAGGGACAAATTTTACTGAATCTCGACACCGAAGAAGATGACGAAATCGATATCGGTTGTGCAGGTGGAATTGATGTAACCGCCACTCAAAATTACGAATTGGAAGAATCTAAAGGACAAATCATAAAAATTGAAATTAAAGGTTTGCAAGGCGGCCATTCCGGAATGGACATCCACAAAGGTTTCGGAAATGCGAATGTGATTTTGGGAAGACTTTTATTTACAGGACTTTACAGCCAAAATATACAGTTGATTTCTATTGATGGCGGTGGTTTGAGAAACGCGATTCCGCGAGAGGCGTTTGCAGTTTTATCGGTAAGAAATTCGATTGAGTTTATTGAAGATGCAAATGTTTTAAGAAAAGCAATTTTGGAAGAGTTTGCCGATGTTGAAAAGGATTTGGCGATTAATATTGAAACTTTCTCTACTCCTGAAAAAGCGATTTCTGAAGAAAATTCAGCGAGAATTATTTTAGCATTAAAAGCTTTACACAACGGCGTTTACAGAATGTCGCCCGATGTTGCAGATTTGGTGGAAGCATCAAACAACGTAGCAAGAGTTGAGTTAAAAAACGGAGAACTGAAAATATTAAATCTTTCCCGTTCTTCTGTAGAATCCACAAAATTTGCGGTGGCTGAACAATTGAAAGCCGTTTGCGAATTGGCGGGAATGAACGTGGAATTCAGCGGATCTTATCCAGGATGGAAACCAAAACCCGGTTCAGAAATCGTGAAATTAATGGAAACAATCTATGAAAAAGATTTCGGTTCAAAACCACATGTTGTCGCCTGTCACGCAGGTTTGGAATGTGGAATTATCGGTGCAAACTATCCCGAAATGGAAATGGTGAGTTTCGGACCCACCATTCGTGGAGCGCATTCGCCGGATGAAAAAGCGAATATTCCGTCGGTGCAGAAATTCTGGGGATTTTTGAAGGAGATTTTGGCGGACATTCCTGCAAAAAATTAATAATAATACTTAAGAATGAATACATTAGTGCAGTTGAAATTTATTTTTTTAACTGCACTTTTTTCATAACCAAAATATTCATGAAAAACTTTGAAGACTTACTTAACATTCTAAAAAGCCGTTTCGAAAAAAATCTGAATCGTCATCAAAATTTAAAATGGGATGATGTTCAAAAAAAACTCGAAGCCAATCCAAAGAAATTAGAATCCCTCCAAAAAATGGAAGAAACCGGCGGTGAACCGGATGTTGTAGGTTTTGAAAATGGCGAATTTTTGTTCTATGATTGTTCCCCTGAAAGTCCGAAAGAAAGAAGAAGTTTTTGCTACGACCAAGAAGCACTCGATAAACGGAAAGAAAACAAACCAAAAAACTCGGCAACAGAATTTGCAAAATCTTTGGGAATTGAAATTCTAAACGAAGAAGAATATCGCCATTTACAAACACTTGGCGAATTTGATTCTAAAACTTCAAGTTGGCTGAAAACGCCTGAAAAAATCAGAAAATTAGGTGGAGCTATTTTTGGGGATTACCGTTTCGGAACCGTCTTTATTTACCACAACGGGGCGGAATCTTATTACGCAGCGAGAGGTTTTCGGGGAGTTTTGAGAGTGTGATTTTTTGTGGGTGTGTTGTTGCGAATTTGACTTCGTCAATGAATATCTTTCAGACTGAATTTGCTTTGCAGCTAATTCTTAGAGCGGAAAAAATTCACCATTCACTCTTTGAAGGAAAAATTCACAATTGACGACTTGTTTCCTTGCTCTTGTTACTTGGCTATTGTTTAGGGATACGGCGCAATCTCCACTTCCAAACCTTCGATTTCTTCGGTGATGTGGATTTGGCAACCGAGCCGGGAATTGGGTTCCACATGAAAAGCTTCAGCCAACATCGCGTCTTCTTCAGCTCCCATTTCCTGTAATTTTTCTTCGCCATTCAAAACATAAACCTGACAAGAAGCGCACATCGCCATTCCACCGCAAACTCCGATGGTTCCTTCTTCCGCCAGTTCGTAGGAACGGATGACTTCCATTAAATTCATCGACATGTCGGTTGGTGCGACAACTTCATGAAGGTCGCCGTTTCGGTCTGTGATTTTTAGGTTTATATCTAAAGACATTTTTTAAATAATAATGAATAATGAAAAATTAATAATTTTTTTGTTTCCTCGCTTCGCTCGGAATGACAATCGCCCTTTCTAAAATATTGTTGGGATTTGGAGCGGCGGCTTCGCCGCCGCTCCAAATCCCTCTCTCAAAAAATGACAATATTGTCATTTCGAACGAAGTGAGAAATCTTATTCATGAGAGAACTTTTGTACCATCCAGCTTCCATCTTCCGACTTGCAGCTTTTAATCGATTTTCATTACGACTGCTTTTTCCGCTTCTTTTCTACTTCCGTCGAAACCATCCACTCCACTTACAGTTGTATATTTCAAGACATATTTTTTGCCTGGATTCAGCATGTTGTAAACACTTTGACACATCAAAGTTGCCTCATGAAAACCACATAAAATCAGTTTCAATTTTCCTGGATAGGTATTCACGTCGCCAATTGCATAAACTCCAGGAATATTGGTTTGATAATCTAAAGCGTTATTTACAACGATTGCGTTCTTTTCAATTTCTAATCCCCAATTGGCGATATCTCCCAATTTTGGAGTCAATCCGAAAAGTGGAACGAAATAGTCAGTTTCTACATCAAAAGTTTCACCTTCCTTTTCCACGGTAATTGCGGAAACGTGACCGTCACCTTTAATTCCAACAACTTCTGCAGGAGTAATCAAATTGATTTTTCCTTGATTTTTTAAATGTTGCACTTTCTCCACCGAATCCAAAGCACCGCGGAATTCGTTTCTTCTGTGGATTAAAGTAACTTCATGGGCTACATTCGCCAAAAAAATACTCCAATCCAAAGCAGAATCTCCTCCACCTGCAATTACCACTTTTTTTCCACGGAAATGTTCAGGATCTTTGATGAAATATTCAACTCCATTTTCTTCGTAATCGGCAATATTTTCGATGGTTGGTTTTCGAGGTTCAAAAGTTCCCAAACCGCCTGCAATTGCAACAGCTTTAGCTCTGTGAACAGTTCCTTTATTGGTAACGACTTCAAAAGTTCCGTCTTCTAATTTCGTTAAAGTTTGTGCTGTTTCCGCCAAAGTAAATCCTGGCTGAAACTGTTTAATCTGCTCCATTAAATTATCTACCAATTCACCAGCATTGATGGAAGGATAGCCCGGAATATCGAAAATAGGTTTTTTGGGATAAAGCTCCGTCAATTGTCCTCCTGGTTGCGGAAGCGCATCGATTAGGTGACATTTCATCTTTAGCAAACCTGCCTCAAATACGGCAAAAAGTCCTGTTGGTCCTGCTCCTATGATTAATAAATCTGTGGTAATCATTAATGAAATATTTAGAAAAATTAGATTCGCAAATTTAAGAAAAATAAAAGAACAGCGGATTACATAACACTGACAAATCTCATATATAAAACGACTGAAACCAATGTATTATATTTGTGGCAAAATTTTTGCAAAATAGTCACCATGAAAAAATTTTTTAGTGTATTAACAGTTCTTCTCTTTGCATTTGCATTCCCGCAAAAGTTTGATAACATTCAATCTGGTGAAACACTGAATTACCGAATTCATTACGGAATTCTTAATGCGGGAACAGCGACTTTGACAACTTTGAAAACCACTTACCTAGGGCAGCCACATTTTTACGTAAAAGGTGTAGGAAAAACAACCGGTGCGGTTCGAGCTTTTTTCAAGGTGGAAGATGTATATGAAAGTTTTATTAATTACAATACAGGTTTACCGAGTTTCTACGTGCGAAATGTAAAGGAAGGAACTTATACCCAACATTTTGAGACCGTTTTTAACCACAATAATCAAACGCTGATTCTAACCGATAAAGAAAAAAACACCTCACGAACATTGAATTCCGTGAAAGGAGTTCAAGACATGCTTTCCGCTTTTTATTATTTGAGGAGTTTGGATAACAGCGAACTGAAAGTCGGAAGTGTAAAAAAATTAAATGTTTGGATTGACGACGAAATGTTTCCGTTCCAACTGCGGGTTGTAGGGAGTGAAAACATCAGTACCAAATTTGGGAAGATAAATGCGCTGAAAATCGTACCTCAAGTAATCAGCGGACGGGTTTTTAAAGACAAAGAAGGAGTGACTTTGTGGGTAAGTAACGACCGAAATTATGTCCCGCTTTTAATTCAGGCACAATTAGCGGTCGGTTCTTTAAAAGCGAGTATCGATTCTTACAAGAACGTGAAGTACCCTTTAAATTTTACAAAATAAGGCGGTTTAAATTTAAAAATCCTTTCTGAAAGCAAATCAGAAAGGATTTTTTTTATTTCATGTTGATTACTTTATCAACGAGATAAGTAGTGTTTCCGCGCCATGGTAGAACGCCATGATATTCTTTGTAATGAAGGTCGAAAGTTTTCCCGCTGTTCATTTCGAGTTGCTTAAATACCACTTCATCTTCAATGGAAAATTCGAACTCATAGCTGGTTAAAGCCCCGGTTTTCCCCCGACCAAAACCTTCCTGGATGAGTTTCCCTTCATACGTTTTAAAAATATTTCCTTTTTTCACGGCATAATTTAAAACACCGGATTTCACTCCTTCACCGAAAACGAAAAAATATTTGTACCAAACAAATCCTCCTAAAAGAAGCAATACGGCAACTAAAGTGATCCAAATGTATTTCATGATATTATCCGTTTTTTGTTAGATGATTATTTCGCAATAGACCTTGAAATTACAATTTTCTGAATTTCGGAAGTTCCCTCGTAAATCTGGGTAATTTTTGCATCACGCATCATTCTTTCTACATGATACTCTTTCACATAACCATAACCACCGTGAATCTGAACAGCCTCAATCGTAGTATCCATCGCGACTTGTGACGAATATAGTTTTGCCATCGCCCCACTTTCAGAAATATCTTTGCCTTCATCTTTTTCTACTGCAGCTTTGTAGCACAGCATTCTCGCTGCCGTAATTTGGGTCGCCATATCGGCAAGTTTGAAGGCGATTGCTTGGTGATTGATAATTTCTGTACGGAACGCCTTTCTGGTTTTTGCGTACTTCAATGCCAATTCATAAGCTCCGGAAGCAATTCCT
This sequence comes from Candidatus Kaistella beijingensis, assembly GCF_020084865.1. Lineage (NCBI taxonomy): Bacteria > Pseudomonadati > Bacteroidota > Flavobacteriia > Flavobacteriales > Weeksellaceae > Kaistella > Candidatus Kaistella beijingensis. The sequence goes on along the minus strand of NZ_CP071953.1, from coordinate 2,760,181 downwards.
AAAGCTTGGGAAGCAATCCCGATTCGTCCTCCATTTAAAACCGCCATCGCGAAATTGAAACCGAAGCCGTCTTCACCAATTCTATTCTCCTTAGGAACTTTTACGTTGTTAAAAATCAAGGAATGGGTGTCGCTACCTCTGATTCCCAGTTTATCTTCTTTTGGTCCGATTTCAAAACCTTCCCAACCTTTTTCTACGATGAATGCGTTAATTCCTTTATGTTTTTTTTCTGGGTCGGTTTGAGCAATAACGATATAATACGTTGCGTTTCCACCGTTGGTGATCCAGTTTTTAATTCCGTTCAGAAGGTAGTAATCACCTTTGTCTTCGGCAGTAGTTTTTTGTGAAGTTGCATCCGATCCTGCTTCTGGTTCAGAAAGCGCAAATGCACCAATAACTTCTCCACTTGCTAATGGATACAGATATTTCATCTTCTGTTCTTCGTTGCAAAATTTTTCCAAACCTGCGCAAACCAACGAATTGTTCACCGACATTACAACCGCAGCAGACGCATCCACTTTTGCAATTTCTTCCATGGCAAGAACGTAGGAAACGCTATCCATTCCGGCGCCGCCATATTTTGGATCAACCATCATTCCAAGGAAACCGAGTTCTCCCATTTTCTTTACCTGTTCGTAAGGAAATTTCTGTTCATTGTCTCTTTCGATCACGCCGGGCAAAAGTTCAGTTTGTGCAAAATCCCTTGCTGCTTGCTGAATCATCAACTGCTCCTCCGATAAATTAAAGTCCATAAAGTATATTAAATGTTTGAGGGTAAATTTACAATTTTTCTAAAAATTAAAAAATTTAAATACGCTTTATGCGCAAAATAGTTTTTGTCGGATGAAATAAAATTAATAGTTTTACATTTAAGGCCTTAAAATTTAAAGTCGAAGCAGATTCAACAACCAAAATAAACATTGAAATGAGCATAAAAAGACTATTCGATTTCGCACATAACGCGCTGGAAAAATATCCACAAGATGACATGTTCGTCACCAAATACCATGGGAATTGGCAAAAAACCTCCACAAAGGAGTACATTAATCTAGGAAATAAAGTTTCGCGCGGGTTGCTGAAACTAGGCATCAAACCAGGCGATAAAATTGCTTTAATCACCACTGCAACCCGCACAGAATGGGCAGTAATGGATTTGGGAATTTCGCAGATTGGCGCAGTTTCCGTTCCTGTTTATCCCACAATTTCACCTGAAGATTATGATTTCATCTTTAATAATGCCGAAGTAAAATATTGTTTTGTTTCAGACCTAGAACTGCTCGACAGAGTTTTGAAAATTAAAGGAAATGTAACTTCTTTACAGGGAATTTTCACTTTTGACCAAGTTGATGGCGCTGCTAACTGGAAAGAAATTATTGATTTAGGCGAAGATGAAGCCACCCAAGTTGAAGTGGATGATCTTTCGAAAAGCATTAATTCGGAAGATTTGGCGACCATTATTTATACTTCCGGAACCACCGGAAAACCAAAAGGGGTGATGCTTACTCACCAAAATATTGTAGCAAACGTTCTTGCTTCAGATCCACGAATTCCAAGAGTGAAAGGTATGGACTACAAGGACATTAAAGTATTGAGTTTCTTGCCGATCTGCCACATTTTCGAAAGAATGCTTTTTTATCTTTATCAATATAACGGATACACGGTTTACTTTGCCGAAAGCATCGAAAAAATGGGTGATAACATTAAGGAAGTTCAACCACACATCATGTCCGTTGTTCCAAGACTTATCGAAAAAGTTTATGATAAAATTTATGACAAAGGAACTTCTGCAGGTGGCTTGAAATCTAGAATTTTCCTTTGGGCTTTAGGGGTGAACAAAGCAAAAAACAGCATCGGAAAACCATCCGGATTGAAAGAAATGATTGCAGATAAATTGGTTTTTTCAAAATGGAGAGAAGGTTTAGGTGGAAATATTATCACTTTGGTTTCTGGTTCTGCCGCTTTGGCTCCACGTTTAAACAAAATGTTCCAAAATGCGGGAATTCCGATTCTTGAAGGTTACGGTTTAACAGAAACTTCGCCTGTAATTTCGGTGAACAGTTTCGGGAAGATTAAAATTGGAACCGTGGGTCATGTTTTAGAAAATTTGGATGTAAAAATTCAGGAAGATGGCGAGATAACTGTAAAAGGACCTTCCGTTTTTAAAGGATATTTTAAGAATGAAGAAATGACGAAAGAGGTTTTCACCGAAGAAGGTTATTTCAAAACCGGAGATATTGGCCATATCGATGAAGAAGGTTATCTACACATCACCGACCGTAAAAAAGAAATGTTCAAAACTTCCGGTGGAAAATATATCGCACCTCAAGTAATTGAAAACCAAGCAAAAGCCTCTAAATTTATCGAACAAATTATGGTTGTTGGAGACGGCGAAAAAATGCCGTGTGCATTCATTCAACCTGACTTTAATTTTGTGCAACATTGGGCAGAACGAAAAGGCTACAATATTGGCAAAACACCTGAAGAAATAGTAAAAAGCACTGAATTAAAGGAAAGAATCGGAAAAGAAATCGATTATTTGAACACCAAATTAGGAAGTTGGGAGCAAATCAAAAAGTTTGAACTTACACCTGAAGTATGGTCCATCGAACTTGGCCAGCTTACCCCGACTTTGAAACTGAAAAGAAAAGCGGTAAAGGAAAGATACATCAAGCTTTACAACAAAATGTACGGTCACGATAATTAAAATTAATCAAATTTCTATTTTAAAACACAGTTCTTTAGCTGTGTTTTTTTGGAAAAAATTTTTAATCATTTAATTAAATAATTTGTTTAAATCAAAATTTTAATTGTAAATTTGCTTCGTTAAAAGATTACAAAATGTCTGAAAACGAAATTTCTACTGAAGACAAAATCCTACTTGCCGCTTCGAAAGTCTTTACCGAAAAAGGGTTTGCAGGAGCAAGAACACGCGATATTGCAGATGAAGCAGGAATTAACCTGGCGCTGCTGAATTACTATTTCCGCAGCAAAGAAAAACTTTTCGACCAGGTGATGAAGGTAAAAATTGTGCTCCTTTTCGGAAAAATAATACCAATTATCAGCAATGAAAAAACGACGATTGAGGAAAAAATAGATTTGGCGAGCGAAAAGTATTTTGAAATTTTATCTAAAAACCCAAACCTTCCCCTGTTTGTCATCAGCGAAATTCAAAAGAAAAATTCCGACATCAAATCGATTCTTCCCGTTGAAAAAATATTGATGAATTCGGTCATCATTCAACAGATTAAAGAAAAAAATCCTGGACTCAACCCGTTTCATTTTCTGCTAAATTTTTTGGGAATGACTGTTTTTCCTTTTTTGGCGAGACCTGTTTTTCAAAACTTTCACATCATGAATGATGATGAATTTCAAAAATTTGTGGAAGAAAGAAAAACGCTTGTCCCGCAATGGATTAAATTGATTTTAAATAGTTAGGAGTTCCGAAGATAAAATTAAAGAACAAATGAAGAAATTTAAATATTTATTTCTGCTGTACTGTTTCTCGATGAATGCACAGACATTGACTTTACAACAATGTTATCAATTGGCAAGGGGAAATTATCCGTTGATTAAACGAAACGATTTACTTGCAAAATCAAAAGATTACACCGTCGAAAACGCATCGAAAGCTTGGTTGCCACAAATCAACATTTTGGGACAGGCAACTTATCAATCGGATGTAACACAGTTACCGATTAAACTTCCCAATGCAACCGTAGAACCTTTAAGCAAAGACCAATACAAATTTTTTGCAGACGTAAATCAAACTATTTTTGATGGCGGAATGATTTCCAACCAAAAGAAAATAGCGGAACTCCAGTCCCAAACCGAAATTCAGAAAAACGAGGTAGAACTCGAAAAATTAAAAGACCGAATCAATCAGCTTTTCTTCGGAATCATCCAAACGGATGAACAAATCAACCAGTTGGATTTGTCGAAAAGCGACCTTCAAAACGGGTTGAAAAAAGCAGAAGCACAACTGAAATACGGTACTATTCTTCGGAGCAACGTAGATGTTTTGAAGGCACAACTCATCAATATCGAGCAGCAGCAAATTGAATTAAAATCGCTGAAAAGTAATTTCATTAAAATGCTTTCTTTTTTCACCAATAAAAATTTGGATGAAGATACTCAACTTGAAAAACCTGAAAAACTTTTATTAACGAACGAAAATAACCGTCCTGAACTGAAACTATTTGATTTGCAGAAACAACTTTCAGAATCTCAAAAGTCTTTAATTAAAAGTAAAAACCTTCCAAAACTTGGCGCATTTTTACAAGCAGGTTACGGAAAACCGGGATTGAATATGTTGAAAAATGAATTTGATACTTTCTTTATTGGCGGCATCAAACTAAATATTCCGATTTCAGGATTTTACACCAAAAGCAATGAACTCGCTTTGATTGACAATCAACAACAAGATATTGATATTCAGAAGGAAAACTTTCTTTTTAATCAAAAATTTTCGATGATTCAAAACAGTAACGATTTAGAAAAAATTCAAAAATTGATTGATAAAGATATCGAAATCATCAGTTTAAGAGAAAGCATCAAAAAAGCAAGTCTCGCCCAACTGGAAAACGGCGTCATCAACACCAACGATTATCTGCGTGAAGTAAACGCCGAAGAACAGGCCAAAATTTCAAAAATTAAACATGAAATTCAATATTTGTTGACGCAGTATAATTTGAAAACACAGCTTGGAAATTGAGGCGAAGTCCGAGATTCGAGTAACGAGTTTCGGGATTCGAGGTTTGAGATTTTAAGCTGCCATATTTGAACTTTAAAAAGCATGGTAATCTTCTATAAAACATTTAACTTTTGTGATTTTTGTGGTTAAAAATTTTGTGGTTAAATAAAAAATTATGAAAAAAACAATATTAACATTTGCGGTTCTCTCCCTGTTTTCCTGCAAAAATTCCAATCAGGATTACGACGCTTCAGGAACTTTTGAAGCCGATGAAGTCATGGTTACCGCAGAAGCGACAGGAAAAATTCTTGAACTGAAATTAGAGGAAGGTCAAACCCTAAACGCCAATCAGGAAGTGGGAATTATCGACGGAAAAGGAATCGAACTTCAGAAAGAACAGGTTCTAGCTTCGATTAACGCGATTGAACAGAAAACCAATTCCGCTTTGCCGCAAATTTCGGTGTTGCAAAGCCAGTACAATTCGCAAAAAGCCAATATTTCTGTGCTTCAGGAGCAGCTTCAAAATGCGGTGAGAGAAAGAAATAGAACGGCAAATTTGGTAAAAAGCGATGCCGCAACAAGAAAACAATTGGATGATGCGAATGGAAATATTGAGGTGATTCAAAAACAAATTCAGGCAGCGCAAACACAACTTTCTACTGTAAATCAACAAATTTCTGCTGCGAAAGAAAATGTTGCGATTCAAAATCGAGCGGTTTTAAGCGAGCGAAATCCGACCGAAAAAAAAGTGGCTCAATTTGATGAACAGCTGAAACACAACATTATTCAAAGTCCGATTTCGGGAACAGTACTTACCAAATATTCCAACAAAGGAGAATTTGCAACGATAGGAAAACCAATTTTCAAAATGGCGGATTTGAACCAGATGACACTTCGTGCATACATTACAGGCGACCAAATCGCAAAAGTAAAATTAAACCAGTCCGTAAAAATTCTGGTGGATTCAGGCGACGGAAAAACCAGAGAACTTCCAGGAACCGTTTATTGGATAAGTTCTGATGCGGAATTCACCCCGAAGACCATTCAGACCAAAAACGAAAGAGCCAACTTGGTTTACGCTACAAAAATTCGTGTGAAAAATGACGGGTTTTTGAAGATTGGGATGTATGGAGAAGTGAGGTTTTAGGTTGGAAGCTGCACGTTTCAAAAGTGAATAGTGAATTCGCTTCGCTGTGAATTGTGAATTTCTTAAAGGCTCAAAAATTTTATTTCGGATTACAATAATCAAACAATATCAAACGACTTCAAACAATTTCAAACTTCAAATTAGATTGTGCCTACAATTTCAGTAGAAAATATCACCAAAAATTACGGCAAGAAAAACGAAAAAGTTCTTGCGGTGGATGACTTGTCTTTTTCGGTGAAAGAAGGGGAAATTTTCGGATTAATTGGTCCAGATGGAAGTGGAAAAACTACGGTTTTCAGAATTTTGACCACGCTGCTTCTCCCCGATTCAGGAATGGCGAAAGTACTGGATTTCGATATTGAAAAAGATTACAAACAAATCCGCAAAATTGTTGGTTATATGCCCGGAAAGTTTTCCCTTTATCAAGATTTGAGTGTGGAAGAAAACCTACAGTTTTTCGCTTCGGTTTTTAACACGACGGTTGAGAAAAATTATGACTTAATCAAAGATATTTATGTTCAATTAGAACCATTTAAAAACCGAAAAGCAGGACAGCTTTCGGGTGGAATGAAGCAGAAACTCGCACTTTGTTGCGCCTTAATCCACAAACCTGAAGTCCTTTTCCTCGATGAACCGACCACAGGAGTTGACCCTGTTTCACGAAAAGAATTTTGGGAAATGCTGAAACGTTTGAAAGAACAAAACATCACGATTCTCGTGGCAACGCCTTACATGGACGAAGCTGCAATGTGCGACAGAATCGCCTTAATGCAAAACGGAAAAATTCTGAAAACCGCTACTCCAAGAGAGATTTCAGATGAGTTTCCTGAACAGATTTTCGAAGTAAAAGCAGGAAGAAATGCCAAACTTTTGAGAGTTCTTGAACATTATCCCGATAAAGAAGATGCCTACGCTTTTGGAGAATTTTCGCATTTAATCATCGGTAAAAATGAAAATTTTGACAAAGAAAAACTTGTACAATATTTAAAGGAAAATGGTTTGACGGAAATTGAAATCAACCCGACGAAGGCGACGATTGAGGATAGTTTTATCTTATTGCTTTCTGCAAAAAATAAGTGATGAGTAATGAATAATGAGTAATGAATGAAAACCTTCAAAAAATAAACGAACGAAATTCTATCCCCGGTTGCAACGGAAATCCCGCAGCGACGACGAAGGAGGAGCGAGGAATTGCAGTGGAAAACGGGACCGAACTCTAAAAGATGCGAAAACAGTGTAGCTCCTAAAATAATAAATAATGAATGCAGTGCAGAAAGCCAATAGCGGAAAGCTGACAGCAATTTTCGCAGAAAACATCACCAAAAAATTTGGCGATTTCACGGCGGTTGACCACATTAGTTTTGAGGTTCCGAAAGGGGAAATTTTTGGTTTTCTCGGCGCAAACGGTGCAGGAAAAACTACGGCGATGAGGATGTTTTGCGGACTTTCCATCCCAACTTCAGGCGAGGCCAAAGTGGCGGGTTTTGATGTGTACCGGGAAACCGAGCAAATCAAGAAAAATATTGGCTATATGAGTCAGAAATTTTCGCTGTATGGAAATCTGACCGTGAAAGAAAATCTTGAATTCTTCGGTGGAATCTACGGTTTAAGCGATTCGGAAATTAAAACAAAAAGTGACGAGCTGCTGCAAAAACTACAATTGGAAAGCGAGAAAAACAAGTTGGTTTCGGAACTTCCTTTGGGTTGGAAACAGAAACTTGCTTTTTCGGTGGCGGTTTTCCATAATCCGCAAATTGTGTTCCTGGACGAACCTACAGGCGGAGTTGACCCTGTAACGCGGCGACAATTTTGGGACATGATTTATGACGCTTCCGAACGGGAAATCACGATTTTCGTGACGACACATTATATGGATGAGGCGGAATATTGCGACCGAGTTTCGATTATGGTGGATGGAAAAATTGAGGCGCTCGATTCGCCTAAAAATTTGAAAAAACAGTTTAATGCCGAAAATATGGATGAAGTTTTTTATCAGCTGGCGAGAAAAGCGGAAAGAAATGAATGATAGAAAGTGAATGGTGAATTAAAAATAGCAGAAACTAAACAACTCAAAACCCGAATCTCGAACCTCGTAACTCGTAACCCGTATGAACCGACTTCTCCCCTTCATCAAAAAAGAATTCTATCATGTTTTGCGTGACAGACGGGTTTTGCTGATGATTTTCGGGATGCCGATTGTGCAGGTTTTGTTGTTTGGTTTTGCTTTGAGTACGGAAATCAAGAACACCAAAATCGCTGTTTTCGACCAAGACAAGACGCAGGAATCGGCTCAACTTTTAGAGAAAATTAATCAGAACCGATACTTTGATATTGCGGAAAACATTCGTTCCGAAAAAGAATTTGAAGAGGTTTTTAAAACGGGGGAAATAAAAGTGATTGTGAATATTCCGAGAGGTTTTTCTAAAAATATTAATAACGCTGAAAAAACTGATATTCAATTAATTGTGGATGGAATTGACATTAATCTCGCCAACCAAATCACCAATTTTTTAGAAAATATCGCCACTGATTTTTACACCAAAAAACAATTGCAGACTACGAATCAAATGGTCATCAAACCCGAAATCAGGATGCTTTATAATCCGCAGTTGAAAGGCGCACCGAATTTTGTTCCAGGCGTGATGGCGATGATTTTACTAATTGTTTGTGTGATGATGACCGCCATTTCCATCGTGAAGGAAAAAGAGACAGGAACCATGGAAATTCTTTTGGTATCGCCGATGAAACCTGCATTCATCATTATTTCCAAGGCAGTTCCCTACTTATTTTTATCGTTGTTGATTTTAGTTTCCATCTTAATTTTGAGCGTGACTTTGCTCGAATTGCCGATTCACGGAAGTTTGTTTTTGCTTTTTGCCGTGAGTTTTGTTTACATTACAGTAAGTCTTCTCCTCGGAATTTTGATTTCAATTTTCACTCAAACTCAGCAACAGGCGATGTTGATTTCACTTTTGGGAATGATGCTTCCGACTTTGCTTTTGAGCGGATTTATGTTTCCGATTGAAAACATGCCGATTCCGTTGCAAGTTATTTCGAATATCATTCCTGCAAAATGGTATTATTTAATGATTAAAAACATCATGATTAAAGGAACAGGACTGTTCATCATTTGGAAAGAATTGCTCGTTTTGCTTGGAATGATGGGAGTTTTATTTGTTGTGGCAATAAAGAAATTTAAAATTAGACTTGAGTAAAAAAAAGTGAATGGTGAATTTTCCTTCGGAAGTGAATGGTGAATTTGAAACCTGAAACTTGAGACTTTAAACTTTAAACAAAAACCTGTGTTTCGTCAACTTTCCATATTAATCAAAAAAGAATTCCGACAGATTTTTCGGAACAAATCGATTTTGGCAATCATTTTTGTGGCTCCAATGATGCAGTTGTTGATTTTGCCGATGGCTGCAAATTACGAAATCAAGAACATCAATCTTGCCGTTGTTGACCAGGACCATTCCACGCTTTCGCGAGATTTAATCAATGATATCACGAGTTCAGGTTACTTTAGAATTTATTACTACGGCGCAAGTTATGATGCTGCTTATGAAACTTTAGAGGAAGAAAAGTCCGATTTGATTCTTCAAATTCCACAAAATTTTGAAAAGAATCTGGTTCGGGAAAACTCACAGAAAATTTCGATAGCAATCAACGCCATCAACGGAACAAAAGCAGGACTTTCAGGAACTTACCTTTCTGCAATTTTGAGAAAATTCAATCAAAAAATCAACATTCAATACCATCCTCAAATCGCGGAAAAGATAAAAAATTCGGGTTTGGAAGTTCGTTCCTCGCTTTGGTTTAATCAAACTTATAATTACCGACTTTCGCTCGTTCCAGGAATTTTGGTTTTTTTAATAACACTTGTTGCAGGAATGCTTTCCGCATTAAATATCGTCGCCGAAAAAGAAATCGGAACCATCGAGCAAATCAACGTGTCACCCATCAAGAAAAGTTATTTTATCCTCGGAAAGACCATTCCGTTTTGGATTTTAGGAAACGTGGTGTTTACGATTGGATTATTGATTTCAAGATTTATATATGGAATAGAAATCCACGGAAATCTGCTCCTACTCTACTTTTTTGTAGCGATTTACTTGATGGTCGTTTTAGGTTATGGGCTTTTGATTTCCACTTTTTCCGAAACGCAGCAACAGGCGATGTTCATCAATTTTTTCTTCGTGATGATCTTTATTTTGATGAGCGGACTTTTCACGCCAATTGAAAGTATGCCAAATTGGGCGCAAAAAATCACTTACTTTAATCCGCTTCGTTATATGATTGAAATTGTGCGCCTGATTATTTTGAAAGACAGCAAGTTAACCGATTTATTTCCGCAAATTTCTGCACTAATTGCAATGGCAGTAGTTTTCAATTCTTTGGCGATTTGGAACTACAGGAAGAGAGGTTAAGGTTAAGGTTAAGGTTAAGAAAATTACCAAGTTTAATTTCATTAACTTGCATAAATGACAAAGAAAATTTTGCTTTTCGTTTTAACAATTTTCGGATTGGTTACTGCTTTTATGAGCAGTTCCGTACTTTTCGATTGGTTTGGAATTCGGGAAAAGGAAGGGAATTATGTTCCATTTGTCGTGATTGCCAATTTCATTTGCGGATTTCTTTATTTGACTGCAGCTTTCGGAATTTTTAAGGATAAAAAGTGGTCGCCATACCTTCTAATTCTTGCATTCATCATTTTAGTAATCACGTTCATCGCTCTATATTTTCATATCAATTCGGGCGGAATTTACGAAACAAAAACCGTGAAAGCGCTGGCTTTTCGTACCGTTCTAACTTTAATTTTTACCATAACCAACTTTAAAATATTTAAGAAATGAAGAAATTAATTGTTCCTGCAATCCTAGGAATTGCGATTCTAACTTCTTGTGAAAAGAAACAAAACGAAACCGTTGTTACTGAAAATGCTGCAAAAACAGAACAAGTCGCGGAAAATCACGATGAACACGCAACTCAAGAAGAACATTCCGCTGAAAGTACAAAATTAGAACTCGACAACGGGAAGAAATGGAAAACCAATGCAGAAATGCTTCCTTTCATCAACGAACAGGAAAAACTTCTAGAAAATTTTGACGATGACAAAGATGATTACAAAGTTCTTGCAGCCCACCTTAGTTCCGCCAACGAAAAATTGATTAAAAGCTGCACCATGACAGGAAAACCGCATGATGCTCTTCACGTTTGGTTAACCGACCACATGAAGAATATCGACTTGCTCGCAAAAGCTCCTAATAAACAGGAAGCCGAAAAAACGATCGATGTTTTGGAAGATTCCATGGAAACTTATCACACTTATTTTGAGTAACTTCTAAAAAAATAATCCTTCAAGAATGTGAAACTTGAAGGATTATTTTATTGAAGAGCTGAACAATCTCAAAATATTCTACCTATTGGACAATTCACGATTTGTCCCTACAAACTCACCAACTCACAAACACACCAACTCACCCATTAAAACCTCTTCGCTTCTTCCCAAAGCAAATCCATTTCCTCCAAATTCAAATCCGCTAAAATCATATTTTTTTCCAAAGCCAATTTCTCCATCTTTTGAAAACGGGAAATAAATTTTAAATTGGTTTTTTCCAAGGCTGAATCGGGATTGATCCCCACAATTCTCGCATAATTGATGAGCGAAAAGAAAACGTCGCCCAATTCCTGTTCCTTTTTGTCCAAATCAGTTTCTGCATGAAATTCGGCGAGTTCTTCGTCTACTTTTTTCCACGCATCTTCTGCATCGTGAAATTCAAAGCCAATTCCTTTCACTTTTTCCTGAATTCTAAACGCTTTCACCATACTTGGAGTTCCTTTGGAAACCCCTGAAAGAACAGATTTGTTGCCTTCCTTTAATTTCAGTTTCTCCCAATTTTGTTTCACTTCCTCTCCATCTTTCACCTCAACATCACCATAAATATGTGGATGACGGAAAATCAGTTTTTCATTTAAAGAATTGATCACATCAGCAATATCGAAACTTCCTTTTTCTGAACCAATTTTTGCATAAAAAACCAAATGTAGCAAAACGTCGCCGAGTTCTTTTTTAATTTCGGGCAAATCTTCCTGCAAAAGTGCGTCGGAAAGTTCATACACTTCCTCCAAAGTCAAGTGCCGCAAACTCTGCAAATCCTGTTTTTTATCCCACGGACATTTTTCCCGCAAATCATCCATAATGTCTAAAAGTTGCGAGAAGGCTTCGAGTTTTTGTGCTTTGGAATTCATGAGATTTGAAATATTTTGGAAACTTTTTCAAAGTTCGGAACTTTGTCAAAGTTGTGCAAGGATTAAAAAATGAATTTCTTTCAGAGTGAAATCGCTTCGCTGTCAATTTGTTTCGCAGCGAATTTACTTTGTAGTGAATTCTGCGGGTAAATTTGGTGAATATTTTAAAAAGAAAAAAGATAATCCACCCCGTCAAATTTGTTGCACAAATTTGACACCCCTCGAAAGGAGGGGAATTCTCACGCTTTTATTGAGATTTTAAATAAAGAAAAACCTCCCCGAATTTTGGAAAGGTTATATTTAAATTTTGTTTGCTGAAGGCTGATTGCCGAGCGCCGAAAGCAAAACTATCCTTGCTTTCTGTGCGTACTTTTCGGGGCAGATTTAGCGGCAGAAGTTGAAGCCTTCACTTTTGGAGCGGCTGCTTTTTCTGCTTTTGGAGCTGCTTTTTTGGCTTCCTTTTTTTCTGTTGCTTCCGTTTTTTCAGAAGTTTCTGCTGTTGTTTCTTCTGCCTTTACAAAACTTTCAGGAGTGATGTAACCTGCCTTGTTCAAAATATTGTACCACTGCGCCAATTTTTTGATATCGGAAACGTAAACTCTTTCTGTATCGTAATCAGGAAGCGATTCAAGCATGAACGCTCTCAATTCCGCATCCGTCGATTTGTGGGAAATGGTTTCTTTGAAATCGTTGTTTTTTGCCACGTTTTCAAAAACTTCAAACAAAGGAACTTCTTTATCGAAAGTAAACATTGCGATATTATCCAACAAACTTACCTGCGAAGAATTGGAGATGCTCGCTTTTTTCTTCGTTAAAACATCTTCCACGATAAAACCGCTTTTCAACTGCGAAATCAACTTGTAAAGTCCTGGTTTTCCAGAAATTGAAATTATTTTTTCTAACTGCATTTTTCTATTTTTTGTTTGATTTTATTTGATTTTATTTGAACTTGTTTTATTTGACTTCCTGCTTCCATCATCCAGCTACTTGGGAAATCTCATTTTATAATTGACGGAAACGTCGCCCTGCGAAATTTTCATCAGTTTTCCTTTCACCAATTTTTTCTTTAAAGAACTTAAATGGTCCGTGAAAAGAATTCCTTCAATATGGTCGTATTCATGCTGAATGACACGTGCTCTCATGTCGGAAAAAGTGTCGGTATGTTGAACGAAATTTTCGTCGTAATATTCTATCTTGATGGTTTCTTTTCTTTTCACATCTTCACGAACGTCGGGAATGGAGAGACAGCCTTCGTTGAATTTCCACTCTTCGCCAGTTTCCTCCAAAATTTTTGCATTGATGAAAACCTTCTTAAAATTTTTGAATTCTTCCGCCAATTCTGCATAATCCTCATCTTCAGAAAGCGGTGACAAATCAGCGATAAAAAGGCGGATATCCAAACCGATTTGCGGTGCAGCCAAACCTATTCCGTGCGCAGATTCCATGGTTTCAAACATGTTTGAAATCAGTTCCTGCAACTGCGGATAATCTTGGTCAATTTCATGGCAATGCTTCCTCAAAACGGAGTCTCCAAATGCTCTTATCGGTAATATCATCTTTGTTTCTGTTCTAAAAAATTCTGCAAAATAATCGTTGCACTTACTTTGTCAATCAATCCTTTTTCTTCTCTTTTCTTTTTGCTTTTTCCGCTTTGAGAAATAAAAAAAGAAGCCATTTTTGAAGTAAAACGTTCATCAAAACGATGAATCTCCACTTCAGGAAATTCAGATTTGAAACGTTCCAGAAATTTTAAAATCTCTGTTTCCACTTCAGAAAGATTTCCCTTTAAATCTGTAGGAAGTCCCACTACGATTGAATCCACCTGATTCTCAACAAAATACTTTTTCAAAAATTCAAAAATATCTCTTGTTTCGATGGTTTCCAAACCGCTTGCAATAATCTGCATATCGTCGGTAACAGCAATTCCACAACGTTTTTTCCCATAATCAATCGCCATTATTTTTCCCATAGTCTGCAAATTTAAGAAATTTTGCGAAAATGATTTTTATCCATAAAATAATAATTACTCCGTTTTGTTGGGAAATATTTTATAATTTTATTTTCTCAAATTTTTAATTGGAATGAAAACATTGATTCTTGTGCGCCATGCAAAAAGCGATTGGCCCGAAAATACCGACGATTTTGACAGACCGCTTGCTGAACGAGGTTTAGAAGATGCGGTAAAAATGTCGAAATTTTTGAAGGACAACAATATCGAGATTCAAAAATTCGTCTCGAGTCCTGCGGTGCGCGCTTTGAACACGTGCAAGATTTTCAACCAAACTTATGATATTGAGATTGATACCAATCAGAAACTGTATAATCCTTCCGAAAGAAATTTTGAATCGGTGATTTATGATTTGGAAAATGACGTGAATTCTGTTGCGATGTTTTCACACAACAACGGAATTTCAAATTTTGCCAATTCGATGTCGGATGATGTCTTTATGTTTCCGACTTGTGGTGTTGCGGGTTTTCAAATCGAGACCGATTCATGGTCTGATTTTGAAAACGCCAAAAAGAAATTGGTTTTCTTTTATGAGCCCAAGAAAATTTAAGGAGTTTAAAGCCACATAGGTACATAGAATTTTTTTATTAAAACTATGTGCCTATGTGGCTTCAAATTTTGAGATTTATTTCTTTTTCAAATCCAAATCTCCGAAATCAAAAGAAAAATCAGTCACATCTGAAATCGGCTTCATTTTCGCACCTGTTGCTTTTCCGTTTTCATCCAAGCTGAAATTGATGAACGCATCTGCATCGTAACTTCTGTCGTCCCATTTCGCAATCATCACGTTGGGCGAATAAGGCAAAAGCTCCCCTTTTAAACGTGGAGAATTTTTGCAGATGATTCTGAAAGTCTTTCCGTCATGTGAAATAATTACATCTCCAAACCAAGGATCATTGTAAGTTCCTACGATTTGTTCAGGTTTGATTTGGCTGTTTTTATCTTTTTTAAAAGTTTCAGATTTTGCGAAAACTTCTTTTTTTCCTTTGTCGTAATCGGCGTTTAATTTAGCCATTCTGTCGGCGTAAGTTTTCAGCCAATTTCGGTCTGCAATTCCCAGATAAGCATCTTTCACCGTATTGGTAATCGTACTGAAAGCTGCTCCACTTTGCTGATTGGTCAAAACCACAATTCCTAATTTCATGTCGGGAATCAAAGTAAATTGAGTTACCGTTCCGATTAATCCACCTGTGTGATAAACTTGTTTATGGCCTTTCACATCGGTTAAAAACCAACCCAATCCATAACCGCCAAAGTTGGAATCATAAGAATTTTTCAAAGCAACAGGAGTTGAAATCTGCAAATTCCACAACTGCTGAATTTGTTTGTCAGAAACCAATTTTTTACCGTCTTTCGTGGTGAAACCATTCATTAAAAATTCCGCCCAAGTGTTCATATCTTTGATATTGCTGATAATTCCGCCCGCTGCATTTGCGGTTTCATTCCAATCGTGAGGAACGGGAATTGCTTTTCCGTCAACGGGAGCATGAGCTTCAATAATATTGGAAACACTGGCTGCTTTTGCACGGTTGTAACTCCCGTAACTTGAAGTCATTCCGACGGGTTTCATGATTTTTTGTTCGATGAATTCCGCCCAACTTAAACCCGAAATTCTGTGAATCACTTCTCCTGCAACGATGAACATGATGTTGTTATAATCCAAAGTCGAACGGAAAGAATTTGCAGGTTTTAAATATCTCACATTGTGCACAATATCGTTCACCGTCA
Organism: Candidatus Kaistella beijingensis; assembly: GCF_020084865.1. Lineage (NCBI taxonomy): Bacteria > Pseudomonadati > Bacteroidota > Flavobacteriia > Flavobacteriales > Weeksellaceae > Kaistella > Candidatus Kaistella beijingensis. The sequence continues at coordinate 2,744,359 of NZ_CP071953.1, read as the reverse complement.
AACTTCCGCCTTCAGGAAAAAACATCAGATCGCCTTGTCCTAAACCAAGTCCTGCTCTGTGTGTAATCAAATCTTTCACTGTCACCTGTTGTGAAACATAAGGATCATACATCTGAAATTCAGGAATAAATTTGGTCACTTTATCGTCCCAGTTCAGTTTTCCTTCATCCACCAAAATCGCTAAAGCGGTCGCTGTAAAACCTTTCGAGTTGGAAGCAATTCCCACCAAAGTATTTTCGTCCATTTTCTGTTTTGTGTTCATTGAACTTACGCCGAAACCTTTTGCATAAACCGTTTTTCCGTCTTTAATAATTCCAACAGAAATTCCTGGAACATCAAAAGTTTTCAATGTATTTTGAATAAGTTCGTCGAGTTTTTTTTCTTCGATTTGAGAAAAAGAAAGCAATGAGAACAGAACAAATAGTAAAGAAAGTTTTAGTTTCATTGTGACAGTTTTGATTTTTTCAAAGATAGAGATTTTCTGTCTGAATTATAGAAATCTTTCCGTTCTCAACTTCCAATTTCCAACTTTTCCACGTAACTTTGTGAAAAGTAAAAAATTGAATGGAAACTAAAAAGGAATTTTTTCTCGAGTGCTACAAACTCGGCATCATCAAATTCGGAAGATTTACCCTGAAAAGCGGAATTGAAAGTCCATTTTATGTGGATTTGCGGCCACTTGCTTCAGACCCGAAAATTTTGAAAAATTTGGCCAATTATCTTTTGGATATGCTTCCACTGGATAATTTCGATTTGATTTGCGGAGTTCCTTATGCGGCGCTTCCGATGGCGACTGCGATGTCTTTGGAAAGTTATATTCCATTGATTATGAAGCGGAAAGAAGCCAAACAACACGGCACGAAAAAATTGATTGAAGGTATTTTCACGAAAGGTCAAAACTGTCTTTTGGTGGAAGATGTGATTACTTCAGGAAAATCTCTTTTAGAAACCATTCCCGAAATTGAAAACGAGGGAATCACCGTTTCCGACATTGTGGTAGTTCTCGACCGACAACAAGGCGGAAAAGAACTTTTGGAAAGCAAAGGTTACCATGTTCATACGCTTTTCACAATTTCTGAAGTGTGCAAAATGTTGAAGGAAGAAGGATTGTTGATGGATGATGAAATTGAAAGAATCAACGATTTTCTTGCAGGAAATGTGGTAAAATTCAAAGAAGAAAAAAGAATTTCCTACGAAGAAAAACTGAAGATTTGTGATCATTCTGTTGCTCAAAAATTATTAAAAATCGCTATTGAAAAACGTTCGAACCTTATCGTTTCCGCTGATGTTACGACTACCGCAGAATTATTAAATTTGGTTGAAAAAGTCGGCCCACACATCGTTGCACTGAAAACGCATATCGATATTATTTCTGATTTTGATGCCGATAAAACAATTTTACCGTTAAAAGATTTAGCTTCAAAGTACAATTTTCTTTTAATGGAAGACCGCAAATTTGCCGACATTGGAAACACGCAGGAACTTCAGTTTTCGATGGGCGTTTTCAAAATTTCTAATTGGGCGGATTTTGTCACGGCACAAGTTATTGCAGGCTACGATTCACTCGATTGTTTCAGAAATGTGGGTGTTGTTGCGATTTTAAGCATGTCTTCCACAGGAACTTTGACCGATATGGAATACCGCGAACAAGCCGTAAAAATTGCAGTTTCCCATCCCAATGTTTTTGGCGGAGTGGCTCAAAATAAAATTCCAAACGAACTTTTATTGTTTACTCCGGGTGTGAATCTTGCCGATTCTGGCGATGGAAAAGGACAACAATACAACACGCCTGAACACGTTTTTACAAAATTAGAAACCGATTTCATCATCGTAGGACGCGGAATTTACAAATCTGATGATGCGGAAAAAGCAGCCTTAAACTACAAAATCGCAGGTTGGAATGCGTACGAACAGAGTCTTTAATTTTTGAAATAAAAACTGCCCCGAATGCACGAATATTTTATTTGTGCATTTTTGATTTAAACATTTTATAAAAGAATTCCTGTCGCTTCATGTCAAATTTAATCCTACTTTTCCTTTGTCTGTTTCTCGGAATATTTTTGAGAAAAACCAAAATTTTTCCAGAAAATGGACATTCGGCGTTGAATTCTTTTGTGGTGAATATTTCACTTTCAGCTCTTGCGCTTTACTACATTCCGAAAGTGGTGTTGAGTTACCAAATTATTTTTCCTGTCGCCATTGCGTGGATGAACATTATCTTGGCGATTTTGTTTTTCACTTTTTTAGGAAAGAAAATGAATTGGTCAAAAGGTTTGATTGGCGCATTGATTATGGGTGCAGGTTTTGGCAACACTTCATTCATCGGAATACCTGTCATTCAGGCGATTTATGGCGAAAGCGGAATTAAAACCGTGATGCTTGTTGACCAACCGGGAGGATTTGTCGCCCTTTCCACAGTTGGAATTGCGGTGGCGAATTTTTATTCAGGTGGACAAAGTTCAGTGTTGGAGATTTTTAAAAAAATTATTCGATTTCCTCCATTCATTGCTTTTAGCATCGCAGTTTTGTTGAATATTTTCAGTGTTTCCGTTCCAGTTGAATTGGATGAAGTTTTCTCAAAACTTGGTGCGACAACGGTTCCGCTTGCACTGGTTTCTGTGGGAAGTCAGCTTCGTTGGCAAAAATTAGATTCAGATTCTAAACCTCTTTTTTGGGGACTTTTATTTAAACTGATTCTGTTTCCTGCATTTGTTTTTGTTCTTTATTTCATCATTCTAAAACAGCGCGGAGAAATGATTGAAATTTCCTTTCTGGAATCCGCAATGGCTCCGATGATTACCGCCGTCATTATTGCAATTGACCACCAACTTTCGCCAAAAGTTTCAAACCTTATGATTGGTATTGGGATTCCGCTTTCCTTTGTTACTTTGGCGATTTGGTATTTCGTTTTGAAATATACTTTTGGAGTTTAGGGGATTCGGACACGGAAATGAAAGTAAACACCAATCTAAACTTGAATAATTTGCATTAATATTAATTTCAAAATTTCTGTCACAGAATACTTTTTTTAACGCAAAGATTATTATTAATCCTTCACTTTTTTAAGGACGCAAAGTTTATCCCCAAGTTTCGGGATTGATTAAGCGAATGTTTAGGGAAATGTTCAAAGCAGGCTTCATCAGTGAATTGATTCGAATCTTTGCGTTGTTCTTTGGTGCAAAATAAACTTACCATACATCAATGTAGCTCACTTTTTAAGGCACTATCTTTGTTCCAATAAATCAAATCAGTATTATGAAAAATATGAAAGTGGATATTTGGAGCGACATTCGCTGTCCGTTTTGCTATGTCGGAAAAAGAAAGTTTGAAAGAGCGTTGGAACAATTTCCCAGTGCAAAAAATATTGAGGTGAATTGGCACAGTTTCCAACTCGATCCCGATTTAACGACCGATGCAGACAGAGATAATTACGAATACCTCGCTTCACGAAAAGGAATTTCGGTAGAAGAAGCCAAAATCCTTCACGGTCACGCAAAAAATGCAGGTCAAGAAGCGGGAATCGATTTTAATTTTGACGATTCAAAAGTGGCAAATTCGTTCAGAGGACATCTTCTCATTCAGTTGGCGAAAACTAAAAATCTAGCCAACGAAATCGAGGAAAAACTTTTTGAAGCACAATTTGAAAATGGTCAAAATATTGACGATGAAGCGACTTTAATTAAAATCGGAAAATCGGTTGGATTAAGTGAAGATGAAATAAAAGATGCTTTAAAATCTGATGAAATGGCGTATAAAGTTAATGAAGACCTTCAAATGGCGCGACAACTTGGAATAAATGCGGTTCCGTTTTTCGTTTTTAATGACAAATATGGCGTTTCTGGTGCACAACAACCTGAACTTTTCCTGGAAGTCCTGAATAAATCCTGGGAAGAATTTTCTTCCGGCGACAACGGCTTGCAAATCATCAATTCGGGAGAAAGTTGCGATATAGAAGGAAACTGCAATTAAAAAGTAAATCGTCAAATCGTTTCGCTGTCAATAGACAATAAATCAAATTTAAATCAACCAAAATAAAATCATTATGAAAAAATTACTTTCAATCATCACTGTTTTAGTGTTTTCAATTTCAATGTTCGGACAGATTGTTCTAAAGAGCGATCCTGCTCATTCCAGAATTCAATTTGCGGTCATTCACCTCGGAATCAATGATATTACGGGAAATTTCAACAAGGCATCATTAACCATTAACGCCAACGAAAAAAGTTTTGCGAAATCTACTCTTACATTTTCTGCCGATATCAATTCCATCAACACGGATATTGAACAACGCGACACCCACCTGAAAAGTCCTGATTTCTTTGACGCAGAAAAATATCCAACCTTGGATTTCACCAGTACTTCCCTCACCAAAACTAAAAACAATTACTACACTTTGAAGGGAAATCTCACCATGCACGGAATTACAAAACCGGTGACTTTAACCTTGGTTTACAGAGGAAATACCATTAACGCAATGAACAAGAAAAAAACCTACGGTTATCAAGTTTACGGTACTTTGAAGAGATCCGACTTCGGAATTGGCCCAAAATTTCCGGCACCGATGATCAGTGATTTGGTAAGAATAAAAGGAGATTTTGAATTGACTGCTGAATAAAAAATTAGTTTTAAAAACAGCAAAGCGGAAAATCGGGTGACACCATTTTCCGCTTTTTTTATTTCAATTTTTGAAATCTTTTAATGGAAGTAGGTTTAAAAATATACTTCGCAGTCACGGTTTGGGGTGCATTGACATCCAGTTCGTACCAAGGCGAAAGTTTTGCGTCGGGATTTCGCAAAATATGGATGTCTTGTGCAGGCATAAAACTTTCCGCTAAAAGATAGAGCCTTTTTCCTGCATTATTTCTCGCCACCCCCACAATAATTACGGAATGGCCGGGACTTCCTGGTTTTATCAGATAATCTCCCGATTTAATTTCAGAATTTTTCAACACCGGTACCGATTCTCTGTCCAAAGAAATGGTTCCCGCATACCGGAAAATAATGTTCAGATATTCGCGGAAAGTCTCGTAAGAATCGTCCACTTTTCCCGTTTTGATAAACCTTACCCGTTTTCCAACTTCTTTTGTCCGGGTTCCGTTTTTGTAATCGTTCCATGAAAAAAATTGCCCGCTCGTTAGTTCGAAACCAATTTCATCAAAGCGTTTTTTTGACCAAAGATATTCTCCGTACAATCTCATCCATGCATCGGCACATTGCTGCAAATCTTTGTCGCCCACATCAATTTTCAAAATCGCAACGTGGTTATTTTGTCTCGGTATGGGAACTGCCTTGAAATCACGCACCGGGAAATTCGGCGGATGCAGCGGAAAATAATTGAGGTATTCGCTAAAACTTCCCGCTTCTTCTTTCATCCAAATATAACCTTTGGGCGGCGTAAAACGAGTGCGAATCGTTGCTTTACTTTCATCGATGATTAAAGGCACTGTAGTTTCAATCACTTGGGAAAAAGTTTGCTGAACACCAAGGATCAAAAACAGAAAAGCAATATGGAACCCTTTAAACAATATGGAAAGTTTTACCAAAAATAAATAAATCTGAACAAAGTTTGAGGTTATAATTGATTAAGGTCAAAAAAACGGCTTCTTACCGAACCTCATCCAGATGGATTTTCCCTTTAAAATTTTAAGAAAAACACCATCAGTTTTATAAAAACATCATTATATTTGAGAATTGCTTTATAATGAAAAGATTTTTGTGCGGATTTTTATTGGTGTTCGGTTTTGTTGCTGTTTTTGGCCAACAGGACAGTGTTTACATCGCTGCAAGAATTGTTGAAAATGATAGGCAGGTTTCCGTAAATGAGGAGATTACCTATTTCAACAACACCAATTCAAGTTTAGAAAAAATCAAACTTCTCAATTGGATTTCCGCCTACAGAAACCGACACACTCCCCTTCTCAAAAGAAAATTGGAAGACCGAAAGAGCGAACTTTACTTCGCAAATTCTAACGAATTAGGAAGTGTAGAAAATTTTAAGGCTAAAATTGATAATAAAGCGATTTCTGGAGTTAACGAGTCCGATGAAAATGTTTACCTTTCACTTGCCGAAAAATTAGAGCCAGGAAAAAGCGTAAAAATTTCGTTGGAATATACACTGAATTTGCCATCAGAAAAATTTACGAATTACGGAACGGATGGAAAGAAATTCAAACTTAAGTACTTCTTCATCGTTCCCGATGGTTTTGAAAACGAGAACCAGCCCGAAAGAAATTTTATTGATATTGAGGAAAATCAAAGCCCCGGAATTTTCTGGACGGTGAATCTGGATGTTCCCGCAAACTGGTTTTCAAAGAGCAATCTGAAAGAAATTCAGCCCAATTATTTTCAGGGAAATCTAAATAACGATCCAGAGTTTTTAATTACTGAAAACAAATTTGACAGCATTGCCACTACTGTTGATGCACAAAATATCCAAATTGATTTCGGTTATCTCTTAACCCCAGCTGAAAGACAGAATCTGGAATTTTATCTACCGCTGCAACTTAATTTCATCAAGAGCAAAATAGGATTTCTGCCCTCAAAAATTTTGATCACCGAAAAATTTAAAAATGCGGAAAACTTTACCGGAACGGACGATATTAAATTCTGGAAATTCCGTTGGCAACTTTTTGATGACGCTAAAAAGATTGATTTGAACTATTTCAGCATTTTGGCGAAAAATATTGTATCGCAGACAACTATTTTTGAGAAAAACGCTGATCATTGGATGATGAACGGACTAAAAACCTACCTCGAAATTCAGTACCTCGACCGATACTATAAAGACGAGAAACTTTTGGGCGAACTTCCCGACAATGCAAAAATTTTTGGGTTGAAACCGCTGAAAATGTTTCACGCCTCCAGACTGAAACTTTCAGAGCGTTATGGTTTGGCCTATCAATACATCATGACGCAGAATTTGGATCAAAAAATAGCTGAACCTTTTGAGAAGTTGAGTAATTATAACGCTTCTGCAATCAGTTATTTTGAAATGGGAAGTCTAATTTCCTTTATCGCCGAAAAAATGGGTAAAGAAATTTTTGATGATTTTATGAAATTTTATCTAAAGAAAAATGCCACAAAACCTATCAATACTAAAGAGTTTTTGGATGAGCTGGCTTTAGCTTCGGGCTATTCTTCGGAATTTTTAGAGCGGTTTATCCAGCAAAAAAACCGCACGAATTTCAGTTTAAGACGTTACAAAAAATTGGGAGACGAATTTCAAATCAAGGTGAAAAAAAATACGGTTCAGCAAATTCCCTTCAAAGTGGAAACCGAAAATAAAAAGGGAGAAAAGAAGGAATTCTGGTTCGATACCGACGATTCTATGGAGCCTAAACCCTACAACATCCCGCAATCTGATGCCGATAAAATTGTAGTAAACAGCGAATATATCTTTCCAGAAAATAATTTCAGAGATAATTATCGCTACACGAAAGGATTTTTCGCCAATCAGAAGAAGATACGTTTTAAACTTTTCAAGGACATTCCCAATCCCGAATACAACGAGATTTATCTGAATCCGAGAACGAATTTCAATGCCTACGACAAAGTTTTGTTTGGTCTTAATTTTAAAAATTCTTCACTTTTTGAAAGGAAATTTAAGTATTCAATTACGCCCTATTTTAGTTCAGGTACAGGAAAACTTACCGGTTCCGGTGGTGTTTCGTACTCGTTCTTACCTGCTGAAAGTTTTTACAGAAGTTTGGATTTGGGAGTATCCGGATCCTATTTTCATTACGATTATGATTTAACCTATCGCAAATTCTCGGCATTTGCAAGCATAAGTTTTGCGAAAAATCCCAGAAGTGATACCAGTAGAAGCGTGGGAATTTCCTACAATTTCTTCGACAAAGATTTGAATCCGGAAATGATTCGCAAAAACGAATATGCAAAGTACAATCTGTGGAGCATTGGTTACGGTTATTCGAACCGGCAGATCATCCACGAAAAATATTTCAGCACGAATCTTCAGTTGATGGAGGATTTCCAGAAAATTTCAGCAGAGGCGTTTTACCGCTGGGAATACGCGAAGGACAAGAAAGTAAGTTTCAGGATTTTTGGGGGCTATTTTATCTCTAATCAAACGAAAAACAACCTTTTCGATTACGGAATTTCACGCACATCGAATTACAGTTTTTCTTACGGATTATTGGGACAAAGTGCAACTTCCGGAATTCTTGCACAACAGCTGATCATTACGGATGGTGGTTTTAAATCCTTTATCGGAACTACCGCAAATCGATGGATTACCGCATTCAATGTAGATTCTCACGTTTGGAAATGGTTTAATATTTATGCGGATGCGGGAATCTATAAAAATGTAGGTCGTGATTCTCAATTCATTTGGGATTCTGGTGTGAAAGTGAAGGTCATTCCTGATTTTTTGGAAGTTTATTTCCCGATACAAAGTTCGCTCGGTTTTGAGCCTTCATTTAAAGATTATGGGAAGAGAATACGTTTTACTTTGGTACTGAATTTCTCTGCCGTAACCAATTATTTCAGGAGAGGATGGTTTTGAGAAACCTGATGTTGGGTGATTGATGCCAATATCAACAAAAAAGCCGCTTTAGAAAAAAGCGGCTTTCAAAATATTTATAAAAAATATTAGTTTTTGATTACTTTTCTGCTCACTTTCGCAGAACCGTTATCTACAGTAACGATATAAGTTCCTTTCGCCATTGAAGAAGTGTTGATTGCTTCACCATTGCTCACTCTGTTTGAGCTTACCAATCTTCCTTCAGCTGAATAAATATTTACCGTAGCTCTTTCTGGAAGCATTACTCTCAACTCGTTCCCAACGATGGTGTTCATTTTTACGGCTTTGTCGAACGACTTTACATCAGTAACAGCCATAGTAGATTTGTCTGCAAAAAGTACATCATCAACATAAATCACTCCACCATTGTTAGTTGCGCTTTCACCATAAACTCTTAAACCTGGTCTTGCAACGGTTGCTCCTGCATTTGGCATAGCCTCCGCAGTGAAAAATTTCCACTCTGGAGAGTCTACAGAAAAATCTGCAGCCTGCATAGCGTTTGCACCTGTATCTGCTGTATTTCTAAATTGATTCCAGTACTTAAATTTCGCATTTGGAGTATTGTCTAAATACCATCCTGAAAACACGTAAGTTTTAGTAAGATCTACAGGAATATCGGTAGTTGGACTGATTGTTCTGTTACCTGATGCAGAAGCTGGAGCAGTAATTCCAACTGCAAAAGTTCCACTATGTGCATTTGCACCAGTACCCTGAACAATTGTAGTACCTGTAACGTACCAACCATCTGGAGCCGTACCAGTCCAAGCCTCAAATCCTGGATTTGGCATTAAATTTTGTGCAGATACTGCTGCAACGGCTGTAATTCCTAAAATTGTAAAGATTTTTTTCATAATAAATTGATTTTAATTATATTAAAAAATTAGAACACAAATTTACAAAAAAATACTTCCCAAAAGAGAAGTATTTAAAATTTAACAATTTATTAAAATTATTTTTTGATAATCTTTTCAGATACTGCTTTTCCGTTTACAGTTCCTGTTACGATGTACATTCCTTTTGCTAAATCTGCAACATTTAAAGAAGTGTTTTCGTTTACAGAAGCAGATTTCACAACCTGTCCGTTCATTGAAATTACTTTCACATAAGCTTTTGCAGAGAATAAAATATTGTTGTCAACAACGGTATTTTTCACCAAGTTTACTTTTGCAGCGTTTACGTTTCCTACCGCCATTGAAGAGGTTGGTCTATAAGTAACGGTGAAAGAAGGAATACGCAACTGAATGTTACTTGTCCCACCAAGATGGGCATTTTTGAAAGTTAATGTACTTGCTGCAGCAATTCCAGAAAGTGTGTAATCGTTTGTGCTTTTTGGCATCGTTGCAAAAGCGCCACCATCAACGCTGTAAGTTACAGTTGGGTTATAGCTTGCTACTGCTGTAAAAGACAATCCAGTAATCTCATAACCTGTTGCTACTGAAATAGTGAAAGAATTACCGTCTCCTGTCGCTCTGTCCGAATAGATTCGAACACCTGCAGGAGCTGCGGTATAAAATGTTGGAGACTGTGCAGAAGTTCCTTTAGCCGTCACAAAAGTAAGGTTTGAATCAATTGTTCCAGACAATACTTCCGATTGATTTGCTCCAGAAAAAGTTTACGTTGCCGTCGTTTGAGCATTAACTGTTGCAGCCAAAACTATCGCTGCGAATAATGAATAAAGTTTTTTCATTGTTTTAAAAATTTAATTATTAATAATTTATGACCCAAAAATACAACGTTTTTTATTAATGTCATAATTATTAGGTTAAATAATTATTAAGACTTCAATAACAATTTTAAAAGCAGTTTTTCGTTACTTTTACACAACGGTTTTGCAGAGATTTTGGCTAAAAAAATATTTTCTTTTTTCTTTATCTTTTCAGTATTAAGCTTGATTAATGCCCAAATTTTCACGTGGAAAAATCCAAACATTCCGGAAGATTCGGTAAAAAGAGACTCAATCATCGCTGCAAAAATCAATAAAGATGTTTTCTCGAAAGATACGCTCGACTTTATCCGAACTCAAAACAAAGTTATTTTGGATGAAGGCGTTTTGGTGAAAAATACCCGTTCCAATATTTTAGGAGATTTGAACTCGAAAGGTTCGATCATTCGTGGAATTACTTTCGGGAATAATCAAGGACAAAGCGTGCAAAGCTCGATGGATTTGCAGATTACAGGTAAACTTTCGAAGGATGTTTCCGTTCTGGCGAGCATTTCAGACCACAATCTCCCGATTCAAGCCGATGGTTACACGCAGACTTTGGAAGAATTCGACAAAATTTATATCCAGCTTAATATTAAAGACAAATCAATCCTAAGAGCCGGACATTTGGATTTGCTGGATGAAAAAACCTATTTCGGCCGATTCCAACGACGAAGCATGGGTTTGGAATTTGAAACCCAATTTGGGAACATTAACAAAACTTTCGTGGATGTTTCCGCCGGAGTTGCGAGAAGTGAATTTCACAGAACTCGTTTTCAGGGCGTGGAAGGAAATCAAGGACCGTATCGATTGAATGGAAAAAACGGCGAACAATTCATCACGATTATTTCTGGCTCTGAACAGGTTTTTATTGATGGAATATTAATGAAGCGTGGCGAAAACCAAGATTATGTCATCAATTACAACACAGGAGAAATTACTTTCACGAGTTATCGGCCTATTTTTAAACAAAATTTCATCACCATTTCCTATAATTATACCAACCGAAATTACAACCGATTTTTAGTAACGGGCGGAATTCGACATGAAAGGGAAAAAGCCAAATTCGGGTTCAATTGGTTTATGGAAAACGATAATAAAAATGCCCCGCTTTCCTTAAATCTTTCCAAAGAAGACGAACAGATTTTAGCCAATGCAGGAAACAATCCCGATTTAATGTATGCACCTTCAGGAACCGTTTCGGAGTACGATGTCAACAAAATACTTTATCAATTAATTCAAAATCCGAACGGAAATTATTATGAATTTTCTACCGATCAAACTCAAACCCTTTATCAGGTTGCGTTTACCTATTTCGGGCAGAATTTGGGAGATTACAGACTGAAACAAACTACCAATAACGGTCGGGTTTTCGAATATGTGGGAAACAATCTCGGCGATTACAAGGCGGTTCGAAAGTTACCCGCTCCACAAAAATCTCAGGTTTTTTCGGCAAATACCGAAATTCTTTTAAATGAGGGAAAAATCGGGGCGGATTTTTCATTGAGCAATTTCGATGTGAACTTATTTTCTTCAAAAGATGCCAATCAAAATATCGGTTATGCAGGAAGAATTTTCGGGAACAAAACGTTTACGAAAAACAATTGGAAAGGAACGCCGAGTTTTGAATTTCAGCACATCAATTCGCAGTTTCATATTCTCGACAGAATTAATGACGTTGAGTTTTCAAGGGATTTTAATTTAAACTCGGAGTTCAATAAAATCACCCAAAACCGTTTGATTTTTAGCTTTTTAAATCAATGGAAAAATCTTTCATTTTTAAACTACCGAATCAATTATTTGGACGAAAAAGATTCCTATAAAGGAATTAAAAACGATTTGGATTTTGGTTGGATAAAAGGGAAATTCAACACCAAAGGAAATTTCTCCTACCTCGACACCAAAGCAACTTTGCAAAACACCAAATTCGTTCGTGGCGGAATTATCGCTGAAAGAATCGGCGAAAAAGGAAGTTGGGCAATCGGCGGAAGTGTGGAACACAACCTGAAAAACTTCAATCAAACCAATCAGCTCGACGTTTCAAGTTACAGCTGGAAAGAAATTTTTGTACAGAAAAAAATCGGTGATTCGGCACGAACAAAACTTTTAACTAAAATGTATTTCCGTGATAATGATTCCGTGCGAAACAATTCTCTGGAAAACATGAACCAAATTTTGGGTTTAATGGCGGAAAGTCAAATCATCAAAACCGAAAAAACCACATTGAATGCGTTGATTCATTATCGAAAACTCTTTTATCAAGAACAAAATTTTGCCAACAAGTTCAATCAGGATTTTGTGGTGGGAAATATTTTATACAATCAGCAACTTTTCAGAAACGGAATGCGTTTGCAGGCATTTTACGAACTCGGAAACGGGCAGGAAGCACAACGGGAATTTCAATACATCAAAGTTACCGACGGACAGGGAATTTACAAATGGACCGACTACAACGGCGACGGAATTCAACAACTCGACGAATTTGAAATTGCGGAATATGCCGATTTGGCGCAGTACATCAGAGTTTACACGAACACGGTGAATTATATTCCTTCCAATAAAAATAAAATGCAGTTGGCTTTGTTTGTGAATCCATCGGTGGTTTTCAATTCTGAAAATAAATTTTTAAAGCGTTGGAACTTAAATATTTCTTTGAATTCGCAAAATTCTTTCTACAAAAAAGAAAAAGTTTTGGTTTTGAATCCATTCGAGAAAAATGAAGACCAAATCCTGAAAAATCAAAATATTTTGGCTTCGGCGCAATTCAATCCTACCGACAAATCGGGTTGGAACGGAAGTTACCGTTTCATTAAAAATGACAATTTGATTAATGCCAACTTTAGTAATGAAGAACGTTCGCAAACTTCAAATTTTCTAAACATCGGATATTGGTTCAATAAAGATTTCAGGTTGGATTGGGAAAATTCAGTTCATCATATTTCCAATTCGTCGCAACTTTTCAAGACGAGAGATTATCTTTTAAATAATTTTGAAACGAAGCCGAAAGCGACTTATAAATTGACGGAAACCATCCAAGCTGAGTTATCTTCTGCATTAAGGCAAAAGAAAAGAACAGACGGAGAAGAATTTTTGAAAACCTTCGATTTAACGGGAAGTTTGCAGTGGGACAGAAAGAGAACCTCAGTTCGCGGAAGTTTCTCGTTCATCAACAATAATTTCACAGGGAACAATTTTTCTTTGGTCGGAAATCAAATGTTGGACGGATTAAAGCCGGGCAAAAACCAGGTTTGGAGCGTTTTCTTTCAACAGGCGATCAGTTCGTTGATTCAATTGAATGTGAATTATGAAGGTAGGAATTCTGGCGAAAGAACGATTCATATTGGTTCGATGCAGGTGAAGGCGTCTTTTTAAGTGACCAAGCTTCGCTGTCAATTCGACTGCGTCGGTGAACGGTGAATTTTCTTCGCAGGAATGGTGAATTTTTAGCAATTCAAAGACATTTAATGAATTTGAAATTCACTCTGAAAGAAATTCACTCTGAAAGAAATTCACTCTGAAAGAAATTCACTGCGAAAGAAATTCACTCTGAAAGAAATTCATTCTGAAAGAAATTCACTGCGAAGGCAAATCACCTCAACTCAATCCTCATAAACCACATATTTCGCACGAATTTTCTGAAATTTCTCCAAATCGCTTTTCCACGATTCTTTAATTTCATTCTCAGATTTTCCCGCAATGATTTGTTTCCTCAACTCATCGGTTCCAGCCAATTTATCGAAGAATAAATTTTTCAGGAAGAAATCCTGTTGCGAATTTTTGTAGTTTTTATATGCATTTAATAGCCAATCTAAATTAAGTTCCCTCAAATCATGTAAATAAGTTGAAAGATTTTCTCCGAAGCAAAGTTTTCCATTTAAGAAAGGATCTTTCGCTCCGGAAGTTGGTTTTGGCGTAAATTGATAGGGCAAGTTTTTCGTCCAGGGCGAACCATAAATCTGAAAAGGTAAAGTGGTTCCCCTTCCAACAGAAACTTGAGTTCCCTCAAAAAAACACAAACTCGGATAAAGGTTGATCGACTTATCATTCGGCAAGTTCGGCGACGGTTTATCGGAAATTTCGTAACGTTGTTTTTTGTGATATCCCTGCATCGGAATCAAGGTATATTTTGCTTGTACTCCGTTCTTCAGCCACTTTTCGCCATTCACCATTTTTCCGTATTCACCAATCGTCAAACCGTAAACTATTGGAACGTTGTGCATTCCCACGAAACTTTTCCATTGGTCTTTCAAAACCGGACCGTCAATATAACCGTCGTGTGGATTTGGTCGGTCCAGAACGATGACTTCCACGTTATTTTCCGCTCCGGCTTCCATTACATAAGTCAAAGTCGAAATATAGGTGTAAAACCGAACTCCAACATCTTGAATATCAAACAAAACCAAATCAATTCCTTTTAATTGTTCGGAAGTTGGCTTTTTATTACTTCCATAAAGGGAAACAATCGGAATTCCGGTTTTAGAATCCACTCCGTTTTTCACGTGTTCACCTGCATCTGCATCGCCACGAAAACCGTGTTCAGGAGCGAAAATCGTTTTGATTTTAATATTTTTTTTCACCAAAAAATCCACCAGAAATGTTTTGTCTTTCAGCAATCCGGTTTGATTGGTGACAACCGCGATGGTTTTGTTTTCAAGAAAGGGAAGATACAATTCAGGGCGATCTGCTCCTGTTTTAAAACAGTTTTTATCGATGTTTTGTGCAAAATTTGGTTGGCAAAAACCGAAATAAATGAGGACAATCAGAAATAAATCTTTAATTTTGAGGGCTAAATTCATCCGCTTGAAGTTTCCGTTATATTTTTCTAAAAAAATTGCTTTTTCCAAAGATAACAAAAATAATCTTTCACGGATTATTGTCTTTATTGGTCGGCTTTCCGTAGCTTTAGGAGTGATTGTTTCTTTAATTACGGTTTCTACAGGATTGGGTTCGAAACGGGCGATTAAAGAGCGAATGGCGGATTTTTCGGGACATATTTCCATTAAATCCAAACAGTCGAACAATTCTTATAACTCCTCACCTTTAAGTACGGAAGGACTTCAAATTCAAAAAATCAAGGAATTACCCGATGTGGCAAATATGCAGAAATACGTTTCCGTAAGTGGAATTCTGCGTAACGAACATAATTTTGCCGGAATTATCTTTAAAGGAATTGGCCCCGATTTTGACCATGAAAGGTTTAAAAAATTTTTGATTGAAGGTAAAACTCCAATAGTAAAAGAAGGTGTTTTCAACTACGGAATTGCCATTTCGCAAAAGTTAGCGTCTGATCTTCATTTGAATGTGAAAGACAGCATTGTCGCCATTTTTTCCAAAGAAAACCAAAGTCCGCTCTATAGAAAATTTCAGGTTGTTGGAATTTACAAAACAGATATCAAAATGATTGACGAACTTTTCGTCATCGGCGGAATCAATCATGCTAGAAAAATACAGGGTTTTCAAGGAAAGGAAATAGGCGGAATCGATGTTTTTCTAAAAAATATTAATGACATTGATGAAGATGCACCACTTGTGGACAAATTGGTGGGCTATAAAAATTATACCGTAAAAGCAACTGATCAATATCCGCAAATCATGGATTTCATTGCGATATTCGACACCAATATTGCGTTGATCATCATCATTATGCTTGTTGTGGTAATTATCAATATTGTGATGGTTTTGCTGATTTTGATTATCGAGCGAACCAATTCCATCGGAATGCTGAAAACTTTGGGCGCAAGTAACGGACAAATCCGAACCATTTTCATCAATTACACTTTGCTGATCATGATTCCGGGATTGGTTTTCGGAAATCTGATCGGAATTGGATTCCTGCTGATTCAAAAATATTTCGGGATCATCAAATTAAATCCCGAGAATTACTATTTGAGTGTAGTTCCCGTAGATTTGAATCCTCTTTATATTCTCGCCATTTCTATTGGAATCCTCATCGTTTCTGCTGTCGCACTGATTTTGCCAAGTTATCTGATCAGCAAGATTTCTCCGGTGAAGGCGATTAAGTATAATTAAATTTTGGTGCATGGTGCAATTGGTGCAGGTTGCAGATTGTTGCATTATTGCGATTCTTGTAGGGACAGATCGTGATCTGTCCAAAAAACACAGGTTTTTTCTGCGCACAACAATTCCCTTCGAAAGACAAAATTCCTTAACTTCTAGCCCCGATGGAAGCGGCATCCTTTTTTGCAGCGAGGAACGAGTGGCAAAAAAGATATAGCGGACAGCGGGTACAAATTGCCAAAGAATCCGTACTTTTGCTGCTTTAAAAATTGACAATGAAATACGCAGAAAATATCCTTGAAACCATCGGAAATACGCCACTTGTGAAATTGAACAAAGTATTGGGCGAAGATTTCCCAGCTTTGGTTTTGGCGAAAGTGGAAACCTTCAATCCCGGAAATTCGGTGAAAGACAGAATGGCGCTGAAAATGATAGAGGACGCTGAAAAAGACGGTCGCTTGAAACCCGGCGGAACCATTATTGAAGGAACTTCTGGAAATACGGGAATGGGACTTGCTTTGGCGGCGATTGTGAAAGGTTACAAATGTATTTTCGTGACGAACTCGAAACAGTCGAAGGAAAAATGTGATATTTTGCGTGCAGTGGGTGCAGAAGTAATTGTTTGTCCGACCGATGTAAAACCGACGGATCCTCGTTCATATTACTCAGTTTCAAAGCGTTTGGCGACGGAAACGGAAAATGGATGGTACGTAAATCAGTACGATAACTTGTCGAACCGAGAAGCACACTATGAATCTACTGCTCCGGAAATCTGGGAACAAACGGATGGAAAAATCACGCACTTTTTGGTTGGAGCAGGAACAGGAGGAACAATTTGCGGAGTTGGGAAATTTTTGAAGGAGAAAAACGAGAACATTAAAGTAATCGGTGTGGATACTTTTGGTTCGATTTTAAAGGAATACCACGAAACGGGAGAAATCCATTACGATCATGCATATACGTACATTACGGAAGGAATTGGTGAAGACATTATCCCTGAAAATTACGACATGTCGGTGATTGATCATTTCGAAAAAGTGACGGACAAAGATGGTGCGGTTTACGCTAGAAAATTGGCTAAAGAGGAAGGAATTTTCTGTGGATATTCTGCGGGAAGTGCGATTTCTGCGTTGGTTCAAATGAAGGATCAGTTCACGAAAGATGATGTGGTTGTGGTTTTATTGCACGATCACGGTTCGAGGTATGTGGGGAAAATTTACAATGATGATTGGATGAAGGAGCAGGGTTGGCTCTAAATGGCTTTCGGCGATCAGCTTTTAGCTTTCGGCAGGTTTAGTATAAAGATAAAATCAGGGAAAATTTCCCTGATTTTTTTTAGGTCTATAAAATTTCCGACAATTTTTTGGTGAGATTTTTTCTAGAGAATTGATCTATATTTTTGGTTTGGGAAGATAGATTTCCGTTGTTCCAATCTTGATATTTTTCGAGAATAAATGATTTCAAAGGTTCAGAATCATCATAAGAAAAGTGTTTTCCAGCATTGGTTTCCTCGAGGATTTTTTTTACATCGCCGTCTTTTGGACCGAAAGAGAGAATCTGATTTCCTGTCTGAAGGTATTCGAAAATTTTGCCGGGAATAATTCCTTTTGAAGTTTCGTTCGGAAAGTTCGTGATTAAAAGCAAATCCGAATTTCGCATTTCGGCATTGGCTGCTGAATGTGAAAGATAACCTAAGTTTTTAACCGAGTTTTTTAATTCAGAATTTTCGATTTTCTCTAAAATCTTGTCATCAATTCTTCCAACAAACTTTAATTCGAAATCGTCTTTAAAATTTTTATTTTCCTTAATCAATTCACCCAAAACGTTCCACAATATTTCAGGATTCCTCAATTGTTCTAAAACACCGATGTAGCTTAGCGTGAACTTTGTTTGAGTGTTTGAGCGTTTGAGCGTTTGAGGGTTTTGCGTTGTCATGCTGAGCGGAGTCGAAGCATCTTCATCAAAACCATTCGTGACACAAAATGAATTGGCTCCTTTTTTTCGAAAATTTTCCGCATCAGTGAAACTTGTGGCTAAAGTGATGTCGGCTGTTTTGAAAACCTGCGCTTCTAAATTCCTGTGTTTTTTATCGGAAGATTTGGTGAGTTTCAAATGCTTGTAGTAGGAAATTTCTGTCCAAGGATCGCGGAAATCGGCAATCCATTTTAAATTAGGAAATTCCTTTTTTAATTCTAAACCAATCAAATGTAAAGAATGTGGCGGTCCTGTTGTGACAAAGGCATCGAAATGATTTTCCTTTAAATATTTTTTTAAAAATTCCACTGAAGGTTTCACCCAAAAAACTCTTGCATCTGGAATGAAAAAATTTCCGCGCACCCAAATCGAAAGTTTGGATTTCCATGACTGATTTTTCCCGACATCGAATTGTCCCGCCTTAAATTTTTTATTGTCTTTACCGAAAAATTCTGCGATTTGATAGGGTTCCCAAATTTTGGTTTTGATGATTTCTAAATCTTTTGAAACTTCTTTTTCTAAGGATTCATCAACAATCGGATAACTTGGATTTTCGGGAATGAAAATAGTGGGTTTCCATCCGAATTCGGGAAGATATTTGACGAATTTCAACCAACGCTGAACCCCTGGTCCACCCGAAGGCGGCCAATAATAGGTGATGATTAAAATTCTTTTTTGTTTCATTCAAATGGGTGCAATTGGTGTAAATGGTTGCAGAGTTTACGCAGTTTGATTGTTTCGATTCTTGTACAACCAATAAATTCCACCCAAACTCAACAGCAAAAACAATCCAAACGCAATCATGGAAATCAGTTTTCCTTTGGCGATTACGGCAGGTTCGAAAACCATTTTCACCATGTGATTTCCTGCAGGAACGTGAACCGCTCTCAGCAAATAATTGGCTTTGATGTAGGGAACTTCATTGCCGTCAATCAACATTTTCCAACCTTTCGGATAATAAATTTCCGAGAAAACTGCCAATTGCGGGGTTTTTGATTGGGTTTTGAATTCCAATTCGTTCGGTTGATATTTTGTCAGATTTAAAACTGCAGTAGAATCTGCAGCCAATTGCTTTCCCTCAAAATATTTTTGGTCGTCTTTCGAAATGATGGCAACTTCTTTTGAATCGATTTCGCCGATTTGTTTGATTTCTTCATTTGGATTTTCTACAAATTTCACGTTTGAAACAAACCACGCATTTCCGTTTGCGTTGGGATTTACCACGGCATCAGGTTTTTCCGCATTTCCAAAAATCATGTATTTGGTATTCAGCATATTCAGTATTTTCGGAATTTTTACCGTGTCCATTTTACTGAAATATTCGTTGATTAAGTCATCATATCTCCTCAATTTCACCGCATGATAACCACCGATTGAGGATTTGAAATAAGACGTATTCGTTTCGCTGAAAGTTCCCAAAGTTTGGTTGTAGATTCGGTAATGGGTTTTGTCTTTTTCTGCGATGGTTTCTAAAGTTTGGTTGATTTTCGCATTCGCTAAAAGTGATTGAAGATTTGAGTTCTCTCCTACTTTCTGCATCAGCAAATCTGAATTTTCTGTTTGGAAGGGATTTTCTGCAAAAGCTTTATCCACGAAATTATCGTTGTTTAAATATCGTTTATTCACGCTCCACAAATCGAAAAGACTTACCAAACCAATGACGATAATCGCAATATTCTGACTTAATTTTTTCTTTAAACTTAAAAATAAAACTCCTGCTGTAATCGCTACGTAAATAATTGCTTTAATGGCATCAATTCTGAACATTTTGAATCTTTCATCCACCAAAAAATCAAGAAGATATGGCGGAAGATACGTTTTTTCAGAATCGGTGTGGAAACCTAAAATTGATTTTCCGAATACCAAAAGAAGCAGAATTATTCCTAAAACCGAAGCTGAAACATACTTCAAGATTTTGGTTTTATATTCTTCTGTTAGAATATTTTCCGAAGTGGTTTCCGTCTTTTCATTGGAGTTAAAAAACCGATAAAGCCCGATCATTGCAACTAATGGGAACAACAATTCTACCACGACCAAAATCGAACTCGGCGCACGGAACTTATTGTAAAACGGAACAAAATCGATGAAGAAATCCGAAAGCGCCATGAAATTACTTCCCCACGCTAAAAATATGGTGAGAATCGAAGCTCCCAAAATCCAATACCGGTACTTTTTCCAAGCAAAGAAAAATCCGAGAATTGCCAAGAAACAAACCACCGCTCCTTGATAAGCTGGTCCAGAAGTTCCAGGTTGTTCTCCCCAATAAGTGAGCGACGAAAAACCTTTTGAGATTCGATCCATTTCAGATTGTGAAGTAACGTTTTCCTGAACCATTTCCTGAACTCTCGCCATCATTTTATCAGAGCCTTCTTCATTGCTTGAACCGCCCATTAATCGTGGAATGAAAAGGTTTAAGGTTTCCATTTTTCCGTAGCTCCACATCAGCATCGATTCTTTATCCATTCCCGATTCGTCGGAAGAATGTCTGTCGTTATTAAGAATTTGTTTTCCGCGAACGGTTTCAGTAACATATTCCGAATTTGCCATGATTCTTTGGGAGTTCATCCCCACTCCGAGAAGCATCGCCAAAGCCAAAATCCCGTTTGAAATCCCGAAATGTTTCCAAGAAATTTTATGTTGAAACGCACGAATCAATTCAGAAACGAATAAAAATCCGAGTGCGATGAACAAATAATACGTCATTTGCGGGTGATTTGCCGCAACCTGAAGGCCCATGAATAAAGCCGTGACAATGAATCCGAGAATATATTTCTTTCGAATATAAACCAAAAGAATTCCCGCCAAAAGTGGCGCAAAATAAGCAACAGTATGAATTTTCCCGTTGTGACCTGCAGCAAGCGCGATGTAGAAATAAGTTGAAAGTCCGAAAAAAGTCGCCCCTAAAAGCGCATATTTCCAGTTACGAACCGCAACCAAACCGAGAAGAAAAAAACCTGAAAAAAGGAGAAAAATATAATTCGCGGGTTTTGGCAAAAAGTTCAAAACTCCATCAATACTTTTCACAATATCTCCACGGAATTGTGCTCCCATTTGATAAGTCGGCATTCCGCCAAACATGGAGTCGCTCCAATACGTTTCCAGGCCATTTTGAGCACGGTAATCCAAAAGTTCTTTTGCGCCACCTTTGTATTGCACGATGTCGTGTTGGAAAAGTTGTTTTCCTGTCAAAACTGGATTTGCATAAACCAAAGCCAAAATCATGAACAGAACCAAACTGGCGATAATGAAAATTAGTTTTTTATTTTTTACCATATTTTTTATTTAAAGAAACCTGTTCATCGAATTAAACAGGTTTAATGTATAAGATTCAAAATTGAATTTCACAAAGATAATCAAAGAAACATTTTAATAATTGGAAACTAAAATTGTTTTCCCATTTATATTATCTTTCGGAAGTTTTTTCGTCTTTAACTTCCTCATAATCTACTGTCTCTGCATCCCAATTTAGTTTGGAATCTAAATTTTTCTTTGTTTTTTGGGTCGTTACATTTTCATTATTCTGCGGTTTTGGAAACTTGTAAAATGCTGAAAAAAATAAGCGCTTCAGAATATTCCAAAGAAAAAAAATAATGATTGTTGCGAGGATTAATTCTAAAATATATTTCATCTTCGTAATTAAAAATGAAAAATTAACAATGAATAATTTGTAACAAAGTCATTATTTATGATTCATTGTTAATTCTTAATTGATTAAGGATTCACCGTAACCGTTGAGTTAGAAACACTTTTCATCGATTGTGTTTGTTTTCCGTCGGAAAGTGTTTCTGTTTGTGCCGTTTTCACAGAAATGGTTTGGTTTTTAACCCAACCTGTATTTTGGTCGAGCAAGATTTTCCCGTTTTGTGAAAGTTCAGAAGACATTGTTCGTGTCACTCCTTGTTGAGTTGCCTTATCCGATTTCTTTGGGATTCCGCCTGAAACAGAGATTTCGGCAACACCGTTTCCAACGCTTTTCAAGACGTAGGTTGTGGTCAATTTTATTTTTCCATCGGGAGTTGCGTTTTCAGATTCTGTCCACTTCCCTCCTACTTTAGCTCCTTTCTCAGGAAGTAAAACTAAATTTTTGGTGAACTGCTCCTTCAAAACTTTTTCATTAAAACTTTCTTTAAAACTTTTTGCGAACGCTGCTTTCTGATTGGCTTCTTTAATTACACCTGCAACAGAACCGGAAACCTTCGTATAAATCGGCTCAAAACCTATGATGGAAAGAACTTTTCCTTTCTCATCCATTTTCATACTTAATTTATTTCCAACCAAAGCCTTGTTGACTTTCCACATCATTTTCAACTGTTCTTCTTTCGGTTCAGCCGCTTTGGTGTCGACTGCGATGGTTTTCCCGTTTGCAGTTTGTGAATTTCTTTTTCCCAACAAATTAATGGTAATGTCGTAAACTCCCTTATCAAAATTATTCACAAAAAACGACATTTCATCGGTCGTTTCGCTTGTTCCGCCTTGTGATTGTCCGTTTGGGGCGGTCATGGTTTGAACGTCTTTTTGAACGGTTTTCAATGGGTAAGACTTTCCTTTTTCCAGTTTGAAAGTCTGGGTATAAACTCCTAAGGAATCTTTAATTGCAGGAGTTACAGCGTTTGCAATTTCCGCTTTTACAGAATCTGCAGGAACTTCCACGGTAATGGTTTTTCCTGTAGCTGGGTCAACTTTGGTGATGGTTTTAGTTTCTTTTTTGCACGAAACAAGTGCTATCGAAATAAGCGCAATTGCGGTAATTTTTTTCATTAAATATTTTTTCTGTTAAGCGATTTCAAACTTTTTTGCCAAAATCAAAGGCAAATTTAAGGTAATTATTTTACGTCGTTTTCAAACATGGCATTTTTTAACTTTTTTTAATGTTTGTAAAAGAAAAATCCCTTCAATCTAATATGATGAAAGGACTTTTAATTTTTAACTACCGTCTTTCTAACAGATTCGAAATCTGCTCTTTAAAGAAAGGGAATATTTACTTTTCGGAAATTTCCTTCAGTTTTGCCAGACCTTCTCCATAAGATTTATCCATCGCTCCGTCCATGAAAAAACGCATCAAGTTCATCGGCCTTTCCAATTCGGAATCGAGGGTCCAAGTTACTTTTGTTCCGTTTCCTTCAGGAGTCAGAATTACTTCGGAATAAGAAGTGTCTTCAAAAGGTCTTTTGAAATCCATTTTAGTTTTCTGTCTTTGGTTCGGAACCAATTCCACAATTTCCTGACAACCTGCACCTGCATCTCAAGATTATAAAAATTACTTGAAAGATTACTAAATTTGTTCAACTAAAAAACAATTATGCAAAACCCACTTTTAGAAAATTTCAAAACTCCTCATCATACCGCACCTTTCAACGAGATTAAGGAAAAACATTATCTTCCCGCCTTTCAAGAACTCATCAAAATTTCTGAAAAGGAAATCAACGATATAGTTGAAAATCAAGATGAACCCACTTTTGAAAACGTGATTGAAGCACTCGCTTATTCGGGCGAAAAATTGGATGTGGTTTCTAACATTTTCTTCAATTTAAATTCTGCGGAGACGAATGATGAAATCCAGAAAATTGCGCAGGAAGTTTCGCCACTTTTAACAGAATTTTCAGCGAAGATCTCTCAAAACGGAAAACTTTTCAAAAAGATTAAAAAAGTTTTTGATGAACAGAATTCCCCTCCTTTGGAGGAGTGGTCGAGCCAAAGGCGAGATCGGGGTGGTTTAAATTTAAACGAAGAACAGCAGATGCTTTTGAATGAAACTTACAAAGGTTTTGTGAGAAGCGGAGCACTTTTAAACGATTCCGATAAAGAGAAATTCAAAAATATCAGCATCGAACTTTCAAAAAAATCGTTACAGTTTGGTCAAAATGTATTGGCGGAAACGAACAATTATTTCAAACATATTAAAGACGAAAAAGATTTGGCAGGAATTCCCGAACCGATTCTGCAACAATACCGTGAAGAAGCCAAGCAAAGGAATCTCGAAGGTTTTGTGGTGACTTTGCAATACCCAAGTTACATTCCGTTCATGACTTATGCAGAAAATCGGGAGTTGAGGAAGGAACTTGCTTTAGCCAACGGAAAAAAAGGATTTCAAAAGAATGAATTCGACAATCAGAATTTGATTAAAGAGATTATCAAACTAAAGCAGGAAAAAGCCCAAATTCTTGGCTACAAATCCTTTGCAGACTATGTTTTGGAAGAACGAATGGCAAAATCTCCCGATAAAGTTCAAGCGTTTTTGAATGAACTTTTAGTGAAGGCAAAACCTTATGCACAAAAGGAAATCGAAGAATTGAAAACTTTAGCAAAATCCGATGGAATTGATGAGATGCAAAGCTACGACCACGCTTTTTACGCCGAAAAACTACGGAAGCAAAAATTCGATATCGATGATGAAGAACTGAAACCTTATTTTCCTTTAGAAAAAGTTCAGGAAGCGGTTTTCGGATTGGCTCGACAACTTTTCGGATTGGAGTTTGTGGAAGTTCACGATGTTCAGAAGTATCATGAGGAAGTGAAAACCTATGAAGTGTTTGAAGTAGGAAGTCCGAAGTCCGAAGTCCGACGTAATTCGCCGAAAGCTGAAAGCCAAAAGCTGAAAGCAATTTTATACGTCGATTATCACCCCCGAAAAGGAAAACGTGCAGGAGCCTGGATGACCAGTTTTAAAAATCAGTTCAAGAAAGACGGCGAAAATTCTCGTCCACACATTTCGGTGGTTTGCAATTTTTCTAAACCTACTTCCGACACGCCGAGTTTATTAACTTTCCAGGAAGTGACCACGCTTTTCCACGAATTCGGACACGCTCTGCACGGAATTTTAGCGGATACGACTTATCCAAATCTTTCGGGAACTTCTGTGAAATGGGACTTTGTGGAACTTCCATCACAATTTTTAGAAAACTATTGTTACGAACCCGAATTCTTAAAAACATTTGCTAAACATTATGAAACGGGCGAAGTTTTACCTGATGAAAAAATTCAGAAAATTTCGGATTCCAAAAATTTTATGGAAGGTTACCAAACTTTAAGACAACTGGGATTTGGAATTTTGGATATGGCATATCATTCCGCAGTTGGAGCGTTGGAGCGTTTGAGTGTAAAGGAGTTTGAAGACCAAACTACAGAAAAAACTCAACTCTATCCAAAAAATCCTGAAACCATTATGAGTACAAGTTTTTCACACATTTTTCAAGGTGGTTATTCCGCGGGATATTATTCCTACAAATGGGCGGAAGTTTTGGATGCAGACGCATTTCAATATTTTAAAGAAAACGGAATTTTCAATCTAGAAATTGCAGCGAAATACAAAATCCTCCTTTCTTCTGGTGGAACAAAAGATCCGATGGAACTGTACAAAAATTTCCGTGGACGCGAACCCAAAGTGGAGAGTTTGTTGAAGCGTGCGTTTGGATAATTTAAACACAAAATCACAGAGATTTTTACGCTGCACACAAAGATTTTTGCCACGAATTCACGAATAATTTTTTAGTGAATTTGCGGCAAAATTTTTATTGGAATTCCTTCTTTTTTACCAACTCATTTCTCGCTTTTGTAAGCATCGGAATCGAGATAATCCCCATCACAATCATAATAACCATTTGCATCGTGTGGGAAATAAACGCATAGGAAAGTCCAATTTCACCGCCTTCTTCAGGATTTTTTCCCATAGAGAGAAAGAGTGCCATAATTCCTAATTTCAAGGCAAAATGAAAAGCTCCGATTCCGCCAGAAGCGGGAACCATCATCCCCAAAGTTCCCACCACAATGATGAAAAACCCATCCGCAATAGTGAAATTAGAAGTTTCGGGAAGTGCGAAACATACGAGATATGCCGCCAAATAATAGCAAACCCAAATCGCAACCGAAAGCAAAATAAATTTCCCTTTCTGTTTTAATTTAAAAATGGATGTCAAGCCGTGGAAAATTCCCTTTCCGAAATCTACAACTTTTTGGTAAAGTGGAAATTTCTGCAACTTCTTTCTTAAAGCAAAAAACAAAATCGCCAAAACAACCGCTGCTCCCAATAGAAGAAATAATTTATTGTTAGATTGTGGTTCCGGAGTTTTTCCCTTTTCTTCGGTGACGTATTTATAGAAGGCAATAATTGCGTCGTATTTGAATAGTAAAGTCAATCCCAAAAATCCGAGCATACAGACCAAATCCACCACTCTTTCCAAGATAATGGTTCCGAAAGATTTCTCAACTGGAACTTTTTCAACCCCGAAAAGTGCCGTAGAACGAGCTAATTCGCCACTTCTGGGAATGGTGAGATTCATTAAGTAACCGAAAGAAATCGTCCATAATGAATTGGAGTTTGAAATTTTATAACCAAGTGGTTCCAACAAAAGATTCCACCGAATCGCACGAAACCAATAGGCTAAAAGTCCAAAAACCGCAGCAATAAATACCCACAAATAATTGGCTTTCGCGAAATATCCTGCGATTTTTTTAAATTCTAAACCTCGCACAGCGAGCCACATAAAAAATGCTGCAATTGCCAATGAAATCGCGATGGTGAGAAAGGTTTTTAAAGGATTTGATTTTTTGTTCTCTTCCAAAATTCAACAATTAGGTAAGAAGATTGGTCTTTTCGTCGGGGAAAATAATTTTCGGCTGGAAGGTTTTTGCTTCTTCGGGAGTCATTTGCGCGTAGGAAATAATGATGATGATGTCGCCTTTCTGGACGCGTCTTGCAGCGGGTCCGTTCAAACAGATCTCGCCCGATTTTCGCTTTCCTTTAATGGCATAAGTGTCGAAACGTTCACCGTTGTTTACGTTGACAATATACACTCTTTCGCCCACCAAAATTCCTGAAGCTTCCAAAAGGTCTTCATCGATGGTGATGCTTCCGATATAATTAAGGTCTGATTCGGTAACACGGACCCTGTGAATCTTTGACTTGAAAACTTCAATTAACATGGCGCAAATTTAATTATTTTAATCAAAACGGCGCAGAAATTTATTTTTAAATAATTAAAATGATTTGCAAAAAAATAAGTTAAATCTTGAATGCAATTGGCCGTTACTACAATATATAATAAGAATTTACAATAATAATCTAAAAAATTGTATGAAATTCAATAATTCACAATTTTTACTTTACCATATCAATTTCACAATAAATGTCGATAAATAAGGGCATTGGCACGATTTTGGCGTTCTGAAACGTTGATTTTATGCAGGGCAGTGAATTTTTAACTTTCTGTTAATTTCAAGATTTTTATCAATTTTTGATTAAATTTTCAGAAAAAATTTGCGCAATATCAAAATTGTTTTATATTTGCTTTAACATTAAAACTAACCTTAATAATTTATATTATGAACAAGTCTGAATTAATCGACGCAATCGCAAAAGATGCGAACATCACAAAAGTTGCTGCAAAAGCTGCACTTGAATCTTTCATTTCTAACGTAACTTCTACTTTGAAGAAAAAAGACGGAAAAGTTTCTTTGGTAGGTTTCGGTACGTTCTCTGTTGCTGAAAGAGCTGCAAGACAAGGAATCAACCCTGCAACTAAAAAACCAATCAAAATTGCTGCTAAAAAAGTTGCTAAGTTTAAAGCTGGTGCTGATTTAGCTGGTGCAGTTATGGGTGCTAAGAAAAAATAATCGCTCGATTATATTGAAAATAAAACCTCGTCAATAGACTGCACCCAAAAGTTTAGACAAAATTAAACAATATTATTAAAGGAAAGAGTTCGGTACTGTACCGGGCTCTTTCCTTTTAAATTAAGCCTTATTCTGTCGTTGTTGTAATAATCAATGTATTCTTTTATTTCTTTCCTGAGTTCGTCGATAGAACCAAACTTTTTGGTATAAAACATTTCAGACTTCAATGTTCCGAAGAAATTTTCGATTATGGCATTGTCCAGACAGTTCCCTTTTCGGGACATACTTTGAACAATTCCTTTTTCTTTTAATATATTTTGATAAGCTTTCATTTGATATTGCCAACCTTGGTCTGAATGTAAAATGATGTTTTCTGTATTTTTAATTTTCTTTAAACCCTTTTTCAGCATATCTGTAATCTGTGCAAAGACAGGCCTTTCTGAGAGATTATAGCTGATGATTTCACCGTTGAATAAATCGATTATCGGAGATAAATAGAGCTTATTTCCCGAGACATTAAATTCCGTTACATCGGTTGCCCACTTCGTGTTCGGCTGGTCGGCTTTGAAATTTCTTTTCAAAATATTGGGTGCTATTTTTCCTTGTTCTCCACGGTAAGATTTGTATTTCTTTACCCGTATAATGCTTTTCAGTCCTAGCGATTTCATTAATCTCAATACTGTTTTATGATTGATAATAATTCCTTTATCTCTCATTGTCAAAGTAATACGCCGGTATCCAAACCTTCCTTTGTGTTGATGATAAATCTGTTTTATCATTGTTTTTACGTCCGAATATTTGTCGGTTTGAGCCTTGTTTTGATGATAATAGAAACTGCTTCTCGCCATCCCGGTACAATCCAATAATACGGACAGATTGTATTTAGGCCTTAACTCTTCGATGGCTTTTGCTTGTTCTTTTTGAGAGTTAAGGCGTCTAACTTTTTTAGAAAATCGATTTCGGCTCGCAGTCTTTCATTTTCCAGTAACAATTCTTCTTCCCTGGTCAATGGTTTGCCAGACTTTTTCTTTTTACGTTGGTAATCGCTCATAATTGCTGGTCTTCCTTTGGGTTTATTCTGTAACCCTAAAATACCACTTTTTTCGTAAGCGCTCCGCCAATTGGTGATGCTGGATTCTGCAGCGATATTAAACCGTGCAGCAGCTTGCTTTAGAGATAAGTCTTGTGCCTTGATCGTTTCCAAAACTCTTAACTTAAATTTTACGTCATAACGGCGATTGCTTCTGCGTTGCAGTCCTTCAATTCCGTACAAATCATAAAACCTTTTCCATTTGCGAACAACCGTCGCATCCAAACCTACTTCCTGTGCCAAAGAGTGGATCGACAGATCATTTTTCTTAATCTTCTCCACACAACTCACCTTAAATTCTAAACTATACTTTGATTCTCCCATAATAAAAATGCCCCTAAAAAGTGTCTAACTTTTTGGGGGCAGTCCACAATGGCGGGGTTTTTTTTGTGATCGAGATGTGAGATTCGGGATACCAGTTTCGTGATTCGTTGCTGTAGTTTGAAACTAAGGTTCAGGTTGTGACAAATTATTTATTTAAACTTTGTTTTAAAAATAATAAGAGTTTCACTAAAATACTCAATCACTCAAATAATAAATCTCTCAAACTCTCCCACTCTCAAACCCTCAAGCCCAATCATGGCGCCAATCTGGAAATCTTCCAATCGTAATCTTCCTGCAGTTCATACAAAATCCTATCGTGAAGACGGTTTGGTCTTCCCTGCCAAAATTCGATTTCATACGGTTTTGCGAGATAACCGCCCCAATTTTGCGGACGTGGAATTTCTCTTCCTTCAAATTCTTTTTCTAAATTTTTTAGTTTTTCTTCCAAAAATTCTCTGTTCGGAATGACCTGACTTTGGGGAGAAACTCTCGCTCCAAGCTGACTTCCTTTTGGTCGCGATTGAAAATAACCGTCACTAATATTTTCGGGAACTTTTTCTAAATCAGCTTTAATGATGATTTGTCTTTCCAAAGCCGGCCAAAAAAAATGAAGACAGGCTTTGTGATTGTTCTCGATTGCTTTTCCTTTTCGGCTTTCGTAATTGGTGTAGAACGTGAAGCCGTTCCAATCATAAGACTTCAGCAAAACCATTCTCGTTCTCGGACAGCCGTCATTTTCAAGCGTTGAAATCGCCATTGCATTGGCTTCTGAAATATTGGGATTTTCCTGCGCATCCAAAAACCAATCCCGAAATTGTTCGATGGGATTTTCTTTGATTTGATTTTCAAGAAGTTGGGATTTTTCGTAAACTTTTCGGTTGTCGTGCAGGTTTTCCATTAATATTTTTATTACATTTGAATGACGGGTTTTTTATTTGACCGCACATTTCAGATGAATTATTCTTACAAAGGTAAAATTTTAATTTCCACTCCGGATATTTCGGGCGACATATTTTCCCGCTCCGTTGTTTTGGTGGTTGATCATAATGAGAACGGTGCTTTCGGACTTATTTTAAATAAGAAGAACAACAATATGAGTTCGCGTCTTCTCGATATTTTCGGCTTTAAAGTAGATGTTTACGAAGGCGGACCTGTGGAAAACGACAAAATTTTCTTCATCTGCAAAGGACGACCGATTACCGAAAATTACTCAGAAATCACCGATGAATTTTATCTGACAGAAGACATTGAAAATGTAGTTTCCGCCATCATTGAGCAACGAATTTCCGTGAACGACATCAAAGTTTTTTCGGGTTATTCCGGTTGGGCTGCACAACAGTTAGAGGGCGAAATCCGTCGTAAAATGTGGACAGTGGTAGATGTTTACAATTTAGATTATACCACTTCGAGCGACCAAAGTCTTTGGAAAAACATCATGCAAAATCTTGGCGGAGAGTTTTTATTGTGGGCCAATGCGCCGCAAGATGTGTCAATGAACTGATCGAGTTACGAGTCACGGGATTCGAGGTTTTTCTCCATCAAAAACTTTAACAAATATTTAGCATTCCAGGAAATACTATTCGATAAATAATATCGTTTTAGGGGTAATTAAAAAAACTAAAACCCGGTCAATGACTTTCTTTCAAGGTTGTTTATCGGGTTTGTCAATTTTTGTAAAGAACCAGGAACCAAGTTTAAAGACACCCGTAAGTGAATAGTGAATTGGACTGCGTCGGTGAATGGTGAACTTTTCTAAATCAGAAGTTGTTTAATGAATTTGAAATTACTCCGAAGGAAATTCACTCAAAATTCCTTTTCCATTTCTCCATCATTTCAGAAAAACGTTCTTTTCCAAAACTCTTATTTCTAATTTTACACACCGGAAAAATTCCTTTCTCATCCGAAATCATCAAAATTTCCTCGGCTTTTTGTGATTCAAAACCAATCATTTCGCATTCCTGAATTTCTGCGAGGTTTTGTTTATGAACGAAAGTCACAAAATTTTCCATCAACGGAGAAATGTAGGCTCCTTCTGTAGTTTTAGGAATTTTAATCACATTTCCTTCCAAGAAAAGCAGGTTTCCGAAAATACTTCTTGCGATTCTTTTGTTTGGATTCAGCAAAATCACATCGTCCAAATCATTTTCTTTTGCATAAATTTCCGCATAAATATTTTCCGCACAATGAACATGAATATTGCTCAACAAATTACTGTTCACATTGATTTCCTTAATCATATCCATTTCAAAATCCCTCTGAAAAGACAAAACATCATCCAATTCATTCACTTCAAAATAAAAAAAAACATCGGATTTCGACAGTAACTTTTCATCTGAATTTCGATACACCAAAAATTGGATGATTCCATCGGAAACCCCTTTATCAATCACATTTTCCTGAAATAGTTGCTGAAAAAAATCAAGCGTATAATCCAGCGGAATGTTCATCCTCATTTTTCGCATGGACGCCATTAAGAAAAAGTAGCATTCTTCCGCCATAATCAGTTTTGAACTGCGGACAAAAAAAGAAACCTTCACCGCGTCACCAAATAAAAACGCCCTGTTTATCGACTGAAATTCGCCTGAAGTAAAAAAAGATTCCAAAATAATTTTGAATTTAGTTTAAAAAAATAATGAACGAAAATTCGTCCATCAAGTTTATTTGTTTTTAAAGTTTTCTAGGCTGCTCCGAGCTTAATTTGCAGATTTTCAATCAAATTTTCCCAATACAATTCATTCTCTTCCTCATCACCCGGCTCACAAAAATCAGTGATATTCAATGACAAATCCTCAGTAATATCATCAATCACAATGGTCATTTCGAAGAAATTTTTCGTTCCTTCATCCTCTTCCCAACGAAAACGCACGAAACTTTCCGGCTTATAACGAATCAGCGTCGCCTTTTCCGCAGGACCATTATTCCAACTGAAGAAAAAATCGTCGCCTTTTTCCACCACCTCATCCGCAAACCACTCCGAAAGTCCTTCTGCACTCGCCATATATTCGTACAAAATCTCTGATTGGCAGTGCATTGGGAACTCATACTGCACTTTCGTTTTCGCCATATTGCTCACTTTTTAATGTGTCGCAATATATAAATTTATTTCTGATATACACAAAATATTTCGCCGAAAATACTTTAAAAATTGAGGAGCAACAAAGTAGTTTCTTCTACGAAAGGCGGTCCCGCTCTCCGCTTCAATCTTTTTGTTTTGCCATCACCAAAACCGAATGAAAAACAAAAAGGATTTCCGCTGCGATCGGGGCTAGAGAGAAAAGGTGGTTTGTTTTTTGAAGGGACGATTTTGAAGTGATGGTCAATTCTACTTCGTCGGTGAATTTTTCCTGCGGAAAGTGAATGGTCAATTCTCTTCGCTGGAACCGGGAATTTTTCATCAAAACTAAAAATTTATCAAAATTTTCAAATTCACTGCGAAACAAATTCACCGCAAAGCATATTCCCTATAAAATTATTCCTCCAAAGCCTCCAAAATAATTGCACAGCCTTTCTTAATTTCTTCTTCCGAAATCGTCAAAGGCGGAGAAATTCTTAGATATTCGTTTCGGTACAATTGCCAAAAAACAATCAAACCTTTTTCCATGCAGCGTTTAGCAACATCCAAGGTATATTCAGGCGAACCAAGATTTGCGGCCAACATCAAACCACGTCCGTTGATATTTTTAATTTTCGGGTGAACCAAAAGTTCTCGAAACAACCTTTCTTTTTTATCAACCTCATTCATCAAACCGCTTTCAAGAACCTCCTTCAAAGTCGCATAACTTGCCGCCGCAATCAGAGGATTTCCACCAAAAGTCGTGATATGGCCCAATTTCGGGGAATGTGAAAGTGATCCCATAATTTCTCGAGAACTCATAAAAGCACCAACAGGAACGCCGCCTCCCATTCCTTTTCCCATCACCAAAATATCGGGAACAATTCCGTAATGTTCGAAGGCAAAAAGTTTTCCAGTCCTTCCAAATCCGGGCTGAATTTCATCGAGAATCAATAAAGCTCCAAATTCTTCACAACGATTTTTCAATTTTTTCAAATAATTATTTTCAGGAACAAGAAATCCTGCTGCACCTTGAATGGTTTCTAAAATAACACACGCCGTTTTCTCCGTGATTTGCTCTAAATCCTTTTCGTCATTGAACTCAATAAAGTTCACCATCGGCAAAAGCGGACGAAACTCACGTTTATGGTATTCATTTCCCGAAACCGACAAAGCGCCGTGTGTATTTCCATGATAAGAATTATTAAAGGAAATGATTTCTTCTCTTCCTGTATATCTTTTGGCAAGTTTTAAACTTCCGTCGATTGCTTCTGCACCGCTGTTTACAAGATAGGTGACTTCTAAAGGTTCAGGAGTTGCTTCGGCTAAAAGTTTGCAAAGTTTTACAGGCATTTCTTGCGCATATTCGCCGTAAACCATGACGTGAAGGTATTTTTCGGCCTGCGTTTTTATGGCATCCACAATTTTTGGGTGGGAATGTCCCAAAGTATTCGCAGAAACTCCCGCCACAAAATCGAGGTATTTTTTGCCATCGTTTCCGTAGATGTAGTTTCCTTCGGCTTTTTCTACTTCAAAACCTGCGGCGAACTGGGTGGTTTGTGCTTGATATTTAAAAAAATCGGAATTCATTTGTTTTTTAATGTAAATGGCTGCAGGGTGCAATTGGTGCAGGTTGCAGTTAGATTCGTTATGAATAAATGGTTAAATTTTTGGGGAACATTGTTTTATTTTTTTTATGTCGCCACTTCGTGGCTCTTAAAAAAATTCGTTCTATTTTACAAGGGGCTTCACCCTTTGCTGTTGATGTCGCCACTTTGTGCCTCTTAAAAAAACTCGTTCTATTTTACAAGGGGCTTCACCTTTTGCTGTTGCTGTCGCCACTTCGTGGCTTTTAAAAAAATTCGTCCTATTTACAAAGGGCTTCACCCTTTGCTGTTGATGTCGCCACTTCGTGGCTCTTAAAAAAATTCGTTCTACCTTACAAAGGGCTTCACCCTTTGCTGTTGATGTCGCCACTTCGTGGCTCTTAAAAAAATTCGTCCTATTTTACAAAGGGCTTCACCCTTTGCTGTTGATGTCGCCACTTCGTGGCTCTTAAAAAAATTCGTCCTATTTTACAAAGGGCTTCACCCTTTGCTGTTGATGTCGCCACTTCGTGGCTCTTAAAAAAACTCGTTCTATTTTACAAAGGGCTTCACCCTTTGCTGTTGATGTCGCCACTTCGTGGCTCCTTACAAATCAAAATTATTTTTATTTAAAATCCTTCGGATTTTGGACAATTGACTTCGTCGAACCACTTCGTTAAGTTTCACGACTTGTCCCTACAAACTCACAAGCTCACCCACTCACCAACACTACTTCCGCACTCGTTTCGGTTTCTTCGCTTCTTCTTTTGCTTTTGCATCGTCGATTGCTTTCTGTGCGGCGTTGAAAAGTTTGTCGTCGGATTCGTATTTTATTTCCTCATAATCGGGAGTTTCCAGAAAAATGTCTTGCCATTTTCGTAGTCGGTCTTTGGTGTTCCAATTGAAATCGGGGAAGAATCTTTTCTCGCGCGATATTTTACTCATGGGATAAATGTCGGTATTTGCACCAATGTTGCAGGAAATAATCTGAACTTTTCTATCTTCAAATTCAGCTTCAATGGTTCCGCAAGTGGACAGAGTAACACCGATTCTCTCCACTTCTTTGGTTTTCTCGTTTTGGTCGTCTGCATAAGTAATTGCTTGTGCATTTCCAATGACTTTGGCGAGTTTGATATCGTTTTGGTCGTAATAAACCGTCATCAGTTTTCCTTTCACCTGATTGAATTCATCTTTCATACTTAAAGAATCCGCTTTACTGATGGCGAAAGCATTTCCTATCACTTTTAAGGAATCGATGAACTCTTTTTCGGTATCGAAATAAGCTTCGATTTTATCTCCTGTAACCTGTTTCTCTCCGCTCCAAGCAATTGGTTTCCCGAAAAGGTGCATAATTCCGTCGGTTTCATTAAAACTTAAAGAATCAGCACGAACTTGAATGTTGGATTTAAACATTCTCGCTTTTCGATAGGCACGAAGGAAACTTTTTTTCTTTAAAGCGTCTTTGTCATCAATTTTCTGGTAAGCCAAAATTCGCTGCGCTGAAAAATACATGGAATCTTTTTCCAAAATTTTCACGGCATAAGGTTTTTCGGTCATCATGGCGGAATCTTTCTTCTCGTAGATTTCGCCGTAACCTCCTTTCATATACCGTCTTTCTTTCGGGTCTCGTAAAGTTACATTTCCTGTTGCTTTTCCAAAACCTGTGATTTGGTTGAAATACATATCATCACCTGTGAGAATTTTTCCATTGTAATGAATGCGGGAATTTTTCTTCAAATACACTTCTTTAGAATTCATGTTATAGGAACCTCTTTCCGTAAAAACGTAATTTGAAGGATTCTTTTTGTTCGTAATCGTAGTGGGACCGAAAAAATCTGCAGTGTTGGTATTTTGATTTTGTTTGATGTTGGTTCCTTCAACGGTGTATTCAGGATTGTTGATTTTCACATTTCCTGTAAAGTCGATCATTTTTGTGTTCAAATCATACGTTGCCGATTTGGTGTACATCGTGTTGGTTGCGTCGGAAATTGTTCCACCCGTGTTGAAATACGCTTTATTGGAAACTCTGTCGTAATACATTGTTTCCGTTTTGATGGTTTGTTTTGGATCGGTGAGAACCACATTTTTTCTTGCGATTCCTTTTTGAGTATTTCCGTCGTATTCCATTTCACCTGAAGTGATCACAGAACCGTCGGAATTTTGGAGTTTTACGTTTCCAATCGCTTTCACGAAATTTTGTTCCTGATAAAAAATTACCTCATCCGCAGATAGCAGAGAACCTTGATGCTCGAACTGCACATTTCCCGAGAAGTATGGATTCCCGTTATATTTATCAGGGGTTTTCTGAAAAAAATCGGAGTGAATTAAACGCACTTTTGCACCTTGCTGCGCATTTTGTGGCGCATTGAAATACGGATCTTTCACCAAAACATCTTTCGGCTGCGTATTAATTTGAGCAAAAATCTGAACAGTAGAGAACAGAAGTAAAATGAAAAATTTTTGCATTAATCTTTTTTGGTTCCGTAGAAGTAAAGTGAGTGCGAATCAATATTTACGCCAAAAGCAGCTTCAATCGCCTCCTTAATTCCCTGAATTCTAGGATCACAGAATTCGATGATTTCCTCAATTTCCTTGTCGGAATCTTTCTTGTAAATCACCAGATGGTCGTGCTGTTTGTCAAAATACGATTTTTCATAAGAAGAAGAAGTAAGTGTTTTTTCGCCAAATTGATGTTTTCTGATCAATCCAGCATCCAAGAATATTTCGATAGTGTTGTAAATAGTGGCTTTGGAAACGTGATACTTTTTCTGCATCATCAAAATATAGAGGTCATCCACGTTGAAGTGGTGTTCCATATTGTAAATTTCTTCAAGGATGGTGTATCTTTCGGGCGTATTCCGAAATCCTTTTTCCTGAAGATATTGCCTTAAAACTTCCTTTATGGTGGTAATATTGAGTTCTTTCTGTTTCGGATCCATTGCATTAAATATAGGCAAATTTATTGAAAAAAGTTGGAAGTTTGGTGATGGGTGTTGGATGCAGGAAACGAGAAACAATTTCAAACCATTTCAAACAAATTCAAACTATTTCGAATAAAATTTTTAGGAACGATAATGCTTAAAATCTACCTGCTGAATTTTTTTGGTCACAATTTTCTGATCCAGAAGCGGCGCAGATTCTACCACCACATTGTGCGGCGAAACTCCCCAAGCTTTG
The DNA here is from genome assembly GCF_020084865.1 of Candidatus Kaistella beijingensis. Classification (NCBI taxonomy): domain Bacteria; kingdom Pseudomonadati; phylum Bacteroidota; class Flavobacteriia; order Flavobacteriales; family Weeksellaceae; genus Kaistella; species Candidatus Kaistella beijingensis. The sequence continues at coordinate 2,707,288 of NZ_CP071953.1, read as the reverse complement.
AAATCGTCACTTCCGATATACTTTACGAAATTATATATGTTGAGCGTGAGTTTTTCTTTCACCGTCAACAAAGTATCGTTAATGTAAGTATTGTCAATGATGACGTATTTTAAATCAGGCGGAACATTGTGCGCTCTCAAAGAAGGATGCGGACTTCTTGACGGAATCACATCTTCTTCCATCAAATCGCTTAAAACTTGGTCAAAATAATCGTTGATCCTGCGGTCAATTTTAAAACCTAAAAGGAAGTTTACACGGTAAATTGTTCCAGGCATAATTTCATCCACATTGTATTTAAAAGTGTATGGATCTTCCTGATTGACAATATTTAAGATGAAATAATGATCGGCTCTTTTCGGCTGTTTTCTTAAAATGGAATAGATAATTTTGGCTTCAATTTCATCTTCTCTCTTGGCGCGGCTCAGAAAAGCAAGATTGGTTGCATATTTTGGAATGGTTTCATCCAATTTCAGCTCTTTGATCACAGGAACATATTTATCAAGTTTAATGAATTTGATGAATTTAGCTTTAATCAATCTTCCGTTATACCAAGCATACATACAAACTGCGATAAATCCGCCGAGAACCATCGTTAACCAACCACCGTCGAAAAATTTAATCACATTGGCGTAGAAAAATCCAAGTTCAATGGAAAGGTAAACGATGATGAAGCCAACTGCAAAATATTTGTAGGCCTTCGTCCTGCGCAACCAAAAAAACAGCAAAATTGTCGTCATCAACATCGTAACGGTAATTGTTAAACCGTATGCAGCTTCCATTGCTTCAGATTTCTGAAAATAAATTACCACCATAAAACAAAGCGCCATTAAACCCCAATTAACTCTTGGAATGTACATTTGACCTTTGATTCCTGACGGATAATCAATCTGTTGATTTGGCCAAAAAGTAACAGACATCGCTTCAGAAAACATCGTGAAAGCTCCGGTAATTACTGATTGACTCGCAATGATTGCAGCTGCTGTTGCTAAAATTACGCCCGGTAAAACAGCCCATTCCGGTAAAATTCCAAATATTGGATTCACCCCTTCTGCAACTTTGTGATAGTTATCCAAAAGCCAAGCTCCTTGTCCTAAATAATTAAGAATCAGCATCACTTTTACAAAACCCCAACTTACTCGGATATTTTGTTTTCCGCAGTGACCAAGATCGGAATAAAGTGCTTCCGCCCCTGTTGTACAAAGGAAAACTGCACCCATGATTATAATTGCACTCGGCGAATGGGTAATCAAATTATAAGCGTAATAGGGATTAAATGCCTTTAAAATATCGATATGATCAAAAATATGCACCGATCCTGAAATTCCTAAAACCAAAAACCACGTCACCATCACAGGACCGAAAAATTTACCAATAGAAGCAGTCCCGAATTGCTGAACAAAAAATACAATGGCTAAAATCACGAGCGTTATTGCTACAACCGGCGTATTGGGACTAAAAATTTTCAACCCTTCAACAGCCGACATTACTGTTAACGAAGGCGTAATCACACTGTCCGCAACCAAAGTTGATGCACCAATAATCGCAATGACATAAAGCCATTTTTTCTTCAATCTTTTCACTAAAGAATAAAGTGAAAGAATTCCACCTTCACCTTTGTTATCTGCTTTTAAAGCAATGATAACATATTTTATGGTGGTCTGAAAAGTTAAAGTATAAATAATGCAGGACAGTGCGCCTTCAATATACTCGTCGAAAGGCATTGCAGATCCACCTTTAAAAGCGTTTACTATCGCTTTCATTACATAAAGCGGCGACGTTCCGATGTCTCCAAAAACAATCCCGAGTGAAACTAAAACTCCCATTGCGGTGAGTTTTTTGGTATCGAAATGATGACCGCCTTCTGTGATTTCTGCCATTACAGGTAAGATTTAATCGTGCAAATTTAAATTAAAAATCATTTCTGAAAATTTTATCAGAAGATTTTTTTGTCTTAAAACAAAAAAACTCCCTTTCGAGAGTTTTACAATTTATGCTTTGATGTAAAGTGCTTTTTTGATTTCCTCTTTCACTTTGTCCAATTTCGGGAACCATTCTGCGAAAAGTGCAGCGGAATACGGCGCAGGTGCATCCGGAGTTGTAATTCTCTTGATTGGCGCATCCAAATAATCGAATGCTTTTTGCTGAACCATATACGTAATTTCCGAAGCTACGCTTGCAAATGGCCAAGCTTCTTCTAAAATAACGAGTCTGTTGGTTTTCCTAACCGAAGCCAAAACCGTATCGTAATCCAAAGGACGAACTGTTCTTAAATCAATTACTTCTACAGAAATCCCTTCTTTTTCCAAATCTTGAGCTGCCTGAATTGCTAACTTCATGATTTTTCCGAAAGAAACCAAAGTCACGTCTTTTCCTTCTTTCTTGATGTCTGCTTTCCCGAGTGGGATGTAATATTCTTCTTCAGGAATTTCCATTTTGTCTCCATACATTTGCTCAGATTCCATAAAAATTACTGGATCGTTGTCTTGAATCGCTGATTTCAAAAGTCCTTTAGCGTCGTAAGGATTTGATGGAACCACCACTTTTAATCCCGGACAGTTGGCGTACCAAGATTCCAAAGCTTGTGAGTGAGTTGCTCCTAATTGTCCCGCAGAACCAGTCGGACCACGGAAAACGATTGGGCAGTTCCATTGACCACCGCTCATCTGACGGATTTTTGCCGCGTTGTTGATAATTTGGTCAATCCCCACCAAAGAAAAGTTGAACGTCATGAATTCCACAATCGGCCGGTTTCCGTTCATCGCCGAACCTACCGCAATTCCTGTAAAACCAAGTTCCGCAATCGGCGTGTCAATCACTCTTTTCGGACCGAATTCATCGAGCATTCCTTTTGAGGCTTTGTAGGCACCGTTATATTCTGCAACTTCTTCACCCATTAAATAAATTGACTCGTCTTTGCGCATTTCCTCGCTCATTGCCTGACAAATCACTTCACGAAAAGTATATTCCATATCCTTGAAAAATTAGAGTACAAAAGTAAAGATTTTTTTACAAATTTCTTAGCCAATGCCTCATAAAAAAAGCAACTCTTTCGAGTTGCTCTTTTCAAAGTTTATTCAGAAAATTATTTTACCGCATGCCAAGTTTGGGTTTTCCCAATAAATGAAAGACTCTTCAATGAACCTTTTACATTTAATTTATCTCCACTTCTGGTGATTTTGCAACCGTATTCTTTTCCACCTTTAGGATTAACGATGGTACCTCCGGAAAATTCATTCCCATTTTTAGAAAGTCCTCTAATAATTTCCAATCCAATTAAGGGTTTGTTTTTTCTATCATCAGAACAATCAACACAGGTATTGTGTTCAGGTTTAATAAGAAGTTGAACAATTTTACCATAATATTTACCGTCTGATTTTTTATAAATCTCTACGATTGATTTTGGTTTACCCGTTTCGTCGTCAATGGTCTTCCATTTTCCTTCGATTTGTGCATAAGAAAGTGTTGCGAAAAATAAGGCAACGAAAGCGAAAGCTATTTTTTTCATATCAAAAATTTTATTTTTTTTTGGGTGACATATAATCGCCTTGTGTCAAATCTTTTTGAAGATTTTGCTGGCGATTTCATTTTAAAATTACTTTAATTTTTAGGTTGGATAAAAGTAATTAAAAAAAGTTAAACAGCAAATTTTTTGCTATTCACATCATAACTTACAAAAGAGACACCGATAATTTTAGGAATTAAACAATGGTTTAGTTTTATTGTTGAATGATTTAAAAAATGGAGAATTAATAAGGAGACTTGCGAAATGAAATCTTTTTTTAGAACAAAAAAAGGAACTTTGGATTTACAGCAACTTCTCTTTGTTTCGCTGAAAAATAAGCGTTAGCGCCTTTGTATAGCTTAAAACCAACATTATTTTTAGAAAAAATCCTTGTTTATCCTTGCCATATATTATTACAGCTTAATTAGATTACTCCAACTTCCGGTTAATCACCCGATACATATAATCTTGATACCAAGCTTTACACCGCAGAATTCCTTTTTCAATTTCTTCATTTTTAACAGAATTAATGAGGTTTTTTTCCAAACCTTTATCATTGATATCATAGATTCCCGTCACATTTTTTCCATCAAATAGATAGATATAATTCCCAATCATGAACTGCTCGTTGATGGAATCCGAATTCACAATCATATAATTTTTATCCTCGGAAACCAAACTTCTGCCCCAACTTCTGATCCGTTTATTGTAACCCATCAAATCTGCCAAAGTGGGATAAATATCCATCTGTTGAGCAGGTTCGTTAATTTCTCCTTTTAAATTATACTTCGGATTTGGAGAATAGAAAAGAATCGGGACGGCAAATCGGTTGATTGCTTTCTCGTATTCAGGATAAGCAACTTGGTTGGTGTGATCCGCCACTAAAACGAAAATCGTATTGTTATACCACGGCATTTTTTTAGCGGTTTCAAAGAATTTCTTAATCGAATAATCGGTGTACTGAATCGGTGCGTGAATTTCTAAAGTTCCCTTTTTGAATTTTCCCTCGTATTTTTCAGGAACTTTAAACGGATGGTGTGAAGAAGCAGAAAACATCGTCGCCATAAACGGGGATTTCTTCTGATTCAGAGTTCTCGCAAAATATTGAAAAAACGGTTCGTCCCAAATTGCCCACATTCCATCGAAATCCGCATCGTTATTATATTCATCTTTTCCGTAATAATGTTTGAAACCCAAAATATTCCCAAACCCTTGAAATCCCATGGAACCATTGGGAGCGCCATGAAAAAATGAGGTATCATAACCCATTTCATTGGAAACCGAAACAATCGACTGGATTTTTTGATTGGAATAAGGCGAACTTGTAAACGCATCTTTCAAACTCGGAATTCCCGCCAAAACAGAACTCATTCCGTGAATGGACTGTCTTCCATTGGCAAAAGCATTGGTCGCAATCAAGCTCTGTGTCGCCAAACTGTCGAAAAATGGGGTGTAAGAAACAAAATTTTTAATTTCCGTATTTCTGTTAAAAGCTCCCGAATATTCTTTCGCAAAACTTTCAAGAATGAAAATCACAATATTGGGTTTTGGTTCTACGTTTTCTCTTTTATAAAGTTTGTAAGGATGAATATTTTCGTCAATAAACTTTTGTTCCACGAAATGAACTTCCTCAAAATTGTTGGTCCCAATGGTTCGAAAAAAGGAAAAAACACTGTTTAAAACAATATTTGCCTGCAACGGATTTTTCACAAATTTATTGGCATCCACCAAATTTATCGGTCGTGTTGAATGTTTGAAATCCCCTCGAATTCCGCCTACAACCAAAATAGCGGTGATGCATAAAGTGACGATGGATGAAACAAAATAAACCCATTCTCTTTTCGGTTTAAATTCTTCAACTTTCACTTTTTTGTAAAGGAAAACCCACAAAAACATCAAAAATCCAAACCAAAAAATAACGAAAGGATGTTCTAAAATTGAAGTAAAAAATATTCTTCCCAAATTGCTTTCGTGTTGTGCGACGTGCATCGCTGCACTGGTGAGTCGTGCTTGAGAGAACTTATAATACACAAAATCGCCAAAATTCATTCCGTATGCAATTCCGTTCATGATGAAGTACAACCAAAAAAGAAATTTCTGATAATAAGGTTTCGTGTTGATGATAACCGGAATCAAACTCAATAAAATAAACAGCGAATTGACATAAAAAATCGCAGTGGTGTCGAAAGCTGTTCCATGATAAGCCAAATTAAAATAATCGGAAACGGACTCGACTTTAATCAAATCCCTATTAAAAATCCAAAACAGAAAACGTGCAATCTGATAAAAAAAGAAAGCCAAAAACAACCTGTAAATCAGCGCAGTAATTTCCCGAAACCTCAATTCCTTCATCGAAAAATTTTCAAAAATAATTCTGCAAATTTACATTAAATTCACATTTAGATTACATTCGATTTTTTTGGTACAGATTGTTGAAGGTTGCAATGGGTACTAATTGGTTTTGAGTTTTTGTTTTTTACAATTCGTAAAAAAAGACTTCCTGCATCCAACAACCAACATCCATCCAAATTCACTACTTTTGCTTCCATGAATTTCATTAAAAACAATTTGGCGAACGCTTTTACCTTGGCGAATCTATTTTCGGGAAGTATTGGTGTAATTCATTTGATTACAGGAGATTACAAAGTCACAGCGATTTGCATCATTCTTTCATTAATTCTCGATTTTTTCGATGGATTTGTAGCGAGAGCGATGAAGTCGAATTCGCAATTGGGCGTTCAACTCGATTCGCTTGCAGATATGGTAAGTTTCGGATTACTTCCAGGAATCGTGATGTATAAAGCGTTGGAACCATTTGGAAATCAAATCTGGGGAATCGGAATTCCTTTTGAACTAAAATATTTGGGACTTTTTATCACGCTTTTTTCCTGTTTGAGATTGGCCATTTTCAATTTGGATGAAGAGCAGAAATATTATTTTAAAGGTTTGAATACGCCTTCAAACACGATTTTGGTTTTTGGATTGTTTTATGCTTTTTTGGAACAGGAAAGCTTCAAGTTTTTGTTTGAAAATCCTTTATTGTTAATTATTTTCACCACAATTTCTTCTTGGCTTTTAATTTCTCCCATAAAAATGATTGCCATGAAATTCAAATCCATGAAATTGGAAGACAATTACCCGAAATTGGCTTTACTAATCGGCGCCGTTTTACTATTAGTTATTTTCGGAATCACAGGAATTCCATTAGTAATAATTTATTATATTTTGATTTCTTTAATTTTTCAAAGAAGTTTAAATTAAAAACCAACTAAACCCTGCACCAATTGCAACCATTTGCACCTAGTTTTTATGAACATAAAATTACATAAACCACTCTGCATCTTCGATTTAGAAACCACAGGAACCAACGTCGCTAAAGATAGAATTGTTGAAATCTGCATCTTAAAAGTCAATCCCGATTCGTCCCGTGAAAGCAAAACTTGGCTGGTAAATCCTGAAATGTATATCCCAAAAGAATCAAGCGCCGTTCATGGAATTTATGATGAAGACGTTAAAGACGCTCCGAAATTCAAAGAAATTGCCCCAAAAATTATGGAAATGATTTCGGGAAGCGATTTGGGCGGATTCAATTCCAACCGTTTTGACGTGCCACTTTTGGCGGAAGAATTATTGAGAGCAGGAATTGATTTTGATTTGAGCAAATTCAAATTAGTCGATGCACAAACGATTTTCCATAAAATGGAACCGAGAAATTTGACTGCCGCCTACAACTTTTATTGCGGAAAATCTTTGGAAAATGCCCATTCTGCGGAAGCTGATGTTTTGGCGACTTTCGAGGTTTTGGATGCGCAAGTTGGTCATTATGAAGACCTTCCAAAAGATATTGCAGGTTTGAGCGAATTTTCATTTCACAATAAATTTGCTGATTTGGCAGGATTCATTGCATTTGACGAAGATGAAAAGGAAATTTTCACTTTCGGGAAATATAAAGGACAACGAGTGAAAGACGTTTTCCAAAAAGATTTGGGATATTTTGGATGGATTCAGAATGCTGATTTTCCGCTTTACACGAAGAAGGTTTTGACGGGAATTCAGTTGAAGTCCAAGTTCTAAATTGGTGCAAATGGTTGCATTTGGATTCAATAGTTAGGATAAATACCAATCATCATTCATCAATTATCATTCATCAATTATCATTTATCATTTATCAATCATGAAAATCATCTGTATCGGCAGAAATTATGCAGACCACGCCAAAGAATTAGGAAACGAAATTCCTGAAAATCCGGTCATCTTTATGAAACCCGACACTGCGGTTTTGAAAAAAGGTTCCGATTTCTATATTCCTGAATTTTCGAATGATGTTCATTACGAATTGGAAGTGGTGCTTAAAATTTCAAAAGGCGGAAAGTACATTCAGGAAGAAAATGCCGACAAATATTTTGAGGAAATTGGTTTGGGAATCGATTTCACTGCGAGAGATTTACAGTCTGAACTTAAAGAAAAAGGACTTCCGTGGGAATTGGCGAAAGGATTTGACGGTTCTGCTGTAATTTCTGAATTTTACAAAAAAGAAGATTTTGATTTAAAAAATTTGAATTTCACCTTACTTAAAAATAAAGAAGAAGTGCAAAACGGAAACACTTCGTTGATGATGTTTTCACCCGAAAAAATCATCGCTTTTGTTTCGCAGTACTTTACTTTGAGAGTGGGTGATTTAATTTTTACGGGAACCCCGAAAGGTGTTGGGAAGGTTTCTGAAAACGATATTTTAGAAGCTTATCTTGAAGAACAGAAAGTTTTGGATTTGAGGATTCAATAAACAAAACACCCCGTGTAAAAATTTATCAAATTTTTGTCACCCCTCTGAAAGAGCGGAATCCCTTTATTTCAAATTTATTTTATGATTTTTCTGCTGTCGATTTTTAATTTAGAAAAAATTCTGTAACTTTAAGGAACAAAATTAAAAGTCATGATTAACATTGTTTTACCCATCGATTTTTCAGATGCGACCGACAAACTTTTGGAAGGTGCATTGAAATTTGCGAAAGAAACCCGCGGAAAAATCTGCCTGATTCACGTTGCACCTGCAGATATTGGTTTTGCGATTGGCGATATGGGTTTCCAATATTTCCCGGAAGTGGAACAGAATGAAATTAAAGAAGAATTTTTGCGCTTGAATAATCTTCAACAAAAAGTAATTGCACACGACGTAGATTGCGAACACATGCTGAAACAAGGCGTTGCAGGAGATATTATTTTGGAATATGCCAAAGAAAAAAATGCAGGCTACATCGTGATGGGTTCACACGGAAGAAGCAATATGTATGATGTTTTCGTAGGAAGTTTAACCAAGGAACTTACGAGAAGGTCACCGATTCCGGTATTGGTGATTCCGATTCATTAGAAAAAAAATAGGATTGAAGGATTGCTTCGAACCTCGTTCTCGCAATGACGCAACAAAAATCCCTGAAAATAAAATTCCAGGGATTCTTTTATAATAAATATAAAGATCAATTATTTAGTTTTCTTTTTTCATGATTTTTGGATCGTAGTAAGGATGATGACCTTCTGTTGGCGAAAAATATTCCTTGTCTTTGTCACCACCTAAAGTTACTACCAAAACATAGCACCAATAGCAGAATAAAACAGTTGCAACGATGAATAAAATCCAGTTCACGAAATTTCCTGCAAAATCAAAAAATCCGAAAGACCATTTGAAAACACTGCTTAAGAATAGCCAAAAAGACGTCATTATTTTCCTTTTTTAAATTAACTTTGCACAAATTTATAAAAAATGTTTCGATTACTTTCAAAAGAAAGCAATATTTTTTCAGTTCCTGTTTACATTGGCGTGCTTCTTTTAATTGTAATTGGCTTTAACTTTTTGGATTACAGTAGGTTAGATGTAATTTCCGCCATCATTACTTTTGCGGGTGTTGCTTTGGGATATTTTTGTTTTAATGCGATTGCGCTGAATTATCAAACCCATCTTCCGCTTTTTCTGTATACCGCTTTTATTTTCGCATTTTATCCGGGAGATTTAGACATTGGAATTGCGGTCGCGCTTTTTACCAATTCCATTATTTTGTTGCTTTTAACCAATACCGAAATGTCGGTGCGGAAAAATTCTTATATTTTGGTGGGAGCAATTTTGGCGATTAATTTCATCTTTTTGCCTACAACTTGGCCGATGGCGATTTTCGTAGTTTTCCATATTATTGGGACTTCAGACAGAATAGGGCTGCATATTTTTAGGTTATTTTTTGGTGCGTTTCTCATTGCAATTTCCTACTTTGGAATTGTTTATTTCCTTGATTATAATTCTTGGAATCCTGCTTATTTTCCGTTCAGAAATTTTAAACCTTCGACGGATTTACAAAATCTTGCCTGGTTAATTCCTGTTGCTTTAATGTTGATTCATGCGGTAATGGATCACTTTAGAAATTTTAATAAGAAAAGTCCGACAAGCAAATTCAAGTATGCCTTTTTGTTGGTTTTTTCGATTGCACAATTAATTACGATTGTTTTATACATGGGAAAAAATTACGAGTATTTGCTTTTACTTGCGCTTCCTTCTTCGATTATTTTGAGTAGAATGCTGCGTTTTCTCCCAAAATATTGGATGAGGGAAGTCGGTTTGTGGACGATTATTCTGTGTTTGGTGATTTTTAAACTCACCAACTTTTTCTTTAATTGATAAGAGCCGATTGTTAATCATAATTAAAAAGAAATTTGATTTTTTGAATCGCCATTTCAAACAAAATCAAAAAATAAAAAACAACTTCAAATAATTTAAATGATTCAAATTGAAAATAAATTAATTTCTGAAGATATTTTTTCTGAAGAATTCGTGTGTAACCTCAGCAAATGCAAAGGTGCGTGTTGCGTTGCAGGTGAAGTTGGTGCGCCTTTGGAAAAATATGAAACCGAAATTCTCGATAAAATTTTTGACCAGGTAAAGCCTTATCTTCGTCCTGAAGGAGTGAAAGCTTTGGAAGAACAGGGAACTTGGACGGTCGATCCGATGGATGGCGATTTTGTAACTCCAATGGTGAATGGTGAAGAATGTGCGTATGTGATTTTTGACGAAAGAGGCATCACCAAATGTGGCATCGAAAAAGCGTATGAAGACGGCGCTGTAGATTGGCAAAAACCGATTTCCTGTCACCTTTATCCAATTCGGGTGAATGAATACTCTACCTTCACGGCATTGAATTATCATGAGTGGGATGTCTGCAAAGATGCGTGCATTCTGGGAAAGGAATTGAAAGTGCCTGTTTATAAATTTTTGAAAACTCCTTTAATCAGAAAATACGGTGAAGAATTCTACACCACTCTTTGTGAAGCTGCGGAAGAATGGAACAAAGAATTTAATTCTTAAAAAAAGCCTTACCTTTAAAAGAAAAAATTTGGAACATTTTGAACTTTTAGATGTTTACAAAGCCATCCTTTCCGCCATTGCAGGACTTATTTTAGGTTTTGAGCGGGAAATGAAGGACAAATCTGCGGGATTAAAAACCATTACCGTGATTTGTTTGGGTTCCACCTTGTTTTCAATCCTTTCTTACAAAGTTTCGGGAACAGGCGACCCAACAAGAATTGCTTCCTATATCGTGAGCGGAATTGGTTTTTTGGGAGCGGGTGTTATTTTCAAGCAGGGATTCAGTGTTCGTGGGTTAACGACGGCAGGAATTATTTGGATTGCAGCTGCGGTGGGAATGTCGATTGGTTTTGGCGAAGTTTATCTGGCGTTTACCTTTTTGGGTTCTGCACTTTTCGTGATTTACTCCGCAGAATATTTGTCGAAAAATTTCTTGCCCCAAAATCATAATAAGACTTTGAAACTCCATATTCAAGCAAAAAATTTTGTGGAAGAGAAAGATGCTATTCTTAATGATTTGAGGCAGATTGCAAAAGATGTTAATGAAGTTGGATTGCAAAAGGAAAAAGGAGAAATTCAGGTGATTCTCGACATGCACATAGATGCGAATAAAGTTACAAGACTTGAAAATTACCTCGCTGAAAATGAAAATATTGTGTTTTTCAGTTACCAATAATTAATAAAAGCCACAAGTCACATAGAAACTATGTACCTGTGTGGCTCAAAAAAATTCAAGAATTGCTCATATAAAAAAATCCGTTTCATTTCTGAAACGGATTTACTATTTTAAACACCCCATCTTCAACAGGTTGAAGACACGCCTCTGAAAGAGGGGAAATCGGTGCGATTACTTACTTTTTCAATTCTTCCAAGAACTCGTCGTGAGAGATTTTGGTTTCTTTTTTAGATGCTTTTTCAAGGATTACGTCTTTCAGTTTTGCCATAGCAACTTCAGATGAAATCTGACGAACTTGTTCTTGGTCTTTCAACATTTCAACCGCATATTTTTGGATTTCCTCATCGCTTAAATGATGGATTCCGTAGATTGCCAACTGATTTCTCACCAATTGTTCCGCCTGTCCAAGAACGTCTGAATATTCCAACTTGATTTCGTTGTCGTTCATCAATTTTCCTTCAAGGATTTGGTATTTCAACACGTTTTTCTCAGCTTCCAAAATTTCTTTTGCCTGTTCTTCAGAGGTGATGTTTTCGTTGCTGAACATCAACCATTTCGTCAAGAAAGTTTCAGGTAGTTTTACTTCTTCTTTCTCGTTGATTTGAGCCAAAATTTTGTTCACGAAATGTACATCCGCATTCTGTTGGAAATATTCATCCAGTTCAGATTTTACTTTAGATTTCAATTCGTCTTCAGATTTTACCGTTCCTTCACCGTACACTTTGTCGAACAAATCTTGATTTAATTCAGCCAAATCCAAACCGTAGAAATCTTTCACTTTCACCTCTAATTCGTCGTGGTGAAGATGCTCAACTTCCTCTTTGCTGAAACCTAATTCTTTCGCCAATTCTTCATTTTTTTTCAAATCAGCTTTAGTTACTTTCACGGTTCCATCCATCGCCAAATCTTTTACCAATTTGAAAGCTTCCTTTTTGTCGGCATTCACAACGGTTTGTTTTGGAGCGTGATGATGTTCACCTTCCGCATTTTCTTCAACGATTTGCGTCACTTCTAAAGCGATGTGAGAATCTTTCCCAATTTTATCCTGTGGAACCTGAGTTGCGAAACGCTTCTGCATGTTTTCGATGCTTTGTCCGATTTCTTTGTCAGATGCTTCTACTTTGTAGTGAGGCGCTTCATATTTTGACAAATCTACCGTGAAATTTGGTTCGTAACCTACTTCGAAAGCCACAGAAAGTTGCTCTGCATTGTGGTTGAAATCATCTACCGGTTGTGGAACAGGTTGACCAACCAATCTCAAATTATTTTCGTTGATATAATTGTTCAGCGCATCAGAAACCTGCTTGTTGATTTCCTCGAAAGCGATTCCTGCTTCATATTGCTTTCTCACCATGCTTAATGGCACTTTTCCTTTTCTGAAACCTGGAACCTGTGCGTTTTTCGCATAATTGATGAGCTGTTTTTCAACTTGGTCTTTGTAGTCTGATTTATCTAAAGTCACTGTAAGCAATGCACTTACATCATCATGTTTTGTCGCTGTAACGTTCATTATTGATTAAAATTTTAGGTTGCAAAAATAGGAATTTTTTTTGACTTATTTAAATGAAAATCAATGGCAATTTTTGCATAGATTGATTTTATTTGAAAAAGTAAATTAAGCCTAAAAATCAATCGGATTCCTCGCTTCGCTCGGAATGACAACATTCATCGCTATATTTTGGCGGGAATCGGCGCGGCGAAGCCGCGCCGATTCCCGCCTTGGTCTTTATTGGGAGGAAGTCATTCCGAACGAAGTGGAATCTATTTAATTCGAAATCCCAAAAATCGCCATTGCATCCGTCTCACCGCCGTTTGCAGTTCCGAAAGCGGTTCCATTCTGTTGTTCGCTGACTGAAACTGCATCGTGATTTACCGTCAAAACCAATTGTGGCGATGTAGAATTGATGGCTTTTACCACATTCCATTTGGTCATTAAACCGACTCTATTTCCGTCTGTTCTTGTGGAAGAAGCATCATCAATCCTTGTCAGATTAATTTGCGAACCTTGAAAATCGAAAATCAGGAAATGTTCATCTTTTGCGGCTTTGATGCTTTCGGTTTCGTCTTCATTTCCATTGAGGAAAATGGCGTTTACGGTGTAAGATTTTCCGTCCGTTAATTTGATGACAGGATTTGTAACGGAATTTATGGTGTAATTATAAGTTTGCGTAATTCCCGTTGCATCGTCTTTCACGTTCAGAATGATGTTTGAAATATCCTCTTGTGAAAGAACGTCCAAGTCTTCATCCGCTCTTGAACAGGAAAATGTTAGGATTAAGGTTAAGAAAAGTATGATGTATTTTAAATGTTTCATTTTATTAATTGTTTGAAATAGTTTGAATAGTTTGAAGTTGTTTGAAATGGTTACTTCCTGATGATTGAATTTTCATCTTCCAGCTTCCAACTTCCATCATCCAGCTTAAAAATTATATTTAATGTTCAGAATAAAATTCCTGCCCATTTCATAAGAGAAAAACCGCATTCTGTTCAAATAATCTTTATAGTTTTTGTTGAAAAGATTCGTCACATTCAAACCTGCGGAAAAACGTTTGCTGAAATCAATTCCCGTTTGAATTCCCCACAAAGAATAAGTTGGAGGCGGCGTTGACAAATCTAAAGTTTTCTCCACTTCTACCCCATTTTCGTAAATAGATATCGATGGATTATATTTCGGAAATCTGTTTTGATGTAAGAAAGTTTGATTTTCTACTTTAAAATAGAAGTTCTTCCATTCCGCTTTTGAAAACTCCAAAATGTTGGAAAAATTCGGCGGCAACATCAGAATTAATGGCTGATTGTTGGTTAAATCTTGTCCGTACACATAAGAGAATCTGCCTTTATAAATAAAGTTTTCGTTGATTTTCAAATTCGCGTCAAAATCCAATCCGTACATTTTTGCATCAATTTGCTCATAACTCCATACAGGAAAAACGCCACGAATCGTGTTTTGAATTCCCGTCGGAACTTCGGTGATGAAATTTTTAGTTAAAAATAAATACGGATTTACCGAAATCTGCAAACCTTGAAGAACGTCGAGTTTCGAATCGATATTCAAATTAAATTGATGACCGTCCTCATTTTTCATTCCCATATTTCCAACCTCGATTACGGCGGCAGAATGGTGAAGTCCGTCCGCAAAAAGTTCTGCAATATTGGGAGTTCGTCCCACCTTCGCATAATTGAATTTTATATCGAAATTATTAGATGGTTTAAGTTCCAAACCTGCATTGAAAGAAAGATTTTTGTAATTCAAAATCGGATTGGTGAAAACTCGGTTTCCTTCTGTGTTCACGTAAAACTGTGGGAAATTTTCGGCATACAGATTTTCCCAGGTGCTCAAATCGTACCATTTTTTTACTTCGTATTTGGTGACATCGAATCTTAAACCTGCTTCTGCATTTAGTCTCGGTGTCATTTTATATTTAAAAATGGAATAAATTCCACCCGAATATTTGTTATAATTCGGAACCAATCTTCTGGCTTGAGTTTCGGGAGTGGAATAATTATACTGATACATCAAATCGATTCCCGTTTCTAAATTCCAATATTGCCTTTCAATTAAATCATTGATATTGAACTGATTGGTAAATAATTCCAAATCCAAAGAAGGAAATTGCGACAATTCACCACGGCGCACATCAAACTCTTTTCTGTGGTTGTACTGAAAACTGTAATCCATCGAAATTTTTCCTAAATTTTCAAACCTTTTAAAAGCAGAAATTTTTGCAAGATGATGTTGAACGTCCTGTTTAGGATTATCAATCGAATAAGAAAAATCCCTTTGATAAATAGGAACATCCGTTGTTAAAGCCTTATAAAAATCCTCCAAATTTCCGATGTCCGAACCGCGATAAATCCCGATTTGCTGATTCGTCACGTTGTAATCGAAAGAAATTCCCCGCAAAAAAGAATTTTTCTGAACTGTGATATTAAAAGAATTGGCTTCAAGACCTGTGTTCATCAGATTGTAGTGAGGTGTTTTTAAATCTCCCAATTTCTTGAAACCGCCATTCGTTTTTACAGCCCAACCATTTTCCCAAGTTTTCAAAAGATGTAAATCGAATCCAATTCCACGACCATTTGAAATTCCCGACAAATTTGCCGAACCTTTTACAGTGTCTTTTTTTGGAAAAACTTCTGGTTCCATCACCACAACTCCACCGATTGCGTCGCTTCCGTATTTCAATGCAGATGCGCCTTTGATAACATCGATGTGTTCAAAATTATTAATGTCCACATTTGGAGCATGTTCCACTCCCCATTCCTGTTCCGCCATTTTCACGCCATTGTTGATGATGGGAACACGACTTCCGTAAAGTCCGTGAATAATAGGTTTTGCAATATTATTTCCCGTTTTTAATGCTCCAACTCCCGAAATATTCGATAAAATATTTCCCAAGTTTGCGGTGGAATTTCTTGCAATAGCTTCTTTATCCAATGTTTTCACAATCATGGAAGCATTGTTTTTATGCGTTCCGTGAATGGTAACGGTTTCAATATCCGCAATGTGATGTTCAAGATTTAGGGTGATTTCCAAATCCTTATTCACCTCTATTTTTTCTGTAAAAGTGTCGCAATTGGGATGATTTGCGGTTAAAGTGTAGGTTCCTTTATTAACATTATTAAAGGTAAAATTTCCGTTTTCGTCGGAAGTTGTGCTGTAGTTTCCAATTTTTATGGAGGTGTTGCTTAAGGGAACTTTGTCGTGAAAATCAATCACTTTTCCCTGAATACTAAATGTGTTTTGTGCGTTAAAAAAAGTCAGTCCGCAAAAGACCAAACAGATATGAATAATAAATTTCATTAAAATTAAATTTTTGAATGGATGGAATACGAAAATGCAAAGACTTCAAATTAAGTCTTTTGCGCTACAATTCGCTAAAAAATGTTTTTAATTAAATGAAATTTGCAGGCGGGCCGCGAAGTTGGAAATAGAAAAGCTGAAGCTTTGCAAACCGTTGCTGATAAGCAAAAATCTGTTTCTTGAATTCAGAAAAATGGTTAAAGTTGAAACTGAAATCCTGTGGAATCAAATATTTTCCCTCGTGAGAAATGTGGCACGAAAGACAGTCGGTAAACTCATGGATGGAATGTCCTTGTGAAAAAGTTTTTTCCGTTTTCTGAAAATGAAAATCCTTGAAAACTTCACCACTTCCGTGATTGTGAAAATTTTGTGAAAACAACACCACGAAAAGATAGACCCCTGTAAAAAGTGTCGCTAGAAATGTTCGTGTGGTTTTGTTTTTCAACATTTGGCGAAATTAAGAATTTTACTAACAATATGACCAATAATTTACCACTTAACTTGTCTCTCCTACGGAGCTCCCTAAAAACATCCCTCTGCTTAACTACAAACTTACGGCTTCTACGAAGCCAATAATAAGTTTCTGATCATTCGGAATTCTTACATTCATGACACCATTTACTGAAAATTTGACAAGCATGCTAAAATCAATAAGAAATAGTAATAAAATCTAACTCCGTGGAACGGGAAAGTTTGTAGGAGAATTTTGATTAGTGGGAGGAAGCTCCGTAGGAGTGACAAGTTAGAATGGATTGAAATCTGAAAATAAACATTGACAAAACAAAAATCTTCCCCTTTAAACATTTAATTATTTCACCTCTTTTTCGTAAATTTGTACTGAAATTTTTACACATGGAAGAAAGCGCAGTAAAGAAGATTGCAGTATTTACTTCAGGAGGCGACGCGCCGGGAATGAACGCTGCATTGAGAGCGGTAGTAAGAACTGCAAATCATTACAACATAGAATGTTACGGAATCCGTGAAGGTTATAACGGTTTAATTAATGACGACTTCATCAAAATGGGACCCCGTTCCGTAAAAAACATCATTACAGAAGGTGGAACGATTTTGAAATCGGCTCGTTCACTTGAATTTAAAACAAAAGAAGGCCGTCAAAAAGCTTACGACAACTTGGTAAAAAGAGGAATTGACGCATTGGTTTGCATCGGTGGAGACGGAACTTTTACAGGAGCGAAAATTTTTAACGAAGAATTCGGAATCAAAGTAATCGGTGTTCCGGGAACGATTGATAACGATATATTCGGAACAGATAATACCATTGGTTACGATACCGCTTTGAATACTGCGATGGAAGCCATTGATAAAATTCGTGATACTGCGACATCGCACAACCGTGTATTTTTCGTGGAAGTGATGGGACGTGACGCTGGATTTATCGCCTTAAACAGTGGAATTGCAACAGGTGCGATCGATATTTTAATTCCTGAACGAAAAGACAGTATTGATGAACTTTTTGCCACTTTCGAACGTGCAGAAAAGGCTGGGAAATCTTCAAGCATCGTGGTAGTTGCTGAAGGTGAAAAATTAGGAAGTATTTATGATATTGCAAAAGCTACAAAAGCAGGTTTCCCTGATTATGACATTCGTGTCGTGGTTTTGGGACACATTCAACGTGGTGGTTCGCCGAGTTGTGCGGACAGAGTTTTGGCGAGTCAGTTAGGATATGGCGCTGTTATCGGCTTGATGGAAGGAAAAAACAATGTTATGGCAGGAATGAAATCAAACAAATTGGTTTATACGCCATTTGAGGAAGCCATTAAAAAACACAATGAGATTGATCAAAATCTGCTGAAGATTTCAGAGATTTTGGCGATTTAGAATTGATGGATGATGGATGATGGAAGCTTTCAGATTCTCGTCATCAATCATGCTTTAACCAAAAAAACTTTTTTCTGAAGAATTTATTTATTAAAATGAATGAATAATTTTTAGAAAATAAAAAGAATAGTAATCCAAAAATTTAATTTAAAATAAAAATTATGTCAACAATCAAAGTAGGAATCAACGGATTCGGTAGAATTGGACGTCTTGTTTTCAGAGCAATGACTGAAAGAGAAAACATTGAAGTAGTAGGAATCAACGACCTCATCAATGCTGAATACATGGCGTATATGCTGAAATATGATTCTGTACACGGTGAATTCAAAGGGGAAGTTTCAACTGAAGGAAACGACCTTATCGTTAACGGAAAAAGAATCAGAGTTACCGCTGAAAAAGACCCAAATAATTTGAAGTGGAACGAGGTAGGTGCAGAATATATCGTAGAATCTACAGGTTTGTTCCTTTCTAAAGAAGCAGCAGAAGCCCACATCAACGCAGGTGCAAAAAAAGTAGTTCTTTCTGCTCCTTCAAAAGATGATACGCCAATGTTCGTAATGGGTGTAAACCACAAAGAATTGACCGACGATATTAAAATTTTCTCCAACGCTTCCTGTACAACCAACTGTCTTGCTCCTTTGGCAAAAGTAGTTCACGATAATTTTGGAATTGTGGAAGGTTTAATGACGACTGTTCATGCTACAACAGCAACACAAAAAACTGTTGATGGACCTTCAGTAAAAGATTGGAGAGGTGGTCGTTCTGCATTGAACAACATTATCCCATCTTCAACAGGTGCTGCAAAAGCGGTTGGGAAAGTAATCCCTTCTTTGAACGGAAAATTGACAGGAATGTCTTTCCGAGTTCCTACAGCAGACGTTTCTGTAGTTGACTTAACGGTGAGATTAGAAAAACCAACTTCTTACGAAGAAATTTGCCAAGCGATGAAAGCTGCTTCTGAAGGAGAATTGAAAGGAATCCTTGGTTACACTGAAGATGCCGTAGTTTCTCAAGATTTCGTGGGTGAAAAGAGAACTTCCGTGTTCGATAAGGATGCAGGAATTATGTTGTCGCCAAACTTCGTGAAATTGGTTTCTTGGTATGACAACGAAATGGGTTATTCTAATAAATTGACTGATTTGTTGGTACACTCTGCTTCTTTATAATTAGCAATAATCATTTAGCAATGAGTAATATAAACCTTCCGATTGGGAGGTTTTTTTATGGCAAATCCCTCTCCAACGCTTACTGAATGTTGGTGTAACCTTCCCGCATCTCGGGTCGGGCTATACGTTTCAATCTTTTTGGCGGCGGCTTCGCCGCCGCCAAAAAGGATTTCCACTACTATCCCTTTTGCAATAGAATTTGTAAAGGAGATTTCGGCGTAAAACTTGTTTCAATTTTATCAATATAACCGCAAAAAAAATTTTGAATATAGGATATTCAACAATCGGAGTTGGAAAAAGCCAGCAACATCCCTACACAAAAGCGGCAAGAATTGAAAACGGAAAACTTGTTTATCATTAAAAATCAACTAGAATGGTTGCAGAACCTACTTTTATTCAAAGTCAGCATTTCAAAAATTTTTGGGAAAAAGGAAACGGAAAACAGCTTTTAGATTGGGCGGAATACAGGGTTGATGTTGAAAAATTTAAAAAGTATGCCCATCTTTATTATGAAGTTGATGATTTAGGTGATGAAGTCGTAAAGGAAACCTATCTAAAACTTCCGTATCACGAAGCAAGTTCTTTGATTGAAAAATATTCCAGGTCAAAAATTTCTGGAGACGATAATGTTCCCGAAAGTGTGAAAAAACTTTTTCTACAAATGCAGGAAACTCCGGCTTGGTTTAATGAAGATTTAGCCAACATCGGTGCAAGATTCTGCATGAGAAGCGGCACAAATGCATTGATTATTTTACGCGATTTCACTTTGATGGGCGGTTACGATTTTGCCTACCTCAACAAACCTTTGATTTTTACGGGAGCTTTAAAAAAAGGCGCGGTAAAAAGATTAAAAGACACCCTTGAGTTTTGGGTAAACGTTACACGAGAAAACGCACTGAAAACCAATTCCGAAGCCTATCAATTGATTGTACGAACTCGCTTGATGCATTCTTACGCTCGAGTAAAAATCAAGGAAAAAACTGAAAATTGGGACTATAAAAATTGGGGAGAACCCATCAATTCTTGGGATATGATTGCGACTTATACCGGTTTTAGCTTGGTATTCATGCAGGGTTTGAAAAAATTAGGAGTAAAAATTTCAGAACAGGAAGAATTGGGAGTTTTTCATCTTTGGAAATACATTGGTTATCTTTTGGGAATTCCGCCCGAATTTTTACCCGAAAATAAACGGCAAGCCGTTGAACATTTGTATTTATGGAGTTCTACCCAGAATAAAGGTGATGAAGATTCCATCCATTTAGCAAAAGCGTTGCTTGATGAAAATCTTGAAAACACCATTTACAAATATCCGTTTCAAAGAAAATTGTTGCTGAATCTCCATCAAAGCATGAATTGGTTTTTAATCGATAAAGAAATTAATGAACGTTTGAGCATCCCGAAAGTTTCAGTTTCAGCAATCTTTCCAAAAATAGTCGTTCAAACCAACAAAATTTCGCAAAAAATTTTCGATTTAAATAATCCCGAGAAATATCAGAAATTAGTCGAATTAGGAAACAAACAGCAAATGCAGGTTTTACGGGATTATATCAAACACACTCCGAAAGATTTTCATTATTAAAAAACGGCCCGCAAATATGCGAGCCGTTTTAGATCTATTCAAAAGTTAATTACTTCACAACCATTTTTGTTACCGCAACACCTTTGTCGGATTTCAATTGAATTAAGTACATTCCTGATTTCAATCCGTTGATAGAAACCGCCTCATCGCCATTAGATTTTGCTGTTTTCACAGACTTCACCAATTTTCCTGAAAGGTCATAAATCGCTAAAGTTCCGTTGACTGCATTCGTGTATCTGATGTTTGCAGTTCCGTTGGTAACCGGATTTTGAGTGATCACTAAACTCACTGCATTCTTCACATTTCCGGTTTCGCTGGTTGCCAAAGCAGGTGCATTTCCAAAAATTCTGAATCCTCCTGCTTCAATGGTAATTGGGGCAGTTGTACTTGCAACAGGTACTGCAGAATTATCCATTAAATTTACCCAGTTTCCTGTGTACGGAAAGTCTGGAACAATGCTTTGTGATGAAGTGGTAAAGTTGGCCAAAATCACTACATTTTTCAAAGGTTCAGTACTTGCATCGTTCCAAATAAAAATTCTAGGCATTAAGTTTCCAGATTCAACGTTAAAAGTTTTGGTGTTAAATACCTGACTGGAGAGTCTTATCTCTAAAATTTTTGCCCAAGTGTCATAAACAGATTTTCTTGCCGCATCTGTGTCATAATTTAGTCCGAAAGCGGATGGTTTTGGATCAAGTTTACAATCTCCCGGAGTTGCATCATTATCAGTATTTACCGTTCCATTGGTACACATAAAAATACTCTTATCAAATCCTAGTTCCGCAAACTGCCAAATCATTTTCGGACCAGGAACCGTTAAAAACACGGCACCATAAGATTTTTGTCTTTGTAGTGCTTCTGCAAGAGTGTTCGCTCCCGGTGCACCAAAATTAATATTCTTGTACATGATTCGCTCTTCATCATGACTTTCGCCATAACTCATTGCTCTTCTTTCTGTGAAACCGTGGGCTGAATATTTTACTCTGTTGAAGTTACTGTTTGTAGCAAATCCCATCGTATTCTGATTGTAAGGATTGGTTTCTTTATCCCACATCATTACCCCTTTACCTTCAGCAATTTTGTAGTTTGCCCAAGCTGCTTCTTCAGAGTCTGTTCCTAAATGCTCAAAAATGACGTAAGAAGTTGGATCCCAACTCCATTGATAATCTGCATAACCTCTTAATATATTTACTCGGTCAATTTGAAAAGCGTTAGTACAAGTATCGTCACCTGCAGTACAAGCTTGCGTGAAACCTTTGGTTAAATCCCAACGGAAACCATCAACTTTATACTCCTTAATCCACTGCTCCAAAACACGGTTCACGTAATATTTTGTTTCCGCTTTTGAGTGGTTAAAGTCGTTAAATACGCTGTATGAATGTTTCGCAACCTGATTGAAAAAAGGATTATCTGCTGCAGGATCTCCGAAACCGTCACCATCTGGATCGATCATCCACATTCTTTCCAGTGGATTTCTTCCTGTCGCGTGATTCAATGCGATATCTAAGATAACTGCAATTCCATTTTGGTGACATAAGTCGATGAATTCCTTGAATTTTTCTGGAGTTCCGTATGCTTTATCCAACGCATAATGGAAAGCGGTGTTATAACCCCAAGAATTGTTTCCGTCAAATTCCATCACAGGCATTAACTCCACTGCATTGATTTTCAACGATTTTAAATACGAAATTTTATCAATCAATGACTGCCAAGTTTGCTGTGTGGTGAAATCTCTTACCAAAAGTTCATAAACAATCAGGTTTTCTTTAGCAGGTTTCGCGAAATTCGTCACCACCCATGGATAAGCAGGTTTTGCAGTTTGAATCACCGAAACTTCAAAACTTTGTCCTGTTGGATAAGCGGGAAGATTAGGATACACTACAGCATTCTGGTTGATGTATGGATCGTCGTAAGGAGATAAAACCAATGGAGAATAAGGATCTGCAACCTTAATTCCGTCCGCAGTTCGGTACTGGAAGGTATAAATCTGTTGTGGGGTTAAACCTGTAATTTCAATCCAGTAGAGATTGGTGTTTGAAGTATCTCTTTTCATGAGATAGTTTCCGTTCACCGCCCAGTTATTAAAACTTCCGATAACATGAACATACGCTTTTCCTGGAGCATATAACGCTAGACCAACTTTGGTTGGATCTGCAGGATCGTAATTAATTCCCTGTCTCATGTAGGCTGGAATTGGCGCAGAAGTTACCGGTAAAGATAAAGAAACGGTGAATGTTTTGGTAACCACAGTTCCATCTGCAGGATTCGTTGCCACCACATCAATTGTTGCATCCTGTGTTACAGTATAGGCATAATTAAGCGTTGTAGAAGGCGCAGAACTCGTATAAACTGGATTTCCGTTTGATTTCACCACATAATTTGCAGCCAAAGAAGCAGTCCCTGTAATGTTGATCACCGTTCCGGAATTCACTACATTGATACTTCCTGCAGGTGGATTTGTAAGGTTAAACTGAAATCTTCCCACATTGAGCGATCCGTCCTCGGATTGTACAGAACCGTTTACTGTTTTTACTAAAAATCCGATAGATTTAAGTGGATTGGCTCTATTTCCAAAGAAAGATTTTACAGTATTCATCGTAAACGTGTACGTTCCTGTTGAACCTGAGCTGGAAACATAAGTCAGTTTGTTTGCAGCATTTGAAGCCGCCCAGGTTCCATTTGTAGGACAGTCAGCTTGCGCACCGTTGATATCGGTTGACCAGGCCCACAAATAAAGTGCATGAGAACTTGCAACACCATAAGCAGTTTCGTTTACTGTAAAAGTTATGGTGATTGCCTCAGTTTCGTCAAAGGTTGGTGGATTTACCGTGAAAACGTTCGGCTGTTTTTGAGCCAAAGCGAAAAATGGTAATAATACAGCCAAGAATAGCGTGTAAAAATATTTCATCATATTTAAAATTTTAAGGGTGTAAAAATATAAAAAGTTATAATACAAACGGCATATTAATAACAATATTTCAACAGATTGTAAGCATCATTTAAGTATCGAAAATAATACACTCTAAAAACAACTATTTCTCAACAGGAGACATTATCTATAATCCTGAAAAGCCAATCTGACTTTTGCTTTCAGAGATTTTTGATGGATTCTCCAGAAAAAAGTTTTTCGTTTCAAGCAGCTCCGTTAGCAACATTCTCATTTGTTCTGCAGCCACTTCCGGAAGGTGCGATTTTTTCGCTGCTTCAATGACCTGTCTTTTTCCGTTCTGCTGAATCTTGGCCAAATCATCTTTACTAAACAGGTTAAAAAACTGTTCCTCGATATTGTAATATTTATAATCAGTTTCTGTTGAAAGAATTTCAGGAGCGGGAAAATTGAGGAGTTTTACTTTTCGGTTTTGCTCATCGACTTCCCATTTGAATTTTTCAAAATCATAACCTACCAAAACTTTCGCCTGAACGATCACCAACGCTTTCTTCTTTGAAGGAATAAAGTTGAAAAGCTTCGTACTTTCTTCGTAATTGTAAATCTCGTTAAAATGTCCTTCGGCAGAAACCACCTTGAAAACCTTCCTCATACTTTCTGCAATAGTGTGCGAACTCTCTTTAATTACAGGTGCTTCAGCTCTAAAATTTTTTGTTGCAAGAAATGCTATAATTCCTCCTAAAACCAAACCCAGCAACAGCATAATCAAAATCATCAAACCGCTGCTTCCCGCATTGGGCTTCATCAACTGCATAATTAGATAACCCAATCCAAGAAAGGTAATCACTGCAGCCGACCACAAAATAATTCTAAGATTTTTTGGCATTGTATTTTTTTACAAATTTAGCGAATAAACAAATTAATAATGAATTAAATAAAGCTTTATAGATTTTTTTCTTCACACCCAATTTTACCGAAGATATGAATGTTTAATTTAAAAAATACTTCTAAATTTGAATGAACTTTAAAATTAAACTATTATGTCAAAAAAATTAGCAGCTGAGTTCTTCGGCACGTTTTGGTTGGTTTTCGGTGGGTGTGGAAGTGCGATTTTCGCTTCACAAATCGCTCCGTCTGCAACCGGTGGTCAACTCGGAATCTTACTTTTAGGAGTTGCTTTAGCTTTCGGTCTTACTGTTCTTACCATGGCTTATGCAGTAGGACACATTTCTGGAGGTCATTTTAATCCTGCAGTTTCGTTCGGATTAATGGCAGGTGGTAGATTTTCTGGAAAAGAACTTCTACCGTATATTGTGGCACAGTGTATTGGTGCAATTGCTGCTGCAGGAGCTTTGTTTGTAATCAATGGTGGTTCTGGCGACGGTTCAGCGGGATCATTTGCCACAAATTTTTATGAATCAGCAGTTTACTTCGGAAAAAGCTACAGCGCAATGCAGGCTTTCCTTGCTGAATTTTTGTTAACGATGTTCTTTGTAATTGTTATTATGGGAACAACCGACAAATTTGCAAACGGAAAATTCGCGGGAATTGCAATCGGATTATGCTTAACATTAATTCACTTAATCTCTATCCCAATTACCAACACTTCAGTAAATCCTGCGAGATCTTTGTCTCAAGCAGTTTTTGTTGGCGGACAAGCTCTTTCCCAACTTTGGTTGTTCTGGGTTGCTCCAATTGCAGGTGCGG
The DNA here is from genome assembly GCF_020084865.1 of Candidatus Kaistella beijingensis. NCBI lineage: Bacteria > Pseudomonadati > Bacteroidota > Flavobacteriia > Flavobacteriales > Weeksellaceae > Kaistella > Candidatus Kaistella beijingensis. The sequence continues at coordinate 2,681,783 of NZ_CP071953.1, read as the reverse complement.
TTGTAGGCGGATTAATCTACAAAATGCTTTTGCAGAGAGGCGATACCGAAGTTTTAGCTTAAAAATTATCCCAATAAAGAGATAAACCGTTCAAGATTTTGAGCGGTTTATTTTTTTGAAAGAAACTGATTCGGCAAAATCAATTCCTCAAATTTCCCCTTTGCTTCAAGCTTTTTGAAATAATAATTTCTTGCCATCAACCTCAACATCAAATCCTTATCTACCAAATCCCAGAATTGTTGTTGATGAACCTGCGTAGGTTTTCTGCTTTCATAAAATTCGGTCTCCCAAGAATCTGGATTGTGGTAAAACTCGATGATTCCGCAATGTACGGGAATTTCGTCATGTGCAATCATTCCCATCGGCAATAGAAAACTAAATTGGTTGCAAAGATAATCGCCACAAGAAATCTTGTCGTGTTTCAAGAATTTTTGATTGGTTTTTTGGTTAAGATACTTCTTTTTAAAGTCGTTTTTAAAATCACTTTTAGAAAATTTAATCTCAATTTCGTGGCTGAAACCTTCTGAATTCACCAACAAAATATCCGCTTCCCAATCCGAATGGAAATGATTGGTCAACACCAAATCCTTCTCAAAATCTGAAAAATGGTGGATGAAATTGTAGGTAAGTTCTTCTATTTTTATCATTTTTGAAAAAATTTACGAAACCAACAAACTGCAACCACGAATATCCGAATGATCAATCCTTCCTAAGACTTGGAATCTTTTGTTTTGGATCGGAGTTTTGTCATGCTGAGGTTCGCGAAGCATCTTAACAGATTCATCTTCAAAACCAAATTTTTCCTTGTCATTCCGAGCATTTTCTAATTCTAAAAACAAATCATTATCGTCATTCCGAGCAAAGCGCGGAACCTCAAAATCGTTTTTGTCATTCTGAGCATTGCGAAGAATCTCAGGATTATTTATAATCCTGCCCAAATCCTGCGTCGCAATAAACGAACAGGAATGCCGATTCGCTAAATCAATTATATTAATAGCGCCATTTCTTCCATCTTCCAAATATGAGAAAGGATCTTCGGCATTTCTTATCAAAACCCGCATCCAGTTTGGAGTTTCATAAATATTTTCGCCTAAAGAATACGCTTGCGAAAGCAGTTCCGTCATGGAATATTCCGAAAAAATCCGTTCTGTCCCGAAACCTTTTTTAAAGATTTTCAAGAGTTCATCTTTGGTCATTTCCTCTTTTCTGCCCTTCATTCCACCGGTTTCGATAATGGTGAGCGCGTTTGAGAATTTGAGCGTTTGAGCGTTTGAATGAAGAAAATCCAAAAAATCGAGAAGTGCGAAAGAAACCCCGAAGAGAATGACTTTTTTATCATTCAGTTTATTTAAAAGTTCTAATAATTCTTTGTGGTTGTAAAGAAAATACCCGTTTTCAGGTTTACCTGATTTTTTCATCAGAAAATCAACCATATAAATTAGGGAAGAATGTGGATTTTCAGAATAATTTGGCAGTAAACCGATGAAAATAAAATCTTCCGGTTTTCCGATAAACTGCTCGAAACTTTTGTAGATGCTTTCTTCATACAAAGAAAAGTCGGCTATGAAATGCTTGGAACGAGTCTGAATCTGTGTAGTTCCCGAACTTTGAAAGAAATTTACTGGTTTGTCAGTCTGAGCGAAGTCGAAGACTTTGTCTAAAACCAAATGATTTTTAAATGTTTCGATCGGCAGAAATGGAATTTTTTCAACCTCATCAATTTCGTTTGTATTGATTTTTAAATAGTCACAAAACTTCCGGTAAACCTCAATATTTTGGTATTGATAGCGGAATGTTTCCAGACATTTTTGTTGGAAATCGGTTTCAGATTTTATGTGGAACATATCTTCAATCATAAGCAACCATTAAGGTATTATGGAAATTAGGAATGAATACTAATAATTACTTAATGGTCAAATTTCTTTAATTCAAACTCATTATGAAATACCCCATAAGTAAAGTAAGAAATCCAGTCACCAAGATTGATGTATTTCGCTTTTCCGCCCTCCAAATCGAGAACCATTGGTAAATGACGGTGACCGTAAATGAAATAATCGATTTTCTCGGTTTTCAGTTTTTCCTTGGAATAGATGATGAGAAATTCTTTGTCCTCGCCTAAAAACTCCTTGTCTTCCTCGCCGGAAATCATTTTGTTTTTGGTGGAAAAATAAATCGCCACCTTCATCGCAATATCAGGATGAAGCCATTTGAAAGCCCATTGCGCAACTGGATTGGTAAATAATTTTTTCATCCGCTTGTAACCTTTATCTCCCGGTCCAAGTCCGTCTCCGTGTGCGAGCAGAAAATTTTTCCCGTTGATTTCAAAATACTGTTTGTCAAAAAAAACTTTGCAGCCGATTTCTTCCTCGAAATAATTTTTCATCCACAAATCGTGGTTTCCCACGAACATATACAAATCAATTCCAGAATCTTTCAGTTCCGCCAATTTTCCTAAAACCCGGACATAGCCTTTCGGAATTACGTGGTTCCATTCGTGCCAAAAATCGAACAAGTCCCCCATCAGAAACAAAACCTGCGCATCATTTTTGATTTCATCCAGCCAATGAATGAATTTCTCCTCCCGCTTCTTGCTTTCAGCCGCAGTTGGCGCGCCGAAATGCTGGTCGGAACAGAAATAGATTTTATTATTTTCTTGAAGATGAATAATCCCCCTTTCCCCCAAAGCGGCAGCAATGTTAACTTCTGAGGAAAAATTTTGTTCTTCTGATACCATAATTTAATTTGAAAACTGCTTCAAAAATTCCCCTTTGGGGTTAGGGGATTTTAATTCTCTTCCGCAAACCATTCCCCATAAGAATTTTCGGTTTCATGCAATTTCAGATACGCTAATTGAACATGATTAGGCAATCGGCTTTTCACTTTTTCCGCTATTTCATAAAGCATATTTTCACAAGTTGGCTGAAATTTACAATAAATCACTTTATGTCCTTTTTGTTCCAAATCTTCGCCCAATTCTTTGTGCGGAGAAAGCGCATTTATCAAAACGGCGTGATCCCAAACTTCGATGATTTCTTCCTTTACAATTTTTTTGATGTCGCCAAAATCCACAACCATTCCGTTTTTTGGATTTTCCAAGTCATTGATGGGTTTTCCTTTCACCGTTACAAAAAGTTTATAGGAATGTCCGTGCATATTTTTGCATTTCCCGTCGTAATTGTAGAGAACGTGGGCTGTTTCGAAGGTGAAAATTTTGGTGATGCGTATCATGGTGCAAAGATAATGTTTTGGTTGGAAGTTGGAAGCGGGAAGTTGGAAGTGAAAAAATCCTCCCAAAAAAATTTGGAAGGACTTCACTTAACAATTAAAATTATGGAAATTAGATTTGAGACTTTGAGATTTGAGACACGAGACAAATCGCATTGAGCATTTAAAAAATTCTCCACTCTCAAATTTCCACTCTCAAATCTCTAAATCTCTTGTGTAAATCAATGAAACTGTTCCGCTTCCGTAGAACCAGCCAAAGCCGTTGTAGAAGCATTTCCGGAAGTGACCACCGTTTGAATTTGGTCGAAATAGGAAGTTCCCACAAAACTTTGGTGTTTCACCGCACGGAAACCTTCTTTCTGCAATGCAAATTCTCTTTCCTGAAGTTCGGAATATCCTGCCATTCCTCGTTTTTTGTAAGCCAACGCCAACTCAAACATCGAAGTATTCAACGCATGGAAACCAGCCAAAGTGATGAATTGGAATTTGTAACCCATTTTCGCCAACTCTTCGCGGAACGTTTCCATTTCTGCAACCGATAATTTCGCTGCCCAATTGAAACTTGGTGAACAGTTATACGCCAACATTTTTCCAGGGAATTTCGCATGAATTCCTTCTGCAAATTTTCTTGCGTAATCCAAATCAGGGTTTGAAGTTTCCATCCAAATTAAATCGGCGTACGGAGCGTAAGACAAACCTCTGTCGATTCCTTGTTCTACTCCATTTTTTACATAATAGAATCCTTCGGAAGTTCTTTCTCCCGTGATGAATTTGTGGTCTCTTTCGTCGATATCGGAAGTCAATAAATCGGCTGCATCCGCATCAGTTCTCGCAACCAAAACCGTAGGAACGCCGCAAACATCGGCTGCAAGACGCGCCGCAATTAGTTTGTTAATCGCTTCTTGTGTCGGAACCAAAACTTTTCCTCCTAAATGTCCACATTTTTTTGCGGAAGATAATTGGTCTTCAAAATGAACTCCGGCTGCACCTGCTTCAATCATTTGTTTCATCAGTTCGAAAGCGTTCAAATTTCCACCGAAACCCGCTTCTGCATCAGCTACGATTGGAACGAGATATTCTTTTCTGTTCACTTCGTCCACATTGTTTACGGTCTGGATTTGGTCGGCTCTCAACAACGCATTATTAATTTTTTTCACAACGGAAGGAACCGAATTTGCAGGATACAGACTTTGGTCGGGATACATTTCGCCGCTCAAATTCGCATCGGCTGCAACTTGCCATCCTGAAAGATAGATTGCTTCCAAACCGGCGTCCACTTCCTGAACCGCCTGATTTCCCGTCAATGCGCCCAAACCTGCCACGAAATCTTGATTATTCAGTTTTTTCCACAATTTCTCTGACATTAATTGGGCAATAGTGTAATCGAGTTTGTAGCTTCCCCGAAGTTTCAGCACTTCTTCTGCGGAATAAGGTCTTTTAATACCGTTCCATCTTGGGTTTTCTAACCATTCCTGTTCCAGTTTCTGGATTTGTTCTTGATTTTTCATATCTCAATTTTTTGTTTGATTTTGTTTGAATTTGTTTGATATAATTTGATATTGTTTGATGAAAATTCACTGCGAAGCAAATTCACGCAAAGCAATTCACCATTGACTTTTTACAGATATTTGTAAGCAGAAAGCGTCAAAAACTCCTCAAAATGGTCATTCATCACCAAGTCATCAAAAATCTCCGCCGCCAATTTGAATTTCCCATTGTTAAAGCGTTCCTCGCCAACATATTTTTTGATGTTTTCGAGTTCTTCATCTTGCCATTTCATTACCATTCCTGGAAGCAACGTTCTGCCGTCGTCCAATTTCGCTTCATTTTTCAGCCATTGCCAAACTTGGGTCCTCGAAATTTCTGCCGTTGCAGCGTCTTCCATTAAATTGTAAAGTGCGGCCGCTCCAACTCCCATCAACCAGGATTCGATGTAGAGAATTCCTACGTTGATGTTTTTTCGAACGCCTTTTTCGGTAATTGTTCCTTTTGGAATTTCGATTAAATCACTTTCAGAAACTTGATATTCCTCGAATTTTTTGTCGATTTGATTTTTCGTCGGCATGAATTCATCAAAAATTTCTTTCGCAACCGGAACCAATCCTGGATGCGCAACCCAAGTTCCGTCGTGTCCGTTTTTCACTTCCCGCTCCTTATCTGCACGTACTTTTGCGTAGGCGATTTTATTTTCTTCCTCGTTATTCTTTACTGGAATTTGCGCCGCCATTCCGCCCATTGCATGAACTCCTCTTTTGTGGCAAACCTGAATTACCCGTTTTGAATAGGCATTCATAAAAGGCGAAGTCATCGTTACCTGATCGCGATCAGGCACTACAAAACCCGAAATGTTTCTAAATTTTTTGATGTAGGAAAAAATATAATCCCATCTCCCGCAATTCAAACCTGAACTGTGTTCTTTTAATTCAAATAAAATTTCATCCAATTGAAAAGATGCGGTAATGGTTTCAATTAAAACAGTAGCTTTTATTGTTCCTTGCGGAATTCCAAGATAATTTTGGGCAAAAACGAAAACATCATTCCACCAACGGGCTTCTTTGTAATGTTCTAATTTTGGCAAATAAAAATAAGGTCCGCTTCCGTTTTCCAACAATTTTTTGGCGTTTCTGAAAAAATAAATTCCAAAATCTGTTAACGAACCAGAGGCTTTCTCTCCATTAATTTCAATATGTTTTTCATCCAAATGTAATCCTCTCGGACGAACCAATAAAACCGCTAATTTTTCACCTAGTTTGTAAGATTTTCCTTCTTCATTTACAAAATCAATTTTCCTGTTAATCGCATCGGAAAGATTAATTTGTCCTTCCAGACAATTTTCCCAAGTCGGCGAATTGGAATCCTCAAAATCCGCCATAAAAGTAGAAGCTCCGGAATTTAAAGCATTGATAATCATTTTTCGGTCAACGGGACCGGTAATTTCCACTCTTCTATCGAGCAAATCTTGTGGAAGCGGCGCACAAGTCCAGTTTCCGTTTCGGATTTCCAAAGTTTCTTCCGGAAATTTTGGTTTTTGACCTAAATCAAAATCGATTTGCTTTAGTTTTCTTTGGTCGAGAAGACGACGGCGTTTCACATTGAAATTCTCATGAAGCGCAGTAAGAAAATCCACTAATTCAGGGGAAAAAACATCTTCGTATTGATGCTCTGCTAAGATTTTGAATTGAGTTACTGTTTCCATTTTGACTAATATTTTGTGATTTGACGTGACAAATGTAAAAATAAATTTTCACATACAGCGAACGTTCGCTAAATATTTTCAAAAATAATTATGCGAACAATCGCAAAATTTCCTATTTTTGATTTATGAATGGAGAAAGCGACTATATCAAAACGGTTTTCGGACTGAAACTGAAACAGCAAAGACAAAAAAAAAATTGGTCTTTGCAGGATTTGGCGAACGAGACTGGCTTGTCCAAATCCTATTTAAATGAAATTGAAAACGGCAAAAAGTACCCAAAACACGACAAAATCATACAACTTTCAGAAAGTTTAAAATGCACCTATGATGAATTGGTTTCTACGAAATTGGATAAGAGTTTGACGCCATTTACGGAGATTTTGCAGTCTGACTTTTTCAAAGAAATTCCTCTAGATTTATTTGGGATTAACAAGAATAATTTAATCAGTATCATCAGTGACGCACCGAAAAAAGTGACGGCTTTCATCAATACTTTGATTGAAATTTCGCAGAATTACAATCTCGGAAAAGAGCGATTTTATTTCGCTGTTTTAAGGAGTTTTCAGGAACTTTATGATAATTATTTTCCAGAAATTGAAGAGAAAGCGAAACAATATTTTTATGAACACCAAATTTCGGCAAAACCAAATTCGGCAGATTTTGAAAAGATTCTCATCAATCAGTTTAATTATGAACTAAAGTCTTTAAGCCTCGACCAATACGGCGCATCGGGAAAATTGCGCTCGCTATTCATTCCAGAGAAAAATTTGCTTTTACTGAACGAACTTTTAGATGAAGACCAAAAAACTTTTATTCTCGCCAAAGAAATCGGTTTTAATATTTTGGAATTAAATCCGCGTCCGAACACCTATTCTTGGTTGGATTTCACGAGTTTCGAAAGCTTGTTGAACAACTATTACGCCTCCTATTTTGCGGGTTGCCTTTTAATTCCGAAAGAAAAATTGACGGAAGAGGTTTCCGATTTTTTCCAAAACCAAGATTGGAATCCAAAGAAATTTGAAAAACTCATCGAAGATTTCACGAACTCACCCGAAACTTTTTATTACCGTTTAACAAATATTCTTCCAGCCGATTTGGGAATCAAAGATTTGTTCTATTTATGTTTTACCAAAAAGAAAAATTCCGATAAAATACAGATTCTGAAAGAGCTGCACCTCAATCAACAACAAGCTCCACACGCCAATTCAACCAACGAACATTATTGCAGACGATGGATTGCCGTGAAAAATCTGGCGAATCTAAAGGAAAACGAAAAAGTAACCGATGCCCAAATTTCACATTATAAAGACAGCGGACTTTCCTATTTGGTGATCTCTACTTCGCAGAAAAATCCTTTTTCAGACGGCACAAACCGCAGTTATTGCCTCGGAATTTTGCTGAATTCAAACTCTTTAAAAAAGATCAAGTTTTCTAAAAGCGAATCCGTGAAAACGGTCAATGTGGGTGTGACTTGCGAAACGTGCAGCATTTCGGATTGCGAAGTTCGGAAAGCACCGCCAATTCGCCTGGAAAAGGAAATTTTTAACGAGGATATGAAACGGGCGATTGAGAAGATTAGGAAAGAGGTGATTTAGGTTAAGGTTGAAGAAAAAAATAGTAATTTTATAAAAATCAATAATCCGTGTTGCTCAATTTACTTTTCCCGAACCGATGTATGGAATGTGGAAAAATTATTTCTGCAGATGAATTGGTTTGCGAACTGTGTTTTGACCAAATCAATTTTACTCATCACGAATTTGGGAAAAACAACCTGTTGAAAGAAAGATGCAAATTACTTTTTCCGGTTGAAAACGCTTTTGCTTTGATGCAGTTTGAAAAGGAAAGTTTGAGCCGAAGAATTGTGCACTCCCTGAAATATGGAAACCGTGAAAAAGTGGGAAAAATATTGGCGAACTGGACTTCCGATAGAATTGACCTTACAAAAGACAAACCCGATTTAATCACCACTGTTCCACTCCATCCAAAAAAATTGAAAGAAAGAGGTTACAACCAGCTTCATCTTTTTGCAGACACTTTGCAGGAAAAATTTAAAGTTCCCTGCAACCATGAGCTATTAAAACGAAACAGCTATAAAAAAGCACAAGCGAAAAAAAGTAAAAAAGACAGAACAGGTACAGAAAACCTTTTTTGTCTAAAAGAGGAAATATCGAACGCACAAGTATTGATTATCGACGACGTTTTCACCACAGGAAACACCATGAGCTCCGTTGCGTGGGAAATTCTAAAAGCCGGAAATAACAAGGTGAGCGTTTTGGTAATGGCAATGGATTAAAGTCCGAAGTCGGGAGATTAAAAAATTCCTCCACTAACTTAACTCAAATTTATCTGAAAAACTATCGCTGTAATTTTTCACCGTAAGACAAATCTCCCGCATCACCTAAACCAGGAGTGATGTAACCTTTTGAAGTAAGTTTTTCATCTATTGCTCCGACCCAAATTTTCGCGTTGGGATAAGCGTTTTGAATGGTTTCAACTCCTTGTTTGGAAGCAATTGCGGCAACAATATGGAGTTGTGTGGGATTTCCGTGGTTTAATAAATCTTTGATAGCTTCTATTAAACTCGCGCCGGTTGCCAACATTGGATCAGCGACGATTAAAGGTCTTCCATCAATATTTGGGCAGGTTAAATAATCTTGCTTAATGGAGAAATAATCGTTCGCATCGTGTTTTCTGTATGCCGCGACAAATCCACAATCGGCTTTGTCTAAATAATTTAAAATTCCTTGGAACAAGGGAACTCCTGCTCTTAGAATAGTTGTGATTACAGGTTGGACTGCGATTTCTTTAACGGTAATTTTATCTAAAGGCGAAATGATCTCCACTTCTTTCTGTTCCAAACCTTTTGAAATTTCGAACGCGGCGATTTCCCCGATTCTTTCCATATTTCTGCGGAATTTCATGCGGTCGTTTTGCACCTCGGTATTTCTTAAATCATTGATCCAGGAATTGACAAGCGAAAAGTTTTCAGATAAAACGTTAACCATTATTTTAGATTTATTTTGATACAAAATTAAAGATAAATTTCGGCTAAAGCCAACAATATTTAAAATAATAAAGCGGGCTAAAGCCCGCTCCTATTGATTCGATAAATTCTATTTCTGTCTGAAATACACCTCAATCGGAACTCCCGTGAAACCAAATTCTTTGCGCAATTGGTTTTCTGTAAAGCGTTTGTAAGGCTCTTTCACGTATTGTGGTAGGTTGCAGAAAAATACAAATTGCGGACTTGGCGTTGGTAACTGAACACAATATTTTATTTTGATGTATTTTCCTTTCAAAGCAGGAGGAGGCGTATTTTCAAAAATGGGAAGCATCACTTCATTCAGTTTTGAAGTCTTGATTTTCTTTGCGCGGTTTTGGTAAACTTCCATCGCCACTTCAACTGCTTTCAGGATTCTTTGTTTCGTTAATGCTGAAATAAATAGAATTGGGATGTCTGTAAACTGACCTATTCTTTCTTTGATTTTAGCTTCAAAATCTCTCATCGTGTTGGTTTCTTTTTCCACCAAATCCCATTTGTTAACGAGGATTACGATTCCCTTTCTGTTCTTTTGAGCCAACCCAAAGATATTCATATCCTGCGATTCCCAACCTAAAGTTGCGTCAACCATGATAATCACGACATCGGAATATTCAATCGAACGAATGGAGCGCATTACCGAATAAAATTCCAAATCCTCGGAAACTTTTGCTTTGCGACGCATTCCAGCTGTATCTACTAACACAAATTCATGTCCGAACTTTTTATAAAGTGTTTCAATGGAGTCTCTGGTTGTTCCTGCAATATCGGTTACAATGTTTCTTTCGACATCGAGCAAAGCGTTTGTTAGGGTTGATTTTCCTACGTTGGGTCTTCCTGCGATGGTGATTTTTGGCAAACCTTCGAAAGGATCTTTATAATCGGTTGTCGGGAAATCTTTTACAATGTCGTCCAACAATTCCCCAGAACCAGAACCGGTTGCAGAAGACATGGTGTAATATTTTTCGATTCCTAATTGGTAGAATTCTGTTGCGGCGAGTTCTTCTTTTGCAGAATCTACTTTATTGACTACTGTGTAAACTGGTTTATTTGAACGTCGCAACAATTCAAAAATTTCTTGATCCGTGTCAGTTAAACCTTCTTCCACATTCAGCATGAAAATAATTGAAGTGGCTTCATCAACTGCCAACTGAACCTGTTTTGAGATTTCTTCCTGGAAAACATCTTCGGTATTTACTTCGTAACCACCAGTATCAATTACCGTGAACTCTACTCCATTCCAATCGGATTTACCGTAATGGCGGTCACGAGTAACTCCTGCGGTGGAATCTACGATGGCTTCCCTTCTTTCTAATAAACGGTTAAATAAGGTTGATTTTCCTACGTTGGGACGGCCAACAATGGCGACAATATTTGACATAAAATTTTGTTTCTTTTCGATTTTCTTTGATGGTTAATTTTAAAAAAATCGTTTGGTTAAGAATGGGTTACTTCAACTTTTGAAGCCCAAAAATTTTTGCAAAGATAAGGTTTTCAAGATAAAACGAATTGGAAGTTGCAATCACAAAAAAGTTCTGAAAATTTTTCAGAACCTTTATATTATTTTCATCTAACTATTAAATCCTTTCGATATCCGCTCCCAAAGCTTTTAATCTTCCGTCAATATTCTCATAACCACGGTCAATTTGCTCGATATTGTGGATAATGGATTTTCCTTGCGCTGAAAGTGCCGCAATAAGTAATGCGTTTCCTGCACGAATGTCGGGAGAAGTCATCGTAGTCCCACGCAACGGATATTCGTGATTTAAGCCAACCACTGTTGCACGGTGCGGATCACACAAAATAATTTGAGCACCCATATCGATGAGTTTATCAACGAAAAATAAACGGGATTCAAACATTTTTTGGTGCACAAGAACAGTTCCTTTCGCTTGAGTTGCCACTACCAAAATAATGGAAAGCAGATCCGGCGTAAATCCCGGCCATGGTGCGTCGGAAACAGTAAGAATAGAACCGTCTATAAATTTCTGAATTTTATAATGTTCCTGTGCAGGAATATAAATATCGTCGCCACTTTGCTCCAACTTAATTCCCAATTTTCGGAAAGTGTTTGGAATGACACCGAGTTGGTTCCAGTTCACATTTTTTATGGTCATTTCAGATTTTGTCATCGCAGCAAGTCCAATCCAAGAACCGATTTCAACCATATCGGGAAGCATGGTGTGTTCTGTTCCACGAAGATGATTCACCCCTTCAATCGTCAATAAATTGGAACCGATTCCGGAAATGTTTGCGCCCATTCTGTTGAGCATTTTGCAAAGCTGTTGCAGATAAGGTTCACACGCCGCGTTATAAACTCTCGTTTTTCCTTTCGCCAAAACTGCCGCCATAACAATGTTCGCCGTTCCGGTAACAGAAGCTTCTTCCAACAAAATAAATTTCCCGTGAAGTTCTTTTGCTTTTAAAGAATAGAAATATTCCTGTTCGTCATAATGAAATTCCGCACCTAGTTCTACCAAACCTTGAAAATGGGTATCCAATCTTCTTCTTCCAATTTTATCTCCACCCGGAGTCGGCATATACGCTTCACCAAATCTTGCCAACATTGGTCCCAAAAGCATTATCGAACCGCGAAGCTTGGCTCCGTCTTTTTTAAATTCCTTTGATTTTACATAATCGAAATTGATGTCATCAGCTTTGAAGGTATAATCACCGTGGCCATTTTTGGTAATTTTCACCCCGAAATCGCCGAGAATTTCAATCAGCCGGTTCACATCGTGGATGTCGGGAATATTTTTAATTCGTACTTCCTCGTCCGTTAAAAGTACCGCACATAAGATTTGAAGCGCCTCATTTTTAGCACCTTGTGGCGTAATTTCGCCGTGTAACTGTTTTCCTCCCCTTATTTGAAATGTTCCGCTCATCCTTATTTACGGTTTTTATTATTATGAAAATTACGTCTTTTGTTTTGGCTGTTTTGGTTGCCTTTCTGATTGTTTTTATTGCTTCTGTTGGTTGCGTAATAAATTTTGCTCTTGTCTAAAGAATCAATACTCGTTAAATCCAGTCGATCTTCCGAAAGGTCTTTCAAATGGCGAAAAATTACCTCGTCCTGAACGTGTTCTTTGTTATAAACATTGTAGGATTTCTTCATATTATTCGCAATAACCTGAATGAGGGCGTCTTTCTCATCTCCCGCTTCTAACTCAATCGCTTTCTCGATAAGCTGCAAAATACTTTTTCCGTAAAACTTAAATTCACCCTGAAGAATCGGATAATCCATTTTCTTTGGTTTCTCACGCATTTCTTCAATGGTTGGGAAAGCATAAGGCGAATCCACATCCAAATCGTAGCCCGAAAGAATGTACAGATGGTCCCAAAGTTTATGTTTATAGTTTTCTTCGTCGCGAAGCTGTGGATTTCTTTGTCCCATGAAATCTACGATGGCAACCGCCATTTCGTTGCGTTCTTCCTTGGTAGGAAGTTCTTTGCAGCGTTCCACGAGTTGCTGTATAATTCTGCCGTATTCAGGCAGGTGAAGTTGAGTCCTTTCGGTGTTGTATTCCATAGGTGCAAATATATAAATTTGGAACGAGGTTCGAGATACGAGTTATGAGTTGCGGGATTCGAGTTACGAGATTCGTGATTGAAGTTTGATGTTATTTGAAATTCCCTGAATTCGTTTGATGGCTGCAATATTGAATTTTACATCCACATCACAAAAAATATCATCCTAAAAACTTCTTCCTTTCCTCTTCGGTTGGAACAAAACATTTTTGCGAAGGAATTTTATCTCTGTTTTCAGCCACCTTATCGTAAACAAAATCGCTCAACATTCTTGGGAAAAAATTCATATTTCCGAAGATTCCGTTAAGTCCGCCCAAGATTCTTCCGATGGCAAAAACCGCCTGTGATTTTTCCAAATAGTAAGAATTTGGTTTCCAAAGATAAAGCGTACCGAATTTGTCGTTTTTTAGATTTCTTTCTTTTAGAAAACCTTGCCCAAATTCAGATTGCAGTGCTGCAAATAGGAATTGGTCTTTTTTGTCGTTGTCTAAAATCCATTTTACCCAACGGTTGCAAAAACCGCATTCGCCATCATAAAAAACGTAATATTTTGAAAGATCCATTAACATAGCAGAAAAATTGTTTCAAGTTTCAAGTCTAAAGTTTGATGTGGTTTGAAATTGTTTGATTTCGTTTGATAATGTTGGTATATTCAAAAACTCAATACTTTATTCCGCCCCTTTTTCCGTAGGAAGATTATTCAAGATTCTAATATCATTTGCCTGGAACTTAAAATATTTGATCAGTTCCTGTTTTTGAGCTTCAGAAAATTTCGCTTCAGAATGTGCTAAAATATATGAATCTAAAGGCATCTCTCCTTTTTCAATCATTTCAGCGGCTTCATCTAATTTATGCGCCTGTTTTTTGGGTTCAAGTGTTGCAAAAGTTGAGAAATTAAGTTCTTTTCTGCCTTCATCGATATGATCCTTCAAAAACCAAGCAATCGGTTGTACATTAGAATACCACGGATATTTTGATTCGTTACTGTGACAATCGTAACAACCATTTCGAATTAAAGTTGCTGTAGTTTCCGGGGTTTTTTTAATATTTAAAAAATCCATTTGCGGCGTTGGCGCAGGATTATTTTTATCAATCGGGAAAAACTGAATGAGTACAAAAGCTACAAACAGAATAACTAAAATCTTTTTCATATCTAGGTATTTATATTTTTAATGGTCTTATTGATTCTCCTACATCATCATTAGTACTTGGCTTTCAGAAATGATGGCGATTTTATAATTAAGGGATTTCACGAAGTGAATTTAGCAATTTTTTCTGAATTTTTAAGTGTTTTACTACAAAGAAAGGCGTTAAAGTTTTAAAACTTTTCTTGTGTGTTTAGGTCAAAACATCATTTTTTATTTTGATTATCGGATTCATTATTCTGATAGATATTATAAATAATTATTGCTTCTTTAATTGATAAAATCTTCATATCTTTGCACCGTCTAATTTTAAAATAATTATAACATGTCATTAGTAGGAAAAAAATTCCCAAACATCACAATCGACGCAATGTCTGAAATGGGAGACGATTTAAAAATCAACATCTTTGAGGAGGCAACAAAAAACCAACAAAAAGTGCTTTTGTTTTGGTATCCGAAAGATTTCACTTTTGTTTGTCCTACCGAATTGCACGCTTTCCAAGAGGCTTTACCCGAGTTTGAAAAAAGAAATACCAAAATCATCGGTGCTTCTTGCGACACCAACGAAGTTCACTTCGCTTGGTTAAATACAGCGAGAGACAACGGCGGAATTGAAGGCGTAACTTACCCAATCCTTGCAGACACTCACCGTCAATTGGCAAATATTTTAGGAATTGTTGACCAAGATTTCGAATTCGATGAAGAAGGAAATGAGTTCTTCACCGGTTCCAATGTAACGTACAGAGCAACTTATTTGGTTGACGAAACTGGAAAAATCTTTCACGAATCGGTAAACGATATGCCTTTAGGAAGAAATGTAAAAGAATATTTAAGATTGATCGACGCTTACACGCACGTTCAAAAACATGGTGAAGTTTGTCCTGCAAACTGGGAAGAAGGTAAAGATGCGATGAAGGCGGACAGAAAATCTACCGCAGAATATTTGGCGACACACCAAAACTAATTAAACAATTATGTACACAGAATTAGCAGAAGACAATTTGCAGCAAATCGTTGCAGACAATGAAAAAGTAGTGGTTCAATACGGCGCAACTTGGTGCGGAAACTGCAGAATTATGAAGCCGAAATTCAAAAAATTGGCTTCAGAAAATGAAGCGATTCCTTTCCTATATGTGGATGCCGAAAAATTACCTGAAAGCAGAAAACTAGCTAAAGTTGATAACTTACCAACTTTCGCCATCTTCAAAAACGGAGAATTGGTTGATCAGGTTCAAACGAACCAACAGGAAAGTTTAATTAACCTTTTTAAAGAATTGAATTAATGAAACTACCTATCATCAGACAGTTTTATCAAAATCAAACTCCCGAAAACCTTGAAAAAACTTTGGAAGTTTTGGAATCATTTTCAGAATTCCGAGGAACAACCGAAGAAGATTTGAATGTGGTGGGAGAACTAATCACCGATATTTGCGGAGCTTTAGAAGTTCACGCCAACGTAAAAAACGGAATGAGCGAAAAAGATGCTCTGAACGGATTTGCACAAAAAGTAATGGGAAGTATCGATAGAGTCTAACCTTTTTTGGAGCTAGGTTGCAATGGGTGCAAATTGGTACAAATGACTTCCAAATTATAAAATGAAAAAAGCGGGAAATTTTCCCGCTCTTTTTATTTATTGTTAGTCATCGTTTCCGTGACGTTTTCCGTTTTGATTTTTGAACTTTTTGTTTCCTTTGTTCTTATCGTCATCTGCAAACCTACGGTTGTTTTGATCGTAAATTACTTGACCATTTTTATAATAACGCTGTCTTTTTTTCACCTGTCCAGGTGCGTAATCTTTCGCACTACCGCCGTAGATTTTTTTCGCCTGCCCCGGAGGAAGATTTCTCGCGTTGTTGTTTGGATAATACACGGTATTGTTTCCACTTCTTCCTAAAATTCCCGGATTTCCGTAAACATCACCTGTTCTCACTACTCTACCATTTTGATAAACGTTTCCGTCTCGGTCTCTGTACACATCACCTCTACCGTAAACTGTTCCATCAGGTGCTCTGTAAACTCTGCCGTCATTAGGATAGTTGGTCGGGTAATTATTTGGATAATTATTTCCGTAAGGATCGTTCACTGCACCACAAGAAGCCATAGTAAAAGCTAAACCTGCAACTGCCGTTATTTTGAGTATTGTTTTCATTTCAATAAAATTTAAATATTTAACACGATGTTCCAATCTTGATGCCAAACTTTAAAATTTAAATTGAATAAGTTGCTTAAAACATTAAATTCCCACCACTGCACTGCGTCTTTCCAGCAAAATTACATCGCGCCAAACCCCATTCATTTGAGCAATTCTCTCCCTTGTTCCCACTTTTCGGAAACCTAAATACAAATGAACATTGATGCTCGCTTCATTTTCAGGAAAAATACCTGATTGTAAAGTCCAAAATTCATGTTCTTCAGAATCGAGGATTAGTTTTCTCAACAACATTTTTCCCAAACCTTTTCCCTGAAATTCATTTTTTAAATAAATGCTTACTTCGGCAACACCTTTAAAGCAATCACGGTTACTGATTGGCTGCAATGCCGCCCAACCAACGATATTTTCATTTTCGTCTTCCAAAACGAAGCGGCAGATTTTAAAGAATTTATTATCCCAAGCTTCCCAAGTAGGAACGTTTTGTTCGAAAGTGGCGTTTCCTCCGTCAATTCCTTCCTGAAAAATTTCGATTACTTTTTCACCGTCACTGGGCTGCATTTCTCGGATTTCGTAGTTCATTTTATTTAATGAAATTAATTAATTATTTACTTAAACCTGCCACCAAATTTATAGTTAAAGCTACCACGAAAGTATTCATAAAAAATGAAATTAAACTGTGAACCATGGTTAACTTACGCAATTTTTTCGAGGTTGTTTCCACATCAGAAACCTGAAAAGTACATCCAATACAAAATGAATAGTAAGCAAAGTCCAAATAATCAGGACTTTCATCATCGGGAAAGCTCAAACCTTCTGCCTGATTTTTTTTACCATTTTTATCTTTGTCATAATATTCATGAGCATAATGAAAAAGATATTGGGTATGAAGCGTAGTCCAAGCTAAAATCATCGCCAAAACGGTAATCGGAACATAAAATTTTTGGCTGCGAATTCCATCATCCTGAGTCGTAATTAGTACTGCAACCGCAACCATACTTGCGAATGAAGAAATCAATATGACTAAAAAAACAAAGAAAGCACTCCCATCATCTTCACGAGCTTTTTCTCTGATTCCCGAAACTTTTCTTTTAAAAACAATAACCCAATTTAAAAATAAAAATGTCGCTGAAAATGCAATCCAACCCGAAATGGCGGAGAAAATCACTTCCAAATCACTCAACTGAACCATAAAAAAAGTCAGGACACCCATTAATAAACTAATGAAGGCTCTGTGCCACGGTTTTGATTTTAGTATCGTGTGAATCATAATGTTTTCGTTTTTATTCCAATTCCCTCTTCAAAAACTTCGCCGTCAAAGACTTCTTATTCTTCGCAATTTCTTCCGGGGTTCCTTCTGCAATAATTTTTCCGCCGTGTTTTCCACCTTCTGGACCGATGTCGATAATGTGATCCGCTAATTTAATCACATCCAAATTATGTTCGATGATGATGAAAGAATTTCCTAAATCCACGAGTTTGTTAATCGCTTCCATCAACACTTTTACATCCTCAAAATGCAGCCCGGTTGTAGGTTCGTCCAAAATGTAGAGCGTGTTTCCGGTTTGTCTTTTGGAAAGTTCGGTTGCCAACTTGATGCGTTGTGCTTCTCCTCCACTCAAAGTCGTAGATTGCTGTCCCAAAGTGATGTAACCGAGACCAACATCCTGCAAAGTTTTCACTTTTGCGAAAATTTTTGGAATCGGCTGGAAAAAATCCGTTGCTTCATCAATCGTCATTTCCAAGACATCGGAAATGGATTTTCCTTTGTAGCGAACTTCCAATGTTTCACGGTTGAAACGTTTTCCGTTGCAGGTTTCGCAATGCACGTAAACATCCGGCAAAAAGTTCATCTCGATCACTTTCAAACCGCCACCTTGACACGTTTCGCATCTTCCGCCTTTTACGTTGAATGAAAATCTGCCCGCTTTGTAACCGCGAATTTTTGACTCGGGAAGTTCGGCGAAAAGATTTCGAATATCGGTAAACATTCCCGTATAAGTTGCTGGATTTGAGCGCGGCGTTCTTCCAATCGGAGTTTGGTCCACATCTACGATTTTGTCGATATTTTCAATTCCCTCAAATTTTTTATACGGAAGTGGTTCTTGAACGGCTCTGTAAAAGTGTTTGTTGAGAATCGGATATAAAGTTCCGTTAATCAAAGAGGATTTTCCGCTTCCTGAAATTCCTGTCACTACAACCAATTTCCCGAGTGGAACTTGAAGATTTACATTTTTTAGATTATTTCCTGTCGCACCTTTTAGAACTAAAGATTTT
This sequence comes from Candidatus Kaistella beijingensis, assembly GCF_020084865.1. NCBI lineage: Bacteria > Pseudomonadati > Bacteroidota > Flavobacteriia > Flavobacteriales > Weeksellaceae > Kaistella > Candidatus Kaistella beijingensis. Next base: position 2,663,223 of record NZ_CP071953.1, on the reverse strand, counting down.
CCATTTCCTGTTCGTCTTTCTTTTGGAATTTCGATTTTCCGCTTTCCGGTCATGTAATCGGCAGTAATGGTGTCGGCTTTCAACAAATCTTTTGGTTTTCCCTGCCAAAGAACTTCACCACCGAATTTTCCTGCGCGTGGACCAATGTCCAAAACTTCGTCGGCTTCCAAAATCATGTCTTTATCATGTTCAACCACAATCACGGAATTGCCGATATCACGAAGATTTTTCAAGGAATTAATCAATCTTTCGTTGTCTCTTTGATGCAAACCAATCGAAGGTTCATCCAAAATATAAAGAACGTTCACGAGTTGCGAACCGATTTGCGTCGCCAAACGAATTCGCTGCGATTCACCGCCTGAAAGTGTTCTTGAGCTTCGGCTCAAACTCAAATAATCCAAACCAACATCCAACAAAAATTGAAGTCGGGTTTTGATCTCTTTCAAGATTTCGTGGGCGATGATTTTATTTTTTTCGCTGAATTGATCTTCCACTTTATTCAACCAATCTTTTAAATCAGCCAATGACAAAGCGTTGATTTCCGCAATATTTTTTCCGTCAATTTTAAAACTCAAACTCGAAGGTTGAAGTCGAGTTCCTTTACATTCGGGACAGGTTTCTTCGGTGGTGAAATGACGTTCCAACAAAATGGCTTCGTAGCTTTCTTTGTCCTCAATCATTTCCTCAATGGTTGGAACAAGACCGTCGAAATTCACCTTGATTTTCTTGGTAATTCCTGCGTGTTTCAGTTCTTTGGAAACTTCTTTGTGAGCTCCAAAATAAATTAAATCCAACGCTTCCTGCGGAATATCTTTGATTGGAGTTGACAAATCCTTATCGAAAACTTCCAAAATATTTTTAATCTGACCAAGAATCCACTTGTTGGATTTAATGTCTTCCAACGGCAACAAACCACACTGATTGATGGAAAGTTTGGGATTTTCAATGAAATAATCGGCATTCACTTTTTTGATGGTTCCCAAACCTTTGCAATGTGGGCAACTTCCTTTTGGGGAATTGAAGGAAAACGTGTTCGGTTCAGGCAAAGCGAGAGAATCGCCTGTTTCATCATCCATTAAATTTTTAGAAAAATAATGAATATCGGTTTCGCCTAATTTTTGCAAACCAATGGTTCCTTCTCCCATTTCCATAGCAGTTCGCAGGGATTTTTCCATGCGGTTTTCGGTGGCATTTTCTCCGATAATCCAACGGTCGATAACAATGTCGATGTCGTGAGTTTTATAGCGGTCGAGTTTTAAATCATACTCGATGTCCATCAATTCACCATCGATTCTTGCCTGTCCGTAACCTTTTTTCGCCATCTGTACGAAAAGTTCGTGGTAATGACCTTTTCGGGAACGAACAACAGGAGCGAGAAGCATTACTTTTTCACCTTTGTAATTTTCTTTGATGGTTTCAAGAATTTGTTCTTCGGTATAACTCACCAATTTTTTTCCTGAACTTAAAGAGTAAGCATCTGAAACTCTTGCAAAAAGCAGACGAAGAAAATCGTATAATTCAGTCACCGTTCCTACTGTCGAACGGGGATTTTTATTGGTGGTCTTTTGTTCAATCGCAATGACGGGAGAAAGTCCGTCGATTTTATCCACATCGGGACGCTCCAAACCACCGAGAAATTGTCTTGCATAAGCAGAGAAAGTTTCGATATAACGTCTTTGACCTTCGGCAAAAATAGTGTCAAAAGCGAGAGAAGATTTTCCACTTCCCGAAAGTCCCGTAATAACAACCAATTCGTTGCGTGGAATCTTTACGGAAATGTTTTTGAGATTGTGTTCACGAGCGCCGTAAACTTCGATATATTCTTTAGAATCTTTCATTTTTAGGGTCCGAAATTTTAAAAATTCGGAATTCTGCAAAAATACGGAATTTTTATGCCATATTCAATCTGTATTCATCTTATCGATAAGTTTTAAAATTCACGCAAAATGAATTTCAAGTTTGTAAATAAGTTTTGGCTAAAGCCAATTCGTATCTTTTATTATTGAACTGTTGATTTCCTCATCATAATTTTAGTTTGCAAAATTTTAAGAGCAATGATTTAATTTTCAGGGTGATTTTAAACAGCTTAAAATTTTGTTGAAATTCTCTGAATATGACTAAATTTGATAGATTTAAAATTTACATCTATGAGTTTCCCAACCGACCTTGAAATTGCAGAATCAGCAAACATCCAACACATTAAAAACATTGCAGAAAAAATAGGAATCCACAATGATGATTTGGAATATTTTGGAAAACACAAAGCCAAAATTCCTTTAAAATACATTGACGAAGAAAAAATCAAAAAGTCCAAACTTATTTTGGTAACCGCGATTAATCCAACTCCTGCAGGTGAGGGAAAAACTACAGTTTCTGTTGGCTTGAACGATGGTCTTAATAAAATTGGAAAAAAATCCATTGCCGTTTTACGCGAACCTTCGCTCGGTCCTGTTTTCGGGGTGAAAGGCGGTGCTGCAGGTGGTGGTTATGCGCAAGTGATTCCGATGGTGGATATTAATCTGCATTTCACGGGAGATTTTGCTGCCATTGAAAAAGCCAATAATCTTCTTTCTGCATTGATTGACAATAATTTACAGAACAAAAAATTCTCATTAAACCTCGACCCAAGAACCATCGTTTGGAAACGAGTGATGGATATGAATGACCGTTCGCTTCGTCATATTGTGGTTGGTTTAGGCGGCTCAAACAACGGAATTACCCGTGAAGAAGGTTTCAACATTACTCCTGCAAGTGAAGTGATGGCGATTCTTTGTTTAAGTCGGGATTTTGAGGATTTGAAAAACCGTTTGGGAAATATTTTCGTGGGTTTTACTTTTGACAAGAAACCGATTTTTGCAAGAGATTTAAAAGCAGAAAATGCGATGGCAATTTTGTTAAGAGATGCCATTAAGCCAAACCTTGTGCAAACTTTGGAAGGAAATCCTGCCATTCTTCACGGTGGACCTTTTGCCAATATTGCACAAGGAACAAACACGATTATTGCTACAAAAACAGGACTTTCATTGGCTGATTATGTCGTGACAGAAGCAGGTTTCGGCGCAGATTTGGGTGCGGAAAAATTCCTCCATATCAAATGTCATTACGGAAAAATAAAACCTGATGCGTATGTAATTGTTGCGACAATTCGTGCACTGCGTTATCACGGTGGTGCGAAAAAAGGTGAATATGAAAAACCCAATCTTCCTTTCGTGAAAAACGGAATTGAAAATTTAAAAAAGCATATTGAAAACGCCTTTAAATTTGGTCTGAAACCCATTGTCGCCATCAATCATTTTGCAACCGATTCTGAAGAGGAAATTGATTTTGTGAAATCCGAATGTGAGAAATTAGGAGTAAAAGCAATTCTCGCCGAAGAATTCTCAAAAGGCGGAGAAGGAATGACCGAATTGGCAAAAGAAGTGGTTTACTGTGCGGATTTTTGTGGAAATGATTTCAAACCGCTTTACAAAGTTGATGATTCTGTTGAATATAAAATAGAGACGATTGCCAAAGAAATTTACGGTGCAGAAAGTGTGGTTTTTTCCCAGAAAGCAAAAAATCAACTGAAAACGATTTATGATTTAGGTTTCGATAAAGTCCCGATTTGTATGGCGAAAACTCAAAAATCTTTAACCGATGATGAGACAAAAATTGGGCGACCTTCTAATTTTAAAATCACGGTTCGCGAATTTGAGTTTGCGGCAGGTGCAGGATTCATTATTCCAATTTTGGGCGATATGATGAGAATGCCCGGCTTACCGAATATTCCTGCTGCGGAAGGAATGGTGATCGACAAGGATGGGAAAATTTCGGGATTGAGTTGAAAAATTTTGGGTGTGTTGGTGAGTGGGTGTGTTGTGGAAAAATACCGAAAAAGAATATTAAAAAGAATCCGTCTCACAACTGAGGCGGATTTTTTTTGGTTATTATTTAGGATTTTTGTATATTTATCATTGATAATCAGATAGTTGTTTATGAATTTCAAGCATTATAACCAAAATCAGCTGGTGCTGTTTCCTTATAGTTTTGAGGAATTGATTCCCGAAAATCACCCTGTTCGGATTGTCAATGATATTTTGGAGAGAATTAATATAGATCCGCTTCTAAAAGCCTACAGCAGAGAAGGAAATCCCAGTTATCATCCCGGGATGATGCTCAAAGTGATGGTTTTTGCGTACATGAATAATATTTATTCCTCCCGGAAGATAGAAAAAGCGCTTCGGGAAAATATCAATTTTATGTGGCTTTCCAACATGAGCATTGTGGATCACAATACCGTGAACCGCTTCCGGAGCAATAAGCTGGAAGCGGCTTTCAAGGATATTTTCTCGCAAGTAGTTTTGCTTTTGGCAGATGAAGGCTTGGTGAGTTTGAAACAGGTTTTTGTGGATGGAACGAAAATCGAAGCACAGGCAAACCGCTACACTTTTGTTTGGGCAAATGCCATTAAAACCAATAAAGAAAAAATGCTCCGCCAATTGGAAGATCTTTGGAAATACGCTCAAAACGTGGCAAGAGAGGAAGACAAAGACCCTGAACCGCCTGAGTTTAAAGAAATCAGCAAAGAAAAGATCCAGCAAACCGTAGAAAATATCAATGCCAAATTGAAAGGCAGCGACCGCAAGACCGATTCCGACAAAAAAGCTAAAGCCAAGCTGAATTACATTAAAAATAATTTTGAGAAAAACCTCGATAAATACGAAGCTCAGGAAGCGATTTTAAAAGAAAGAAACTCTTACAGCAAGACGGATGAAGACGCCACTTTTATGAGAATGAAGGATGATCACATGCAGAACGGACAACTTAAACCCGCCTACAATGCACAAATTTCTACGGAGAATCAAATCATCGTCAATTATACCATTCATCAGCAGACCAATGACTTCAATACCCTAGAGCATCATCTTAAAAATTTTGAGAAACTCTATGGGGAAAAAAGATTGGCGGAATTAGAAGAACTCACTGCCGATGCAGGTTATGGGAGCGAGCAGAACTATGAATTGCTGGAACAGAACAATATTACACCTTATGTAAAATACAACACCTTCGACAAAGAGCAGGATGCCCATTATCAGGCGAAACACAAAACATTCAGCAAAGAAAATCTGCACTACAATCAGGAAAAAGATTATTACGTCTGTGCGATGGGTCAAAAGATGGAAAAAACACACGAAAGCACTCGGAAAACCAAGACCGGTTACCCTCAAAAACTCTCGCATTATCAGGCTAAAAACTGTGATGGATGCCCAATCAGAGGCGTTTGTCACAGTTCCAAAGAAAATCGCAGTGTAGAGCGAAACCATCATCTGGAACAGTACAAAGAGAAAATCAGGGAACTATTAAACAGCCAAGAAGGCATTAAAAAACGCAGACAACGCTCGGTTGAAGTAGAACCTGTGTTTGCACATCTGAAACATTGCAACAATTTTAAGCGGTTTACCCTGAAAGGTCTGAAAAAAGTAGAATTGGAGTTCGGATTGCACGCATTAGCACACAATTTAAGAAAGAAAGTTGCCTAAAGAAGACAACTTTTTCTTTTTCCAAAACATTGAAGATTGGAACTGCAATAAAAAATCCGCCTCAATTTTTATTGTGAGACAGATTCTTTTAGTTAAGTTCGTTCCTATTCTTTAGCTGTCATCTTTAAATTTTTACATTGATCTTTTTGCACTGGCCAGATTTCTGTCTTTACGGATCCTGTTTAACTGAATTCCCAAGTAACCTGCCAAAATTTTCACTTTTAATCGTTTCCCAAATTGTTGATCGCTTGAAATCAGTTGTTCATAAGAATTTCGTGAAAAATAACTTTGCAATAAAAAATCTTTTTTCAAAAGATTTCTACTATAATCAATTAATAGTTTATTCTGCCTCCTTTTTTATGAATAAAAATTAGGAAAGGTAGCAGGAATTAAGAGTGGTTTAAACGCAAAATAACCTCTGATAATCAGAGGTTAGTAAAATAAAGAAGTGGAGGATATCGGGATCGAACCGACCACCTTTTGACTGCCAGTCAAACGCTCTAGCCAAATGAGCTAATCCCCCGTAAAAAATTTGAAGTACGAAATTCGAAATTCGAATTAGGTTTGCAATAGTACAAAAAATTTGTTTCAAATTGCATGATTTTAATTGATTCTGCGAAAATTTTACTTTATAAATAAGTCGATTACCTCAATAAATTTCTTGAAAACAACTTTGTTAATATTTTTAAAGCAAAACAAGCAAAATTTAAAAACTTAAAATTTTTCTCAGTTAGAATTATCTTTTACACTTACAAAAACTATTTCCCGGCAACCACCGAAAAAACATGTGGAACCTTATTCCCAAATTGTGGTATTCTGTATTTTCCTTTCTCAAATTCCTCATTGTGGCGGAAACACGCATAAGGCGACCAGTCGTATTCCTCAAAATATTCTATTTTGAGGTTTTCTTTGATTAAATTATTCAGAACATCAGAAAGAGGATGATTCCACATGACGTAATCTTGCACAATGTTTGCGGATTGGTCTGCATAAGTTCCTTCGTAGGTTTCCATAATCGGTTTTTCATTGAAATAATTGTACTTCACAAAAGTAAAATCGTCATCAAACATCCAAATCACGGGATGAAATTCCACAAAAACAAATTTTCCGCCTGGTTTCAGGAAGCGTGAAATCACTTTTGCCCACTTTTCCAAATCGGGAAGCCAACCAATGGTTCCATAACTGCTGTAAACGATGTCAAATTTCTGATCCAGAACATTTGGCAAATCGTAAACATCCGAAACGATAAATTCGGTATCTGTTCCGCATTTTTGTGCTAAATTTTTTGCGGTTTCAATCGCTTTATCCGACAAATCAATTCCTGTAACTTTCGCGCCCATTCTTGAAAGCGAAATGGAATCCTGCCCAAAATGACATTGAAGATGGAGAATTTCGTTTCCTTTCACATCGCCCAAAAGTTCAAGCTCAATCGAGTTTAAAGAAGTTCTTCCATGTAGAAATTCCTCCACAAAATAGAAGTCGGATTTCAGATGCGGCTCTACTTTGGCGTTCCAGGAATTGCGGTTGATTTCGAGATAGTCTTGCATAGGTTGAGGTTAAGGTTAAGGTTAAGGTTAAGGTTAAGGTTAAGGCTAAGGTTGAGGAAAATACCTTTTGAACTGTAAATCGCCGAAACCGTAAATTCCATATTTTTCTGTAAATTTCTGAAATAATTTATTGACATCACTTTCTTGATTGGCAAGTTCTGAAATTTGTTTATCTAAATTTCCGTTGAATCGGTTTTCGTTTGCAATTGAAACGTCTTTCAGTTTTCTAAAAATTTCGGATTTTGATTTTGAAAATATTTTTAATTTCTGTAAGTCCCCTTTTGAAAAGGCTTTCCATAATTTTTGTCCTAATTCAAAATCGTTCGAATTGATTTTCTTTGATTCCGCGAAACATCTTTTCAAATCTTCAGCGTCGTGATTGCCAAAACCTTTCCATCTGTTTTTTTCATCATTAAAAGTGGGAAAAACCGCAAATAAGCTTTGATTTTCACATGAAAAATTAGAAAGCAAAAACCACAGATTTACCTGACAAAACAAATCGTCCTCAAACCAAAAGTAAACGTCGGCATTTTGGGGAATATTTTTAATTTTCTCAAACTCGTTCAAAACTTTTTCTAAATAGCCTTCCTTTGTTTCTCCAAAGCTTTCTTGAATAAATTTTGCTCGATATTCCAAAAAATTTGTTTCCGAAACTGGACCATCAATTAAACATTCACGCCAAATTATTTTCTCTCCGTCCAAATCATTTGGAAATCTTTGATGAAGACAATCGCCATTTAGAATGTGGAAAGTTTTCATTATTTCCAAATTAAAAATAAGGTTCCTGTAATAATCAATCCTGCTCCAAGTGCGGTTTTCCAGGTTAAAGTTTCGCCTAAAAAGATTACCGCAAAAATGATGGTTAAAGCCAAACTCAACTTATCTATTCCCGCCACTTTGGAAACTTCGCCCATTTGTAAAGCCTTGAAATAGAAAATCCAAGAAAGTCCGGTTGCAACTCCCGAAATTCCGAGAAAAAACCATGTTTTGTTGGAAAGTTCACCAATTCCCTTCATTTCCCCGCGCGAAAAGACAATGAGCCAAATCATCACCAAAACCACAACTGTTCGAATTGCAGTCGCCAAATTGGAGTTTACATTTTCCACACCGATCTTTGCAAAAATGGCAGTGAGTGCAGCGAAGAAGGCGGAAAGAAGTGCGTAAAGCCACCACATAGGAGTTTTGTTTGAAATGGTTTAAAGTTGTTTGATATCGTTTGAATTTTCGGTTTCAAGTTTCAGGTTTCAGGTTTGAAGAATAAAATTAGTTCAAAAATTCATTTATAGAAAGTGTTTTTTGTTCTCCGGATTCAAGATTTTTTATGGTGATTTTATTTTCTGAAATTTCCTGTTCACCAAAGAAAACTAAATTTGGAATTCCTTTTTTCTCTGCGTAAGTGAACTGCTTTTTCAATTTGGCTGATTCGGGATAAAGTTCGGCTGAAATTCCATTTTTGCGAAGCTGGAAGATTACTTTTAATGCTTCCAAAGATTCTCTTTCGCCATAATTCGCAAAAAGATATTTTACAGAATTTTCGATACTTTGGGGAAAAAGACCAAGTTCTTCCATGACCAAATAAATTCGGTCGAGCCCGAAAGAAATCCCGATTCCCGGAATATTTTTCACCCCGAAAACCTCGGTTAAGTTGTCGTATCTTCCACCACCACCAATGGAACCCATTGCAACCTCATCTGCTTTCACCTCGAAAATGGCACCGGTATAATAATCAAGTCCTCTCGCTAAAGTAATGTCGAACTTTAAATTTTCGAGAGAAATTCCCAAATCCAAACATTTATTGAAAACAAATTCCAATTCTTCAACTCCTTTGAAACCGAGGTCGTCTTCCACAAATTTTTCCTTTAATAAAAGGAGATTTTCCATGGAATCATCAGTCTGTTCGAAAAGAAACTCCAATTTATCGATGGATGTTTGACTGATATTTTTTTCAAGAAGTTCTTTAATAACTCCTTCTTTACCAATTTTATCCAACTTGTCTAAAGCGACGGTAAACTCAATTAAATGTTTTGAAATTCCTGCATATTCCGCAAGTCCGGAAAGAATTTTTCTATTATTCAAATGTAGCGTCACCGGAATTTTCAAATCTGAAAAAGATTGAAGATAAAGTTGAACCAGCTCCACTTCCTGCCATAAACTTTCGCTTCCAACTACATCGGCATCACATTGATAAAACTCTCTGAACCTGCCTTTCTGTGGACGATCCGCTCTCCAAACCGGCTGGATTTGGTAACGTTTGAAAGGAAAAGTCATGGTTCCGTGATTCATCGTGACATATCTCGCAAAAGGAACCGTCAAATCATAACGCAACGCTTTTTCCGAAATCTGCGAAATGAGTTTTTGTGAGTTTTTTGAGTTCCAATCTTCATCTTTTGTCTTGGAAGCGTAATCTCCAGAATTCAAAATTTTGAAAATCAAACGGTCACCTTCTTCACCATATTTTCCGGTTAGAGTTGAAAGGTTTTCAAAACTCGGGGTTTCCAAAGGTTGAAATCCGAAAAGTTCAAAATTATTTTGTAATGTATTGATAATGAATTTTCTTCGGAAAACTTCCTCGGAAGAAAAATCTCTTGTTCCTTTTGCTAAGCTTGGCTTCATTTTTTATGATTGATGAATAATAATTGACGATTGATAAAGCAATCTACATTTGCAAAAATAAGGAAATGATAATGATTTGACTGATTGTAGTTTCTGAAAAAATTTAATAAAAGATCTAATGCGAATTTTCGGCTAAAGCCAATGTATTCTTCATTAAAAAGAATCTGTCTCACAATAAAAATTGAGGCGGATTTTTTATTGCAGTTCCAATCTTCAATGTTTTGGAAAAAGAAAAAGTTGTCTTCTTTAGGCAACTTTCTTTCTTAAATTGTGTGCTAATGCGTGCAATCCGAACTCCAATTCTACTTTTTTCAGACCTTTCAGGGTAAACCGCTTAAAATTGTTGCAATGTTTCAGATGTGCAAACACAGGTTCTACTTCAACCGAGCGTTGTCTGCGTTTTTTAATGCCTTCTTGGCTGTTTAATAGTTCCCTGATTTTCTCTTTGTACTGTTCCAGATGATGGTTTCGCTCTACACTGCGATTTTCTTTGGAACTGTGACAAACGCCTCTGATTGGGCATCCATCACAGTTTTTAGCCTGATAATGCGAGAGTTTTTGAGGGTAACCGGTCTTGGTTTTCCGAGTGCTTTCGTGTGTTTTTTCCATCTTTTGACCCATCGCACAGACGTAATAATCTTTTTCCTGATTGTAGTGCAGATTTTCTTTGCTGAATGTTTTGTGTTTCGCCTGATAATGGGCATCCTGCTCTTTGTCGAAGGTGTTGTATTTTACATAAGGTGTAATATTGTTCTGTTCCAGCAATTCATAGTTCTGCTCGCTCCCATAACCTGCATCGGCAGTGAGTTCTTCTAATTCCGCCAATCTTTTTTCCCCATAGAGTTTCTCAAAATTTTTAAGATGATGCTCTAGGGTATTGAAGTCATTGGTCTGCTGATGAATGGTATAATTGACGATGATTTGATTCTCCGTAGAAATTTGTGCATTGTAGGCGGGTTTAAGTTGTCCGTTCTGCATGTGATCATCCTTCATTCTCATAAAAGTGGCGTCTTCATCCGTCTTGCTGTAAGAGTTTCTTTCTTTTAAAATCGCTTCCTGAGCTTCGTATTTATCGAGGTTTTTCTCAAAATTATTTTTAATGTAATTCAGCTTGGCTTTAGCTTTTTTGTCGGAATCGGTCTTGCGGTCGCTGCCTTTCAATTTGGCATTGATATTTTCTACGGTTTGCTGGATCTTTTCTTTGCTGATTTCTTTAAACTCAGGCGGTTCAGGGTCTTTGTCTTCCTCTCTTGCCACGTTTTGAGCGTATTTCCAAAGATCTTCCAATTGGCGGAGCATTTTTTCTTTATTGGTTTTAATGGCATTTGCCCAAACAAAAGTGTAGCGGTTTGCCTGTGCTTCGATTTTCGTTCCATCCACAAAAACCTGTTTCAAACTCACCAAGCCTTCATCTGCCAAAAGCAAAACTACTTGCGAGAAAATATCCTTGAAAGCCGCTTCCAGCTTATTGCTCCGGAAGCGGTTCACGGTATTGTGATCCACAATGCTCATGTTGGAAAGCCACATAAAATTGATATTTTCCCGAAGCGCTTTTTCTATCTTCCGGGAGGAATAAATATTATTCATGTACGCAAAAACCATCACTTTGAGCATCATCCCGGGATGATAACTGGGATTTCCTTCTCTGCTGTAGGCTTTTAGAAGCGGATCTATATTAATTCTCTCCAAAATATCATTGACAATCCGAACAGGGTGATTTTCGGGAATCAATTCCTCAAAACTATAAGGAAACAGCACCAGCTGATTTTGGTTATAATGCTTGAAATTCATAAACAACTATCTGATTATCAATGATAAATATACAAAAATCCTAAATAATAACCAAAAAAAATCCGCCTCAGTTGTGAGACGGATTCCTATTGATTACATCGCATTATTTTATCATACACGCTCTAAAATTTCGATGATTTCTTCGCCATAATTTTCGAGTTTGTGTCTGCCGAAACCTTTTATATCAAGCAATTCTTCTTTTTTTATCGGTTTGTATTTTGCGATGGATAATAATTCATTATTGGTTGCTATAAAATAAACTGGAAGATTTTGCTCTTTTGCTTTCTCGGTGCGCCAAAGTTTTAGCGAATCTAAAATTGCAATTTCATCCTTGCTTAATTCTGCATCTTTTCCGGCAGAATATTTTTGGGATTTTGCTTCGTTGACCGACATTTTCATTTCCTCGTAATAAAGAATAACGGACCAGTAACTTTCATCGTCCTTCACAAAAGCGGATTCGTATTTCAAAATATTATTTTCTCTCAAAAACTGGTCTAGAATTCTTTGGTCACTGTAGATATATTCTTCCGACAAACGGACTTTTATTAATTTTACTTTCATGATTGGTGGATTTTTATGGTGTTTGTTGTTGAATGATGGGAGACTGAGCCGAATTACAATTTGCAAATCGGCTCATTTCACCAAGTTATTTGCTTCCGACCATCACTAATTCTTCTACACGAATATCGGTGGTATATCTTTTTACTCCATCTTTATCGTCGTAAGTTCTATAGACGATTTTTCCCTCCACGGCGATTTCTTTACCTTTTTCTACATACTTTTCCATGATGTCGGCTAATTTTCCGTTGGCAACGAGATTGTGCCATTGCGTTTCTTCTACTTTTTCACCAAGCGCATTGGTATAGTAATCTGTGGTGGCTAAACTTACTTTCGCCAGTTTTCCGTTTTCGAATTTTACGATTTCGACTTCTTTTCCTGTTCTACCGATTAAGGTAACTTTGTTTCTTAGTGACATGACTTTAAATTTTTATTAATTATACTTTAGAATTGCGTCTCACTGTTTTTCCGCAAATCTCTGGTGCAAAGATTCACCGCTCACCAAAATTTAGTCGGTAAAGAAGTGTTTAATATCATTTGTAGTCGTTTGTATCGGATATAAATCTGATTATCAATATTTTAAAATTATTAAATTGTCCTGAAAAAAATTGGTTCTATTTATTGGAATTTTCGGCGGCGGCTTCGCCGCCGCCGAAAAGAGTGTTTTATTTACCCTTCTTTTTTGCCAAAAATTTCATGAAAAGCGACTCCCTGCGTGAGCGGTTGCAGCGGCATCCTTTTCTGTAGCGAAGCGGAAGAAAAGATATAGCGGAAAACGCGGTTTTTTTAGAATTGGAAAGTGCGTTGGCGAAAAACACGCCCAAAAACCTTAAAGAAATCTTGACGAATTCCCTATCTTTGCGACTTCAAAAAATTTACAGGAAATGAACCCTTTTATTGAAGAACTGAAATGGCGCGGACTTTTTGCCGACATGATGCCCGGAACAGACGAACAACTGAATAAGGAATTGACGACCGCTTATATCGGATTCGATCCAACTGCGGATTCGCTGCATATCGGGAGTTTGATTCAGATCAAAATTTTGGCTCATTTTCAGCAACACGGCCACAAACCGATTGCATTGGTTGGTGGTGCAACAGGAATGATTGGCGATCCTTCGGGAAAATCCAACGAGAGAAATCTTTTGGATGAGGCGACCTTAAATCATTATGTAGATTGCCTAAAAAACCAGCTTTCTAAATTTTTGAAATTTGATGGAGAGGGTGAAAATAAGGCTGAACTTGTAAACAATTACGACTGGATGAAGGAATTTTCTTTCCTTGATTTCATTCGCGATATAGGGAAAAACATCACGGTGAATTACATGATGGCGAAAGATTCCGTAAAGAAAAGATTTACAGGAGAAGGCGGTGCGGAAGGAATGAGTTTCACGGAATTTACCTACCAACTTTTGCAAGGTTACGATTTCCTGCATCTGTACCGTGAAAAAAATGTGAAACTTCAAATGGGCGGAACTGATCAATGGGGAAATATCACGACCGGAACTGAACTCATTCGCAGAAAAGCGCAAGGTGAAGCGTTTGCTTTAACTGTCCCACTTATCACGAAGTCAGATGGTTCCAAGTTTGGAAAGTCGGAAAGTGGTGAAAATTATTGGTTGGATCCAAAAAGAACTTCGCCTTACAAATTCTACCAATTTTGGGTAAACGCGACCGATGAAGATGCCGAAAGGTTCATAAAATTCTATACTTTTTTAGGCAAAGAGGAAATCGAAAACCTCATTTCTGAACATAAAACCGCACCACACGAAAGAAAACTTCAGAAAAAATTGGCGGAAGAAGTAACAGTTTGGGTTCACAACAGAGAAGAATTGGAAAAAGCCGTAAAAGCATCTGAAATACTTTTCGGAAGAAGCACCGCTGAAGATTTGGTGAATTTGGACGAGGCGACTTTTTTGGAAGTTTTCGAAGGTGTTCCACAAAAGGAACTTTCTAAAAACGAAGTTGTTGGTTCGAACGTTATCGACTTAATTTCAGAAAAATCAGGATTTTTAAAATCGAAAGGTGAAGCGAGAAGAGAACTTCAGCAAAACGCGATTTCCATTAATAAGGAAAAAGTTGACGACACTTTTGAAGTTGCCGACAAAGATTTGATCGACGGAAAATTCCTTCTCATCCAAAAAGGGAAAAAGAACTATTTCATCGTGAAAGCGTTGTGAGATGCGAGTTTCGAGGTTCGGGATTCGGAACTCTAGAGATTTTTCGCTTCGCCCGAAATGGCACTTGAATAAAATATTATAAATAAGGAAAAACCGCCGCCGCAGCTTCGCTGCGGCGGCGGTTTTTCCTCACGCAACAAGGCAAATGACTGTCATTTCGAGCGACGTGAGGAATCTAATCATTTCGAATTTTACTTAATGTCGAAACCAAGAAATAAAAAAAGCCAGGTTTAGAACTTGTCTTTTTTTGTTGTATGGATGTGGTTTTAAACTTCTCTTTTTACATTTGTAACAGGATTTAGTTTAATCAACTTTATTTTATCAAGCAAAACCATAATCAGGTAAGTTACATCTATTTCATGCCATCTTACGCCGCCAAAATTGGCTCTTCCGCCATATTTGTGGTGATTGTTGTGATAACCTTCTCCCATCATCAACCAATCGAAATGGAACAAGTTTTTTGAAGTATCTGAAACTTTGAAATTCACATAACCATAAATATGTCCGAACCAATTGATAATTACGCCGTGAATTGGCGCCATTAAATAAGCAACAGGAAGAAATAACCATTGCCACCACGCCGTAGCAAAAAAGTAGAAAAACGCGGTATAGGCAATTCCCCATCCAATTCTCGAACCCCAAGAACTAGCGAATTTGTCGAAACCTTCCCATTGCGGAACATTTTTGGTGAACTTTTCTTCAATCGCAACTTTCTGTTGGTTGATTTGCTGATAGATTTTTTTCGTGCGCCACATCATGGTGAAAAGATTGTGGTCATATTTCGGTGAATGCGGATCTTTCTCCGTGTCTGCATACGCATGATGCATTCTGTGCATTACTCCATATCCATAAGCGGAAAGATAGTTTGAACCTTGCGTAATCCAAGTTAAAACATAACATAATTTTTCACCAAATCTCGACATCTTATAAGTTTGATGCGCCGCATAACGGTGAAGAAAAAAAGTCTGAAAAAACAGTCCCGAATACCAAAGAACTGCAATGAAAATTATTACTGCCATTTTTACGATTTATTATTTCGTAAAGTTACGACGATTCGCGAAAAGAGAAAAGTTAATTAAACTCGATTTCTAATCTTTCAATCTTTATTTTGAATAAAAAAAAATATTCTTTCGACACAAATTGAGAAAAACGATAAAACGATTTTGATTGTAAAATGTATATTATGGTTTTAAATTCACAAAATTAAAACTTCAAGAAATTCCTTGATGAAACGAACATCTACATCATCGAAATCCGTGTTGGCTATTTTAGTAGAAATAGAATTAAAATAGAATTTAGAATTAATTTTACCTGTAGTTTTCAAAATATAAATAAAAACACTATTTATAATTACTTAAACTAATTTTTATATTTATTATGTAATCTGTTAATAATCAAATGTTAAAAACAAATACATATAAACTATAACTTTATATAAAAAATTTTTTGTATAAAATTGGAAAATATAGTTTAAAAAACACAAGACCATTTTAAAATTTTAAAAATCGCATTTAGAAATCCTCATTAGCAAAAGAAAAATCAATAGATTTAGTCGCTAAAAATTATCAATATAGCATTGCAAATATATCAGTAAAATAATAAATTATATACATATTTTTCAATCGAACATTTCTACAAGCCTGATAAAAATGGAATGTAATCAAGCAAGTTTTACGTCATAATCACCATGGTTTTTAAAGCTTCAAATTTCAGTATATTTGCCGCATGGATTTACAATATTTGGTTCGAGAACCACAAAATATCACCCCAAAAACTCCACTTTTAATTTTACTGCACGGTTACGGAAGCAACGAGGAAGACCTCTTTTCCTTCGTCCCTACTCTACCAGAAGATTGGTTGGTTGTGAGTTTTCGTGCACCATTTTCTACTCCTTACGGAGGTTATTCTTGGTATGATATTGATTTGATGAATGCCGAAAACCGAATTGACATTCCTCAAGCTAAACAATCTGAAAAAACAATTTTAGAAAGTATATTAATAATCACCAATCATTATGGACTAACCGATAACGAAACGCATCTTTGCGGTTTTTCGCAAGGTGGAATCTTAAGTTATGCTTTGGCTTTGCAGAATCCTGATTTATTCTCAAAGGTTGCCTGTATGAGCTGTTACCCTGAAGAAAAACTGTTGGAAAACATATCAAAAGATAAAAAGAAACTCGAAAAATTACGTTTTTTTATTTCCCACGGAACCGAAGATGCCGTAATTCCGTTGGATTGGGGAAGAAAAGCAGCCGATCTACTCTATGATTTAGGGTGCTATTTCACGTTCCGAGAATATATGAGCGGACACGGCGTGAACCAAAAAAACTATATGGACTTAATGGAATTCTTTAAACATTAATCCAAAATTAAATTAGTATTTAATTGATGAGAAAATATCTATTATTTTTTGTTCTGTCTTCAACATTCATCTTTTCGCAGGTTACGTTGAAAATCACGTCGATCCCAACAAATACACCAACTGCTGCAACGATTTATGTTGCGGGAAGTTTTAACGGATGGAACCCATCTTCAACGCCAATGGTTTCTGATGGAAATGGAAATTTTGTTTATACCGTTCCTGAAGGAAGCGGAATTGCGGAATATAAATTTACCCGCGGAAGTTGGAATACTGTAGAAGGAAACGCTACAGGAAATTATTTACCAAACCGCACTTTTACTTTTAGCGGAACCGCTCAAACATTGAATTTAACCATTCAGTCCTGGGAAGATTTGGGTGCCGGAAATGCAAGCACGGCTGCTTCAAATGTTCACATCATGAGCAATTCTTTCTTCATGCCTCAATTGAACAGAAACAGAAAAATATGGATTTATTTACCTCCTGACTATCAAACTTCTACCAAAACTTACCCAATAATTTATATGCAGGATGGGCAAAATTTATTCGATAATGCGACCTCTTTTTCTGGAGAGTGGCAAATTGATGAAACCTTAAACAACCTCTTTTCACAAGGTGATTACGGTGCAATTGTAGTGGGAATCGAAAACGGTGGTTCAAACAGAATTAACGAATATACACCGTGGAATAACCCGCAATACGGCGGTGGAGAAGGCGATCAATACATGCAGTTTATTGCAGAAACTTTGAAACCTTATGTAGATTCAAATTATAGAACCAAATCTGGCGCTGAATACAATGCATTGATTGGAAGTTCTTTGGGAGCATTGATTTCTAATTATGGCGCCGTGAAATACAGCGGCGTTTTTTCGAAAATCGGTTCTTTCAGTCCCGCTTACTGGATTGTGAGAGATCAGTTCAACAACTACATCCAAACTTCCACTGCAAATCTTTCGAATATGAGGATTTATTTCGTGGCAGGTTCCAATGAAAGCTCCACAATGGCGAGTGATATAGAAACTGTAAAAAACAATCTTCAAGCAAAAGGTTTAAAATCAACAAACACTTTGGTAAAACTAGATTCTTACGGACAGCACAACGAAAATTACTGGAAAGGTGAATTTGCTGCTGCCTACAAATGGATTTTTCAAAATAGCGCTTTGCAAGTTGATAATATTTCCAAAAAAAAAATCAGCGTCGTATTGGAAAAAGGAAATTTGCTCGTTAATGGCCTCGACAAAAATTTACCCGCAGAAATCCTTGATTATTCAGGAAGAACAGTAGAAGGTATCATTTTGAAAAACGGTTGGAATAAACTCAAACACGACTTGAAAAAAGGCAGTTACCTTCTAAAAACACCAAACGAATCCGTAAAATTCCTTTCAAGATAATAAATAAAAAATCGCAGCTTTGAACGGCTGCGATTTTTTTTATAATGATAGCTCGATTATTTATACGCTTCAATCGCCTTATTAATCGCATCAATCTGCTGATTAATGGTTGTACTTGATGGATTTGCCTTCAACACCTGCATTTTTTTGGCAAGCCCGTCTTTCAGGATTTGCACAATCATCATTTTTGCTTGCGGATTCTCGCCAATCTGTCCTTTTACCTGCGTTAAAACCTTGGTCACGTTTTGAGTAGCCTTCAGGTTATCGGAACTCATAATCCAATTAAAGCCGTCTTCCGCAGCTGCTCCCAAAGTTGGATTTTGGAATTTCAAAAACGGATAAAATGCTGCGGTTTGTGCAATTGCAGGCATTTGTTTTTCAATTTTATTTTTTACGATGATCGGTAAAAGTTCTGCAATTAAATCGTCACTTGCTCCTTCCAAATCAATTTTATCAGCCAAAGACGCCACTTTTGCAGGATCGATTGCTCCGATTGCAGCCAGTGAAGAAGCTTTCACAGAATTAGAAACCGCACCCATTCCCTTATCGAAAAGCGGAAGATATTTTTTGTCTTTGGTTTTCGCTAAAGCCGTAATTGCAGAGGATTGAACCAAAGTCTTCGGGTCGTTTGAAGCCATTTTCTCCACTTCAGCAAGTGCCAGTTTTTGTTGGTCAGGTTTTGACAAATCTAATCCGCTCAAGGCTTTCATTCTGATTCTGAAATTCTGGTCTTTTAAAGCTGCAACCAAAGTTTTCAATGAAGTTGCGTTTTTTGAAGCATTTTCGGAAGCATTTTCTACCGCTTTAAAACGGCTCAAAAATTCTTTCGAACCGGAATATTGCATGAAATATTGTTCAGGTGTTTTCTTTTCGGTAAACTCCGCCAATAAAGTTCCGTCTGCATTGATATTGATTAAATCGGGCGTTTTGGAAAGAGGAAACGTGAAGTTGTTCTTTTCTTTGGCAGAAACCCAAACATTTTGTCTCGTCGCTTTTCCGTTTTCAAAAACATCAATCGCCATTGGAAACTGAAAATTTTCCCCAATCTGAGTTTGATTGATTGTAACGGTAACTTGTTTTTTAACAGGCTCAAATGTAGAAGTATAGGAAATTTTCGGATGACCTTTTCCGTAATACCACTGATTAAAGAACCAATTCAAATCTTTACCCGAAATTTTTTCCAATGATAATCGTAGTTGTTGCGCTTCTCCGGTTCCGTATTCGTTGGTTTTTAGATAATCATTTAAACCTGAAAAAAAGGCGTCATCACCCAAATAATTTCGAAGCATGTGAAGAATAGAGCCGCCTTTGTTGTAAGAAACACCATCGAACATATCTTCTCTGGAATGATAGTTAAACCTCACCAAATCTTTGGAAACATTCGATGGATCGCGGAAATATCCTTCCGAAGCTTTCATTAAAGTATAATCGGCAAAATCTTTTCCGTATTTGTATTCGTTCCACAAATATTCCGAATAGTTCGCAAAAGATTCGTTCACCGTTAAATTCGACCAAGATTCCGCCGTTACCAAATCCCCGAACCAATGGTGAAAAAGTTCGTGGGAAATCACATCTTCCCATCGGTTTTCATCAATTAAATCGCCCGGTTTTTGTTGCGCTGCGTCGGAATGAAGTGTTGCAGTCGTGTTTTCCATCGCTCCCGAAACGTAATCTGCACCTGTAATTTGGGAATATTTTGACCAAGGATAATCGTAATTCAATCTTTTTGAGAAAAATTCAATCATTTCCGGCGTATTGCCAAAAATTTGTTTTGCATAAGGTTCATACTCCTTTTCCACATAATAATCTACGGGAATATTTCTCCATTTGTCTTTCACGATTGCGTATTCGCCAACTCCCATAAAAAATAAGTACGGTGCATGTTTTTTATCCATCACCCAATGATCGGTGCGGAGATTATTTCCCTCGTTTTTCGACTCTTTTAAAATTCCGTTGGATAAAGTCACATATTTATCAGGAACGGTCATGTAAATTTCCTGAGTGGTTTTCTGATTGGGTTTGTCGATGGTTGGAAACCAAGCCGAACTGGCTTCGGTTTCTCCCTGTGTCCAAATTTGGGTAGGTTTTCCTTCTTCTTTTCCTTGAGGATTAATGAAATAAAGTCCTTTCGCTTCGGATATTGCTGCACTTCCTTTCTGTGTCACTTCATTCGGACGTGCTGTATATTTGATGTAAACTGTGTAATCTTGATTTCTGTTGTAGGTTTTATCAAGATTAATTTTCAGCATATCGTCTTTGTAATCGTATTTCAACGGAGTTTTAGAACCACCTTTATCCAAAGAAACTTCGTGAATCAACATTGCTTTTGCATTCAAAACAAGTGAATCTGTGGGGTAAAAGTACGGCGATGCAGTCAACCATTCTTCACCGTTCATCTGTTCTTTTTGGTAATCGAAATTTACTTTGAGTTTGGTGTGTTTCAGTTCCGTCATTTTGGTGTGGGTAGCTCTGTACACTTCGGTTCTGCCGGAAGTTTCGGTTTGAGCAAATACATTTCCTGAAAAAAGAATTCCGAGGAGTGAAACTGAAATAAGGAGTTTTTTCATATTATTTTTAAAGATTTTTAAATTTGATTTCTACCACAATCTCTAACAAGAAATTATAAAGACTTTATTCATGAAGGCGAAAATTAATATTTCTAATATAGAAAATAATCAGATTTGAGAATATATAATTTACTTTTTATTTAAAAATGTTTCGAACAAGTCGTTAACGAAAGATTCGTAGTCGCCGCTTTTTAGCTGTTCTTTGCTTTTGTCGACCGCTTTTTTCAAATCGCTTTCCGAATTGGAATCGTCAATGATTTCAATGGATTTTACACCTTTAATAATCAATAAAAGTTCGGTTAACTTTTCGAAATTGGCGTTTTCTTCGAGATTGATTTTTAATGATTTCATTGGTGAATTGGTAGTGATTTTTGAGGGAAAGTTACATATACTTATTAGCTTTCAGCAATCAGCTTTCGGCTTATCAATAACAAATCAAAAAAGTACTTCAAATAAAATAATTTCCACCTTTTTATTTTTCTACCCTCATTTTGCTGAGAGATGATTGCCGCGAGCCGAAAACGACACTACACCGCAACCGGCGCCTTAATTCCCGGATAAGGTTCGTAATTTTCAAGCGTGAAATCTTCAAAATCGAAATCGAAAATATCTTTTATTTCAGGATTGAGTTTCATAGCTGGTAAAGCTTTCGGTGTTCTTGAAAGCTGTTTGTGAACCTGCTCGAAATGGTTGTTGTAAATATGTACATCGCCGAAAGTGTGCACATAATCGCCCACTTGCAAATTGCAAACTTGTGCAACCATCATCAAAAGCAATGCATAACTCGCAATATTGAAAGGAACTCCCAAGAAAACATCCGCACTTCTTTGGTAGAGCTGCAGCGACAATTTTCCATCCGCAACATAAAACTGAAACATCGCGTGACACGGCGCTAAAGCCATGTTTGGAATTTCAGCAACATTCCATGCGGAAACGATGAGTCGTCGGGAATCGGGATTTTTTTTGATTTGCTCGATCACTTCCGTAATTTGGTCGATGACTTTTCCGTCTGCGCCTTTCCAACTTCGCCATTGCGCGCCGTAAACGGGACCTAAATCGCCGTTTTCGTCTTTCCATTCGTCCCAAATGGAGACGCCGTTGTCATTCAAATATTTTACATTGGTGTCGCCTTTCAAAAACCACAACAATTCGTAAATAATCGATTTTAAATGAACCTTTTTAGTGGTTACCAAAGGAAAACCTTTCGACAAATCATAACGCAATTGATAACCGAAAACGCTTCTCGTTCCCGTTCCTGTGCGGTCTGTCTTGTCGGTTCCATTGTCTAAAATATGTTGGAGTAAATCGAGGTAGTTTTGCATGATTGATGAAAAATAATTGGTAAATGATGCTTACAAATTAAAGGAATTTTTATATGGTTTCCTAAACACAAAGTCACAAAGTTTTGCAGAATGATCACAAAGAAATTCTATCAACAAAAATAACTACCAAACATTTTTGATGGCTTGATTGACATTATTAATGCTAAAAATATCATTTTTTTTCAATCCATGCATCGCTTTTGCTAAAGGACTTTCAGCAGAAATAATAAAAATTTTTTCCTTTTCGAAAACGATTTCTCCTAAAGAAACCGCAATAAAAAATTTCCCTTTTTCGGTTTCGACCAAACTTCCCAAACCTACGGATTGATGCGGAACAGGATTGATGTTCTTCAAAATATTCATCGAGTTCGAAAACCCATTCAGTTGAATTTGAAGATTATTGATTTCCTGTTGCAGCATTTCCCTTCCCGTTTCGTATTTGTCGCCCATCGAAGATTTTGTGTCGTTGCTTGAAGCGCGGGTTTCTTCGATCAGTTTTTGAAGATTTTGGATTTTTTCGGTGAGGATGTTTTGAATGAAATTTAATATTTCCCGTTTATTCATTTTCAATAAGTTTTGGCTAAAGCCAATGAATGGAACGTTCAAAAAAACGGGCTAAAGCCCGTTCATTGATTTTAGTAAGTGCGATAAAATCTGCATTATATGCAAAATCTGCGTGAATAATTCCGCTCGCAGATTTTGCATATAATGCGGATTTAATTTTTAATGCAAATTTTTATTTTTCAAAAACCAAATAATCTCCCGCTTTCATCACAAATCCTTTGTCCTGAGAAAAATCACGTGAAGTTTTTTCAAAAACATTTTTGAAACTGCCGTTCAAATGTTCATCATTAAGTTTAAAAGTTACCGCTTCTTTCGACATGTTGAGCACCGTCAAAACCTCGTCTTTCCCATTTTTTCTGAGGTAAGCTAAAATTTTATCATCTGCAGAAGTTTTCAATAAATAAGTCGTTACTGCAGGATCACCGCCTCTCAAAGCTGAGTTGTTTGATTTTAAATTCAGCAACGTTTTATAGAAATCGTGAAGTTCATTTTTGCCTGTCCAAGGAATTGGGTCTTTCTCAAAAAATTCCAGTCGTTTTGTTTTTAATGGAAGTTCCTGACCGTTATAAATCAACGGAACACCGTTCCAAGTCACAGAAAACACGGCGAGAGGTTTTGCGAAAATTCCGTATTTTTCATATTCTGTTCCGTTCCAAGTATTTTCGTCGTGGTTCGAAGTGAACCAAGCTCTCATCGAATGGTCTCCAATCGCAGAATATCTCATCAAAATGTTTTTCAAGTCGGCTAAAGAAATTTTGCCTTCGTTGAAGTCTTTAGTTTTGTGCATCCAAGTCCAAATGTAACTTGCATCGAAAACTTTTCCGTATTCAGGATTGTCGAGTTCATCGAATTCTCCGAGCCAAAAAAGTGGTTTCAAGGTTTCCACTTTCGGTCTTGCCTCCTGCCAAAAATCGACTTCTACCCAACTCGCCAAATCGCAACGAAATCCGTCGATATTGGCTTCACGAACCCAAAATTTCATGGCTTCAATCATGGCGTTTCTCATGGCAGGATTTTTATAATCGAGTTCGATGATGTCGTCCATTCCTGATGCAATTTGGAAATCGTTTGTTTTCGGGTCTTTCAAGTAAAAATCAGGATTTGTTTTCGTCCAAACGTGATCCCATCCGGTGTGATTCGCCACCCAATCGATGATGACTTTGAAACCCATTTTGTGCGCCTCATTCACCAAATGCTTGAAATCTTCCATCGTACCAAATTCGGGATTAATGGCGGTGTAATCTTGTGCTGCGTACTGACTTCCCAAAGTTCCCTTCTTGTTTTTTTGAGCAATTGGAGTTATCGGCATAAACCACAATGTTTTCACGCCCATTTCTTTCAAACGCGGCATTTCTTTTTCAAAAGCGCGGAAAGTTGCTTCTTTCGTATATTGTCTTACATTGACTTCATAAATATTTGTGGTTCGTTTCCATTCGCTTGGTAAATCCATGGTTTTTGTAGTTTTTTGGGTGGTGCAGGACAGAATTCCCAGACCGATTATCGCTAAAAGAATAATTTTTTTCATTGTACTGATTTGTAGCAAATTTATTGATTTTTATTGGAATTAATAAGGAGAAATAAAGTAAAAAAAGACTTCTATAATCTACAGTTTTTAAATCACAAAAAGTCACAGCAAACAAAATCCCGAAAACTTCGGGATTCATGTATTTTTAATTGAATTTCTCGAACAGAATTTTGTCAACTTCCTGCATCCATCTTCCAAATTCCTACTTATTCGTCATCCAACTCGTCATCAAAGTTGTCATCTGCAAAGTCGTCTTCTTCCTCATCATAGTTTTCATCGTCTTCATCCTCGAAACTTCCTGAATTGAAATCTTCATCAAAATTTCCGAAATCATCATCCATAATTCCCATCGTAGAATTTTTTGCTGATTTTTTTCCGCCTGATTTACTTGGTGCTTTCAGCGGCATATTTCCGAAACGGAAAACGGTGATCGGATAATTCACCGCAGGCTTTTCATCCACAATTTCTACCAATTCGCAAAAGAATTCCCACAAATCCATGAAACCGTATTGGAAGTGGATTTTGTCGCCCACTTTTTCAAAAGCTTCGTTGAGGTAAACATCGCTCATAATTTCGCCATCGCCATCATCGCTCATATCTTCGAGTGGGACGCTCTTTACAACTACTCCATCTTCATCCAAAATATTGAACAAAGACAAATCTTCGCCCAAAAGCGAAAACGCACTCTTGATTCCCAAATGCAGATTCCAAAGATTTTGCTTGTCCTTGATTTCCACGTCTCTAAAAATATCGTCTTTGGTATCTAAAATGATGCGGATTTTATAAACCATTTTTACTTTAAAAATTTTTGCAGGTTAGTTTTTAGATTTACTTTTCGGTGCAAATATATAACAATTGCTATTTGACCAAAAAATTTTGAGGGGGTTTTTGTTAAAAAAGTTTTTACTAAATTTTGCCGAATAGCAACTGAAGTTTTAACGCAAATTTTTACTTGTCGTACCGTTATTTTTAACGTTAATTTAAAGTGCTTTTTCGAGCATGAAACTAAACTTGGTTCCTTCCAAATATACGCTTTCTACAGAAATGTTTTCTTTGTGAGCCTCCATAATGTGTTTCACAATCGCCAAACCGAGACCTGAACCGCCGTCGTTTCTGTTCCTGCTTGATTCTACACGGTAAAAACGTTCAAAAATTCTTGGCAATGCTTCGGGTTTTATACCCATTCCGTTGTCTTCAACTTCTACTAAAATTTTGTTTTTTATAACTGAAGTTTTCACGGTAATTTTTGCCAATTCGCGGTTTGCATAATGTATCGCATTGGAAATCAAATTAATTAAAACCTGCGAAATTTTCTGTTTGTCGGCATTGACAAAAATTTGCGGTGATGAACTTTGCAAAACTACTTTGGAATTTTTTTTCTGCGCCTCCAAATCGAGCAAGTCGATTATTTCTCTGATTAAATTATTGATGTCGAATTTGCTGATATTTAAGGTGATTTCGCCGCTTTCAAATTGGTTGATCATGTCGAGATCTTTCACAATATTCAAAAGTCTTTCCACCGATTTATCGATTCTTTCCAAATATTTGTCGCGAATGGCAATATTTTCAACACCTCCATCCATCAAAGTTTCTACATAGCCCTGAATCGAAAAAAGCGGTGTTTTCATCTCGTGGGAAACATTTCCGATGTATTCTTTTCGGTAGGTTTCCATTTCTTTCATCGTATCGATTTCGGTGGCGTTTTTTTGGCTCATTTCAGAAACTCTTGCGCCAAGTTCCTGAAAGTTTAGGCTTTGTTCATCTTCGTGAATAAGTTCTTCTGGAAGAATCGTCGAGATTTTCCTGATTTGTCTTTTTCCATAAAAGTTTAAAAGAAAATCGATGACAAAATAATTGATAACCAACATCAAAAAAGTGCTGATACCCAATGTCAAGAAAAATTGCCGTTCCGAATCGGAGAACTCGTGTTTTGCGGTATCAAAAATATAGACGAGCAAAAGCATGACCGCCGTTAACAATAGGGATGCAAAAAAAGTGAGACGTTGAAACTTCATATTAACGAACCCGATCGTTTTCAGGATTCACAAAGTTACACAACTAATTTGTAACCAATTCCTTTTAAAGTTTGAATGGATTGAATTCCCAATTTTTCGCGGAGTCTCCTAATATGTACGTCGATGGTTCTTTCACCAACGATGACCTCGTTTCCCCAAACTTTCTCTAAAATTTCTTCACGCTTGAAAACCTTGTCGGTATTGGAAGCCAATAAATAGAGCAGGTCGAATTCTTTTTTGGGAAGCAGAAATTGCAGTCCGCTTTTCGTAACACGGAAGTTGTCTTTATCAATCACCAAATCGCCGATCGCGATATTTTTAGAAGAATCTGAAACTTGGGAAGTGAGTTGAAGAAGCGCATTAACTTTAGAAATAAGGACTTTTGGTTTGATGATTTTCACGATATAGTCATTCGCACCCGCCTGAAAACCTGCAAGTTGCGAAAATTCCTCGCTTCGTGCCGAAAGAAATACGATTAAGGTTTTCTGAAGTTCTTTGATTTTGCGTAAATCCTGACAAGTTTCGATTCCGTCTTTTTCAGGCATCATTACGTCGAGAAGGATTAAATCAGGCAGAATTTGTTTGGCCTTTTCGATGCCTTCGTTGCCGTTGTTGGCGGTGAAAACTTCGTAGCCTTCTTTTTCAAGATTGTAGGAAAGGATTTCGAGAATATCCTGTTCATCATCAATTAAAAGAATTTTTTTTGCACTCATGTTTAATTTTTAACCCATCAAAGTTAGTCAAATTTAATATTGAAAATCTGCGGGAAACAAAACTTCATAATTTGTTAATATTTGAAATGGTTTATTAAAGATTAATTAAAAAACATTTAAGACTGCGGAAACATCTTTGTTGGGTAATCTCTATTTCTTTGCACTTGAAATAAATCTAAATAATGACAAGTACAATTCGCAAAGGCGTTCTGTTTTTTACCTTGTTTTCCGGTGGTTATCTGTTTTCGCAGAGCCATATTTTAGAGGGAAGGGTTTTGGACGAAACGGACAACTCGCCAATTCAGGGCGTTGTAATTAAAGTGAACGACAAAGAAGCAACGACCGACATTTCAGGGTATTATTCAATCCCTTTAGATGCAGGACAAAATTACACAATTCTCGTTACTTCTGCGGGATATGGTAGAAAGGAAATCGATGATGTACAAGTTCTTTCCACAGAAAACACACACTTGGATATTGTTTTGAAAAAAGCAGCAACCAAGGAAACCGATATCGAAGGA
This sequence comes from Candidatus Kaistella beijingensis, assembly GCF_020084865.1. Taxonomy (NCBI): domain Bacteria; kingdom Pseudomonadati; phylum Bacteroidota; class Flavobacteriia; order Flavobacteriales; family Weeksellaceae; genus Kaistella; species Candidatus Kaistella beijingensis. The sequence goes on along the minus strand of NZ_CP071953.1, from coordinate 2,636,036 downwards.
GTAGTAATCAAAACAAGCGCGAAAAAAGAAACCATCGCATCTACAATTGGTTTGCAAAAAAATGCGGGCGTTGTATCACAAGTAATTGGTGTTGAAGCGATTAAGAAAAGTCCGGATAAAAATACAGGTGAAGTTCTGAAAAGAGTTTCCGGAGTAAGTTTATTTGAAGGGAAATACATCGTAGTAAGAGGTTTATCCGATCGATATAATCAGGCAATGTTGAACGGAATTCAGCTTTCGAGTACAGAGCCGGATAGAAAAACTTTTTCATTCGACCTTTTTCCGGCAAACGTAATTGAAACTTTGGTTATCAATAAAACTTTCATCCCTGAATATACCGGAGAATGGGGAGGTGGATTGATTCAGGTGAATACGAAAGATATCCCGAACAACAAGTTTTTTAACGCTTCAATCGGAGTTGGTGGAAATACCATTACGATGGATCGCGAATTCTACACCAACAAAGGCGGAAAACTAGATTTCTTGGGAATTGATGACGGTTTCAGAAAACTTCCTAGTGGATTTCCGACCAAGAATCATTTCAGCATTTTGTCTGAACAAGAGAAAACAGATTTTGGAAGTCAATATGTGAAGAATTTTGGACATGGCGCAATTGGATATCCCGAAAATCAGAGTTTACAGTTAGATGGTGGATTTAACACCAAACTTTTCGGGAAGGATTTAGGGGTAATCGCGGTTTTAAATTATTCCAACAGCAAAAACAGAACGGAAACCAAAAACCGTTTTTTCACGATTAATGATGAAAAAGCAGATGTAAACTTCGATTATTTTACAGAAAAATACAGCAACAGCATTGTTTTAGGAGGTTTGTTGAATTTAGCTTTGAAGTTTAATAACAACAATAAAATTTCCCTTAAAAATATTATTACCAACAACGCCATCAATCACGTTTCGATGCGTACAGGAAGGGATTTTGAATTCGATCCTATCAACGGAACCAATATCAAAGCAAGAGAACTTGGCTTCAAGGAAACCATTTTCTATAACTCTACCTTGAACGGAACACACAAAATTGATGCTTTAGGTGGAATCAATTTCAATTGGTACGGAAGTTTCGGGATTTTGGATCAGTATATTCCACAACTTCAGAGGTTGCAGTATAATCAATACAAAGATATTGCAGGAAGTCCTTATTTGGCTTTGATTTCTAATGGTTTATCACAAAAATCAGGAAGTTTTTTCTACTCGACCTTAAATGATTATCTGTATAATGCAGGTGGAGATTTATCGAAAACTTTTGACCTTTTCGGGCAGAAACAAACGATTAAGGGAGGTTATTTATTCCAAGTAAAAGACAGGATTTATAATTCGAGACCATTCTCGGTTCGTTTGAATGGATTTGATCAGAGTTTGCTTTCACAATCTTTTGAAACTATATTTAATCCTTCAAATTTTGGGACTTCGGGGAACAAATTTACGTTCGACGAGATTGCAGGAAATCAGTACCGATACATTGCAAACACTATTTTGAATGCGGGTTATTTACAGTTCGACAACAATTTCGCATCTTGGTTAAGAGCAGTTTGGGGATTGCGAGTTGAGAATTTCGACCAACTTGTAGGAAGCACCAAAAAAAGCGACGACCGATTTGTTTATTCAAAAGTGACCGACTTTTTACCTGCATTGAATATGACTTTTAAGGTAAATGAAAAAGTAAATATTAGACTTGCAGGATCGCAAACGGTGGTTCGACCGGAATTCAGGGAAGTTTCACCACTTGCTTATTACGATTTCGATTTGGGAGCAACCGTAATCGGAAACAAAGATTTGCAGAGAACTAAAATCACCAACGCCGATATTCGTTGGGAATATTACCCGAAAGCAGGTGAAATTATTTCATTGGCAGGTTTCTACAAAAACTTCAAAAATCCTATCGAACTTTACTTCAACCAATCCGGGGCAGGAACAAGTAACACCTTTAATTACTTGAATGCCGATAAAGCCGATGCTTACGGAGCAGAATTGGAATTTAGAAAAAAATTGGATTTTGTAAGTGCACTTCAAAACTTCACTTTCGGTGGAAACATTGCCTTCATCAAAAACAAAGTGACCGATGAGCAAACCAAAACCGACCGACCAATGCAGGGACAATCTCCTTACACGCTGAACCTTTCATTACAGTATGATTCAGCGAAATCAGGATTTTCTTCCACAGTACTTTTCAATATGATTGGGCGTAGAATTTTATATGTAGGAAACGACCAAGTTCCGCCAATTTGGGAAGCGCCGCGACCTTTGCTCGACTACCAAATCGCAAAAAAAATATGGAAGAACAAAGGCGAACTTAAACTCAATATTTCCGACATCCTAAATCACCGCGCTATTTTTTATCATGACCTCAATAACGACAAAAAATATACAGAAACCGACGCAGTTGCCGTGGAAAGAAGAACGGGAACCAACATCAGTCTCACTTTGGGATATAACTTTTAACTAAAACCTAACTTTTTAATAATCTAAAATCTTATAAAAAATGAAACTAAAAAATGTTTTTTACATCGTAATGGCAGGAGTTTTAGCCACTACAACTTCATGTAGAAAAATTGAAGAAGACGGACAAACGATCATCAGTGGTGGAACTGGTACCGGAACAGGAACTACTGAAGACCTTATCCTTACAGGAAAAATTACTGCAAGCAGAACTTTGAAAGCTAACAACACTTATAAATTGAGAGGTTTGGTGTATGTAACCAATGGTGCAACTTTAACCATTGAACCAGGAACTAAAATTGTGGGTGAAGCCGATAAAAATGGAGCTTTAATCATCACAAGAGGTTCTAAAATCATGGCTGAAGGAACGGCAAACAACCCAATCATCTTTACTTCTGAAAAACCAAGCCCGAAACGTGGAGATTGGGCAGGAGTTGTACTTTTAGGAAAAGCGCCAACAAACTCTTCTTATAACGGACAAGCTGGAGTTGGTGAAATTGAAGGTGGAATTAATGATGCTGCAGGAAACGGACTTTACGGAGGAACTGATGCTGCAGACAACAGTGGAGTTTTGAAATATGTAAGAATTGAATATGCAGGTTACGCATTCTTACCAGACAAAGAAATCAACGGACTTACTTTCGGCGGTGTAGGAAACGGAACTGTAGTAGATTATGTACAAGTTTCTTATGCAAACGACGATAGCTTTGAATGGTTCGGCGGAACGGTAAACTGTTCACACCTAATCGCCTATAAAGGTTTGGATGATGATTTCGATACTGACAACGGTTATTCAGGGAAAATTCAGTTTGCAATTGGCGTAAGAGATCCATTAATTGCTGACGTTTCGGGTTCCAATGCCTTTGAATCTGATAACGATGCGAACGGCTCAACTTTAGCGCCGAAAACTTCAGCAATTTTCTCAAATGTTACGATTGTAGGACCAATTCAAAACTCTGCAACTACTACTAATGCGGGAAATATTAACTCATTATTTCAAAATGCGCTTCAGATCAGAAGAAACTCGTCAATTTCAGTATTCAATTCCGTATTTATCGGTTATCCTGTAGGATTATTTATTGATGCTACCAAAGGATCTGCAACAGACGCAAATATTGCAAGCGGAAAATTAGTTTTCCAAAACAACATCATTGTGGGATCAACTACTCCATTAAAATACGGAGCAGCTTCACCTACAACCGGATATGATCTTGCACAATTGACTGCTTGGTTTAATGCTAATGGAAATACGATTTTACCTTATTCTACAGACATTAAATTAACAGGAGCTTGGAATCCTGCAGGAACTACTCCAAACTATTCACCAGCTTCAGGATCACCTTTGTTGACAGGTGGAATCTTTACAAATCCTTTCCTTTCTTCTGGATTTACACCAGTAACTTACAGAGGTGCCGTAAAAGATGCAAACGACTTCTGGTATGCAGGTTGGACGAACTATAACTTGTAATTAGCTTTTCATTCATATCAAAAAAAACCATCGAGAAATCGGTGGTTTTTTCTATTTTAAGTCTGAATAAATTTCTCTCGCGAAATTTTCGTGACGAACATTGAAGCAACGGTATCGCCCGTTGAATTTAAAACTGTCGCTAAAGGATCGACCAACGTTCCGATAATCATCACCGCCGGAATTGCTTCCACCGGTAGTTGATACACAGAAATCATCAACATTTCACCGATATAGCCTCCATTCGGAATGCCACCCGCAACAATGCTGACAAAAATGGTGATTCCTAAAGCAAGAAGTAAATTTGAAGGTTCAAAGAAATCTTTTCCTATAATTAAAAAAGCCACATAAATTTTAATGATGGACGACATGGAAGAACCATTTTTATGCAGCGTACTTCCAATCGGGATTACAATGTTCGCGATCGAATCTGGAACGCCAATTTTTGCAGCCGCTTGAAGATTTGCAGGCATCGTAGCAAAACTGCTGCACGTGGAAATTGCGGTTAACGAGGGGTAAATGTTGTTTTTCCAAAATTTCTGCACCCCCGATTTTCCCATCGCAACAAAGGCATAAATGCTGAAAAAAACCAAAAAATAAACAGTTCCAGCAACATAGTATAAACCAAGAGGTTTTGCATAAAATCCAAAGAGTTGAGGACCAATCGTCGCCACTTGATAAGCGAAATATGCACCCAAACCAATCGGTGCCGCTTTCATCACCAAAAGCAAAAGCGCCTTCATCACCTCATAACCCGAGGAAAGAAATTTCTTGAAATTTTCTCCAGCAGCTCCCGCTTTCCTCACCGCTGTTCCTGTTAAGAAGGCAAAAATCAGTAACGCAAGCATGTTTTGTCTCGAAAAAAGTTGGGTAAATTCTCCCACGGTAAAGAAACTTACAATTCGGTCGCCCCAAGATTTTGTATCGGCGGGATTTTCCAAAATTTCTTTAGCATTCATTCCCGTAGCTTCTGTCGGGAAAAAATAAACTGCCGCAATCGTAAACAGCGCTGCAATAATGATGAATAGAAGAAAAGTAAAAATCATTGAAATTAAAATCCGACCGAATTTCCCTTGTTTCTCAACGGCTGAAATCGAGTTTGCCACCGCAAAAAAAACAAGCGGAACAACACTTACAAATAAAAGATTAAGAAAAATATCACCCAACGGTTTTAGGTAAACCACACTTCCTGGAAAGAAAATGCCAATAAAACTTCCTATAACGATGCCTGCTAAAAGTAGAATAATGCCGGAATAATTTTTCAGAATTTCTCTCATTGATGGTAATTTTCATCAAAGATAATTTATTTCAAAGATTTCGATTTTTAAACTTAAATTTTGGCTTTTATTTTATAAAAACTGAAAAATTTCGTAATTTTCAAGTCAGATTTTTAATAAGAATTATGGCGTATATAGATTATTACAAAATTTTAGGGGTTGAGAAAAACGCGACTCCCGACCAAATTAAAAAGGCCTACCGAAAACTCGCCAGAAAATATCATCCCGACGTAAATCCCGGCGACAAGGAAGCAGAATTAAAATTTAAGGAGCTAAACGAAGCCAACGAAGTGTTGGGCAATCCAGAAAACCGTGCGAAATATGACAAATACGGTGAACACTGGAAACACGGCGAAGAATACGAAAAGGCGCAACAACAGCAACGACAGTATCAGAAAAGCCAAAATTATGGCGGAAACTACGGTGGTTTTACAGGTGCTGATTTTGGTGGTGGCGGTGAAGATTTTTCAGATTTCTTCCAAAGTATGTTTGGCGGTGGTGGCGGAGCTGGAACAGGTTTCGGAAGAAGCTCGAGAGGAAGTGCTTCCGGAAAATTTAAAGGTCAGGATGTCGAAGCAGAATTGAATCTTTCGTTGCGCGACGCTGCGAAAACCCACCAACAAACCTTCGAAATCAATGGTAAAAAGGTGAGAATTACCATTCCTGCAGGAATTGCAGACGGACAGAAAATTAAACTGAAAGGTCACGGAAATCCTGGTTTCAACGGTGGTCCAAATGGTGATTTGTACATCACTTTCAATATTTTAGAGGATCATTATTTTAAAAGAAACGGCAACAACCTAAGCTCTAATGTGGAAATTGACTTGTACACCGCAGTTTTGGGAGGAGATGTTACAATACCCACTTTAGACGGAAATGTAAACCTTAAAGTAAAACCCGAAACTCAGAACGGAACCAAAGTGCGATTAAAAGGCAAAGGTTTTCCGGTTTATAAAAAGGAAGGTGAGTTCGGAGATTTGTTTGTGACTTATAGCGTGAAGATTCCGACTCATTTATCCGAGAAGGAAAAAGAACTTTTTCAGGAACTTAAAAACTTAAAGAAATGATCGAGAGAATATCAAGAGAAGAACTTGTAAAAATTTACAATATTGAACTCACCTTTTTTGATTCGCTGGAAGAATCAGGACTGGTAAAAACGGAAACTGAAAACGACGTAAAGTATTTGCTTTACGAAGAATTGCCCGCATTTGAAAGATTCACCAATTGGCATTATGATCTGGACGTCAATTTGCCGGGATTAGAGGTCATCAATCATCTTTTAAGCAAATTAGAAGAATTAAGAAGAGAAAACAGGAGACTTTCTTATCTCTCCTCACTTTATTCTGAAGAATAACAAGGTTCGATCTTTTAAACCAGAAATAAATTTTTCTTATCTCAAAAAACATCCGTCTTCTAGGCGGTTTTTTTGTTTTGACGAGTTTTTATCAACTGGAATAATAATGGCAACTTTAGCGATGCATGCGAAATTTTCTTCAACACCGCTCCATTTCTATATGGTTTCACTGCTCCTACAAATAATTTGAATGGTTCGATTGCAATTCCACCAAGTGCAGTACTCGATACGGATTTAAGGATGAGAATTTTCCAAGACATTCTAAAGATTTCTGATGTTAAAGGAGTAAAATCAATTACGATTTCTGACTTTTCAGGAAGACTGGTAAAATCAATGAAAGCTTCTACAGAACTTCATCTTGCTGATTTGAGAGCTGGACTTTACATCGTTACGCTCCACATGAATGACGGTACTGTGAAAGCAGTTAAAGCTATTAAAAAATAATTTTAGTAATTTTTCGCATTAACCACCTCAAATTTGAGGTGGTTTTTTTATGCTTTCATCTTTAATTATTATAAAAACTATTTTTACTGAAAATTTTTATTATTGATTATCAGTAACTTAAATAAAATTCAAAATATTTTTACTACTTTGTATTGCATAATACTAAAATTATTACATATCTTTGTATAAGAAATCTTAAAACCTATTACAGATGGACACTTATCAACAAAACCAAAACCAGTATTTTGCAGACTTCAAAGCAAAATTAACAAGAGATGCAGACAACAGAAGAATTGCCGGAGTTTGTTCCGGACTCGCTAGATATTATAAAATTGATGTTTCTATCATAAGAATTATCTGGTTCTCACTCGCTTTCTTTGGAATATTTTCGGCAGGAATCTCAACCACTTTTGTAGTTATCGCCTACCTTGTTTTATGGATGGTTCTGCCCAAAGCAAGCCGACAAATTGAGTATGAAGTAAGAAGAAAGTAAATTTTTTTTGAACCGCTACTTTGCATTGCATATTACTAAAAAAATAAATATATCTTTGCTCAGACCATTCAAGAAATGAATGACGAAATATTTAACACAACTAATAACGTATAAATAATGAACACAGAAAACACCAAAGCGCAGATGCGAAAAGGAATTCTGGAATTCTGTATTTTGAGTTTGATCGATAAAAAGGAAATGTACGTTTCCGACCTGATCGAAGAACTGAAAAAAGGAAAACTGGATGTAGTGGAAGGAACTCTTTATCCCCTTCTCACAAGATTGAAAAACGGCGAATTTCTTTCCTACCGATGGGAAGAATCCACAGGAGGACCGCCGAGAAAGTATTATCAGATTACCGATAAGGGAAAACTTTTTCTCGCGGAATTGCTCAACACTTGGAACGAACTCACTGATTCCGTAAACCAAATTACCCAAAAAACTATAAACTAAATAAAATGAACAAGACACTCTCAATAGGATTAGCCGGTTTCTCCTTCACCATCGAGGAACACGCATATATAAAGTTAAGTGATTATCTCGCAGCGCTCCGCAATTCCTTGGAGGCCAACGAAGCCGACGAAGTCATGCACGACATCGAAATCAGAATGGTCGAAATCTTCAAAGATTCTTTAGGAAAACGCGAAGTCATCAACGACGACGACGTAGAGAAAGTAATCGCTCAAATTGGTAAACCCGAAGTGATCGAAGAACAGGAAGAAGCTTATTTCTCCGAAAAAACTTCAACCAAGAAAAACCAAAGAACGTCAGGAGGTTTTCAGAGCCAAAAACAATTGTTCCGTGATCCTGAAAAACAAAAAATCGCAGGTGTTTGTGCAGGACTCGCTCATTATGTAGGAATGGATGTTGCAGCGATGCGCGCAATTTGGGTGGGTTTATTCTTGATTATGATGCCACTTCCAGGATCGCCAATGTTGATTGTTTTTCTTTATTTAATTCTTTGGTTAGTAATGCCAAAAGCGGAAACCGCCGCAGATTTTTTGAAAATGAAAGGAAAGCCAATTAATTTTGACAACATTAAAGAAGAATCCAACAAAATTGTACAGTTTGCTAACGAATCTACACAGAGATTTGGTGAAATCTACAACGAAAACAAACCCTACATCAACAAAGCGGGAAATGGTTTCTGGAATGTGATTCGATACATTTTGGGAGCACTTTTTGGAGCGATCGGTTTAGTATTGTTGTTTAGTTCTTTCGCAGTTTTCGGAGTTGCAGGAACGAGTAACATCAACTTTTTTGATAATCTCGGTTTTTACCTTCAGGACAGCAATCTCGGTTTTCTCGCGATTGCGGTGAGTTTCCTTACGATTTTTATTCCTGCATTGGTGTTCTGCTACATCGCGATGAAATTATTTTCGCCAAAAACAAAGCTCAATAACACAGGTTACGTCTTCGGTGGATTGGTTTTACTGTGGATGGGATTGATTGCTGCAACAGGATTTACGGCCATTAAATTCAAGTCAATGTACAGCGGAAACAATGATGAAACTGAAAATGTGGCCATCAATACGACTTCAGATTCGATCTTGGTTGATGTGAAAAAAGTAGCGATTCCTCAAAACTTCAAAGCGTATTGGGACGATGTTTATTCCGACAAGAAAACGATTTTCAAACAGGATTATCCGAGTGTTGACGTAAAAAGAATGGATGTGAAAGCACCTTATCTTGAAATCAAAAAATCTGCGGACGGCTATAATCTGCCTCTAAAAATGCAGATTCCTGTTGAAATCATAGACAATAAAATCATGCTTCCTAACTATTTCACTTATCCATACGATTACAGATTTCGTGATTATAGAGTTGATTATGAATTGGTTGTGCCAAAAAATATGAAAGTAATTGCTTTGAATGATGAACGTGGATTTTCTGTAAATGATGAAGAGATGGAAGAAAACGACCAAGATTCAACCTACGTTAATTCAGCGAGTAAATCAGTAGTAATTTCTGCAGGTTCCGATTCAGTTATTGTAAACGGTAAAAAGGTAAGTGAAGCCGAAGCCGATTTGATGATGAAAAAAATCGACAAAAAAGAGTTGAAAGACATCAACATCACCGTGAAAGACGGCAAAAAAGAAATCATCATTAAAACAAAATAATGAGAGTGGATAGGCAAAAGCGGATTTCTTTAGAAATAAAAATTTTCCGCTTTTCGCTTGTTCCTCAAGATTGAATTTTAAACAAAATTTAACACTCGAAAAAAAAATATTTAAAAATAATATCCTTAATTTCGTACTGTTAATTTTAAGCAACAACAATTATCCTTAAAAACCTCAAAATCATGGTACAGTTCGTTTTAGAGATCGCAATGAAAATCATCGATTTCGTAAGCAGTTTATTTTAGTTAGAATTTTAATTCAATATATTTGTAGAGTATAATCAATTCAGGTTGGTTATACTTTTTTATTAGAATCAATTCCTTAATTCTCCAGTTTTGCTTTATGAAAAAACTCATCGGTAAACTAATGCTCAAACTTCTCGGGTGGAAAATCGTGCTCGAAGGTGATGTGAACAACCTCAACCGTTGCATCCTCGTCGTGGCTCCACACACCGCAAACGAAGAATATCTTTTAGGAAATTTTGCCTATTGGGCTTTAGAAAAACCTTTGAAAATCATCATTAAAGATGCGCACACCAAAGCTTGGTATGGCGGAATTGTAAAAGCTTTAGGCGGAATCGGAATCGACCGTTCCCAAAAGAACGACTTGGTGAATTTCGTGGCGAATGAATTCAAAAAAGAAGATTTCAGCTTGGTTATTACTCCTGAAGGAACAAGAAGTTGGGTACCGAAATGGCGAAAAGGTTTTTACCACATGGCTTTAGCGGCGAAAGTTCCGATTGTTGTTGCAGCAGGAGATTTTAAAGACAAAATCATCTATCTCGGCAAAAAAATTTCCGTGGAAGAATTAGAAAACCGCTCTTTTGAGGACATCATGGAAGAATTGGAACAATATTACCAAAAAATCACCCCAAAAGTTCCCGCCAATTGGAACCCGAAAATTTATTAAGCGGGGTGTAGGATGATAGAAGCTGGAGGTCTTTTCACGCACAAAATTCCCCTCCTTTGAAGGGCTGTCTGCAACTTCTTTGCAGACGGGGTGGTTAAATATCAAAAAGAAGTAAAATGAACATACTAGAAAACAAAGAAAAAATCCTACACCAACTCAACAATTGGGGCGGTGAAAATCTCGCAAAAAATTTAGGAATAAATTTCACCGATCTTACGGAAGATTCCCTTTCTGCAACCATGCCCGTAACGCCAAAAGTTCATCAACCGTACGGAATTCTTCACGGCGGCGCAAGCTGCGTTCTGGCGGAAACTTTGGGTTCCTGTCTTTCCGTTTTGCATTTGGACACCAACAAAGTTGTTCCTGTGGGAACCAACATCAATTCCAATCATTTGAGAAGCAAAAAAGAAGGAATGGTCACCGGAACTGCACGATTCATCCGAAAAGGAAACACCATGCACGTCTCTGAAATTGAAATCCGAGACGAGAAAGGAAACCTCATCAATCACACCACGATGACAAACAATGTCATTCCGAAACCTGAGTAATTATTTTGTTGGTGAGTGGGGGTGTCGGTGAGTGGCTGAGATGTTTTTCCATCTTCTCCTTTTCAAATTTTCAAATTGTTTTCACACTAAATAATGCTTTATTTCCGATTTCCTTTTTCCGATTCTATTTTTACCGTGAATGAAAACTCCGATAAAAAATCGGTTTCATTTCTATCTTTTGATGAAACGGAGAGCATCGATTTTTACGGAAATATTGAAGAATTTTTCTTTAATGAAAATATTTTGTCCAATCAAATTTCCACCGAACTTCTTGAATTTAAAGAAGAAAATCAATTTGAATATGAAGCAAAACTTGGAAAGGTAATTGAATTCATCAAAGAAAATCAACTTTCAAAACTGGTTGTTTCAAGAAGAAAGGTATTCGACTTTGACGAAAAAAAAATCAATCTCTCCCAAACTTTTCTAAATCTTTGTAAATCTTATCCAAACGCATTCGTTTACTTTTTCATTAAAGACGGAAAATGTTGGATCGGTGCATTTTCTGAACTTTTGGGAAAATTTGACAAAAAGACCTCCGAATTTGAAACCATGAGTTTGGCGGGGACACTTCCTGTCAACGAAACATGGACCGCAAAAGAAATCGAGGAGCAAAAACCCGTCACTGATTTTATGAAGAATATTTTAAAAAATTATTCTTCTGAAGTTGAGCAATCCGAAACCTACGACCACATTTCGGGAAATATCAAACATCTTCGAACCGATTTTAAAGCAAAGATAATGTCAGAAGATTTGGAAAATCTAATTTCCGAGCTTCACCCAACTCCCGCTGTTTGCGGAATCCCGAAGGATTTGTGCAAAAGCGCCATTGAAAAATTTGAATCTCATCCGCGAAATTTTTATGCAGGTTATATCAAAGTCGAAACCGAAGAAAACGTTCAATATTTCGTAAATTTGCGTTGCGCCGAATTTTTTGAAAATGCTTGCTTGATTTATGTTGGAGGCGGAATTACCGCAGAAAGTTCGCCCGAAAAAGAATGGCGCGAAACAGAATTGAAATCCGAAGCCATCCTTAAAAATTTGGAATTCGAATAAATATTTAACTTAAAAATTTCACCTAATTAAAGGTGTAAGTTAAACCACATAGAAACATAGTTATACTGAAAAATTATAAAATTAAAGTTCAGTTAGGACGAAATTCTATTTGAACTGGAAAATAAATAAGCAACATCCTCATTTCTATGTGCCTATGTGGCTTTAAAAATCAATTTCAATGAAAATCCATCATATCGCCATCATCTGCTCTGAGTACGAAACCTCAAAAAAATTCTACACCGAAATTTTAGGGCTAAAAATCCTCCGTGAAGTTTACAGAAAAGAACGCGATTCATGGAAACTGGATTTGGGAATTGGGGATCATTATGTGATTGAACTTTTCTCTTTTCCTAATCCGCCAAAACGACCGTCACAACCTGAAAGTTGCGGTTTAAGGCATCTCGCTTTTTTGGTAGAAAATGTAGAAGAGAAAAGATACGAACTCATTGAAAAAGGTTTGGTTTGTGAAGAAATCCGAATCGATGAATTTACGGATAAGAAATTTTTCTTCACGCAGGATCCCGATCAATTGCCATTAGAATTTTATGAGAATTAAATAACTTTTATGAAGCAATTTTTTTCAATTCTGCGTAATCTGCGAGAAAAAATCAAATACGAAATTAAAAACAGATGAAACTATTTTACGTCATTATCGGCGCCACTCCGAAAGGAAGAAACATTGAACAGCACGATGTTTTCTTCGGGATTGCAGAAAAATTCGAAGATTTAATTCCCGAAATTAAAACATTTTGGAGTGAGGCAAAAATTCACATCGACTGTTATCAGGAAGTCCAATTTGCGGATGGTTACGAAATAAAAATTATTGAAAAAACCTCACAAATTTCTGAAAACAATTTGTTTTTCATCAATTTGGGCGGTTACAAACCTGGACATTTTGAGGAGTTTCACGAACAACATTTGATGGTTGGAAAATCCATGGGCGAAATTGTAAAAAGAGTGAAGCAAACCGAATTTTACAAAACAATGGGCTTTAAAAATGCAGAAAGTCACATCGATGACAAGTACGGCGTCGATATCGATGATATTTATAAAATTTCTGATTTACTTTCTAAGGAAGCCAAAAAAAAATATTCCATTATTTTAGAAAAAACAGATGTGGAAAATCAAGAAAATTTGATGAAAATTGGGTATTTAAAAATTGACAAAGTTTAAAAAAATAAAAAGATTCATGAAAAATGTTCGTCACAAAAAAAGTCAAACATGATCAAACAACTTCAAACCAAATCAAACCAAAATAAGAATATGAAAATCGGAATTCTCGGCGGCGGACAACTTGGAAGAATGCTTATTCAGGACGCATTAAAATATGATGACGAATGGTTCACACTCGACCCTTCGGAAGATGCACCTTGTTCCAAAATTTCAGATTTTACGCAGGGAAGTTTTGATGATTACGATACCGTTTTTGATTTCGGAAAAGGGAAAGATGTCGTTTCCATTGAGATTGAGCATGTTAACGTCGATGCGCTTTACGAACTTCGGGGATGTGGAATTAAAGTCATTCCCAGTCCGGAAATTATCCAGACGATTCAGCAAAAAATCTTACAGAAAGAGTTTTACAATAAACACGAAATTCCAAGTCCTGATTTTCAAATCATTCAACACAAATCTGAAGTTAATTTCCCTTTACCTTTTGTTCAAAAAATGAACACAGGCGGTTACGACGGAAAAGGAGTTCAAGTCATTAAAGGTGAGGAAGATTTAAAGCATTTATGGGATGTTCCCTCGGTTTTGGAAAATTTGGTGGATATTGAAAAAGAACTTTCCATCATTGTGGCAAAAAACGAAAGCGGCGAAACCAAAACCTTTCCCGTCACAGAAATGGTTGCAGATCCCAAACTGAACTTGCTCGATTTCAATATTTGTCCCGCAGAAATATCGGAAGATGTTCAAAAACAAATTGATATTATCGCGAAAAAATTCATCGACGCAGCAAATTCTCCCGGATTTTTCGCCATCGAATTATTTTTAGACCAAAACGGAAAAGTTTGGGTGAATGAAACTGCGCCCCGACTTCATAATTCTGGTCATCAAACACAGGAAGGAAACGCAAATTCCCAATTCGAGCAATTTTATCGGGTGTTGAAAAATCTTCCGCTTGCAGATACGGATTCTTTTGGATTTTCAGGAATGCTGAATTTGGTCGGCGAAGAAAATTTTCATGGAAAAGTAAAATATGAAGGTTTGGAAGAAGTCCTGAAATTGCCAAAAACCTACGTTCATCTCTACGGAAAAACCGAAACCAAACCCGGACGAAAAATGGGACACATCAATGTTTTGGCAGATTCCCGGGAAGAACTATTGGAGAAACTTATCCATATTAAATCTTTGGTGAAAGTTAAATCTTAACGAAACATTCTTAACCACGAAGATTTCCCCATCGATAATATTTTTGTTAACTTTAGGCAACAAAATATTTAATCATGGGAAATGTTGCTACAATTTTTGCGAGAAAAGGTGGTTTCAATCACTTGACCATTGGACCTGAACAGACTGTTTTAGAGGCACTTCAAATGATGGCCGACCACAATGTGGGCTCCATCGTAGTTCGCGATGCCGAAAATTACCTCGGAATTTTCACCGAGAGAAATTATTCCCGAAACGTGATTTTAAAAAACCGCCATTCTTCCGACACGAAAGTGAAAGACGTGATGTCGGTCGATCTTCCCAATCTTCAAATGCTCGACAAACTCGAACACTGTATGCAGTTGATGTCCGATCACAATGTGCAATATCTTCCCGTGGTGGACGAAGGTAAAATGGTGGGCGTGATTTCCATCAAGGATTTGATTCGCGAACAGGTGGTGGTACAGAAGGAATTGGTGAAGTATTTGAGGAATTATATTCAGGGATAATCATAAGAAAACTTAAAATATTTTTCTATCATAATGTAAATTAATTATGAAAAAATAGTTATTGGTGAAGTGACCTCAATTAAAAACTTAAATAATATTTCTGTTGAAAAGGTTATTGAGGATTATGGAAGCACCATTTATAATTAATTGAAACTGGTATTATCAAGAAATTATACCAAGATAAATTTGTGAAGAGCAATAAAGAAATGTTAAATTATCAAAATCACTATACTTTTACCCTATTAAAATAGAATTTTAAATCTCAATTTTTCCCAAACATTCCCTTCTTATAATTCGTAATAAAAACGCCAACAATAATCATCACCGTTGCAACGAGAAATGCGGTGGAAATTTCTTCATCCAAAATCAACCAACCAAGGAAAATCGCAATAATGGTATTGACATAAGAAAGCAGAGAAATCTGTGTCGGTGAAACTTTCTTTAAAGCATAATGAAATGCAAAATACGCCGCAACCGAACCGAAAACCGCCAAATAAACCGTTGCGAAAACACTTCTGAAAGTCCAGGTTTCCACATTGATTTCTTTTGAAAAAAGGAAACCGAAAATAATCTGAACAATTCCTGCAAACATAAACTGATAGAATAAATTCAGCGAAATATTCTCGTTTTGAAGATGAAGTTTTTTCGTAAAAATCGAACCAATTGCCCAACCTAAAATCGATGCGAAAGCACAGAAAATTCCGAAACGATAATCGGGATTCAGCAAATCATCCAATCCATCGTGGAAAATCAGGACGATTCCCAACATTCCCAAAAGAATTCCGACAAGCGCACGAGTTGAAAATTTCTGCAATCCGAAGAAAATACTTCCCACAAAAATAAAAAGTGGTGAAGTCGCAGAAAGCAAAGACGCCAAACTGCTCGAAACGTGTTCTTCCGCCAAAGTCATCATACCGTTCGCGACAATCAGCATCAAAACGGAAAAGATAATTTGGATTTTTAGTTTTTTCCAACCAATCCATTTTAATTCTTTGGAATAAATCAAAACGCCCAACAACAAAATCGCCGCGAGAAACTGCCGAATTCCTGCCACAAACCAAGGCGGAATACTTTCTACCGCAATTCGGATTCCCAAAAAAGTGGTTCCCCAAACAATGGCGACGGTGAGAAGTGCGAAGATGAGTTTGAAATCTTTAAGGAAATACACGGTGCAAAAATAGGGGTTTAAACATGAAAGAACGATTAATAAAATAAATTTGAGAAATTTCAGTAACTTTAAACCTGTAAAGATTGAGCATTATTTTTCAGCATCAATCACAATTATCAATCCTCATTAATAAAACATGGTCGGAATAATTATGGGCAGTCAAAGCGATTTGCCAATCATGCGACAAGCCGCGGACTTTTTGAAATCTTTGGAAATTCCTTATGAACTCACCGTGGTTTCTGCACACCGAACTCCAGAAAGAATGTTCGATTATGCAAAATCTGCTAGAAATCGTGGACTGAAAGTGATTATCGCAGGAGCAGGAGGAGCCGCTCATTTGCCGGGAATGGTGGCGAGTTGCACGACTTTACCCGTAATCGGAGTTCCGATTTTGTCCTCAAATTCGATTGACGGATGGGATTCTGTACTATCGATTCTGCAAATGCCATCGGGAATTCCTGTGGCGACCGTTGCGTTGAATGGAGCGACGAATGCGGGAATTTTGGCGGCGAAAATTTTGGGAACTTCAGAGTTGGAAATTGCCAAAAAATTAGATGCTTATCAAACTTCGTTGAAAGATAAAGTATTGGGAACGGTTGATGAAATCAAGAAAAATCATCCGAACGAATATGATATGAGGTGAGTTTGCTTCGCCGTGAATAGTGATTTCGACTTTGTCGGTGAATTCGCTTCTAGTGCGCAACAAATCATTCCTCGTCTTCATACTGCTCCAGATAATAGGAAAAAGTAAAATCTTCTACCTCATCGTGCGCATCTTCCAGAGTGGTAAGCAAATCCTCAAAAGTTTCCAGTTGTTCCACACTCATATTGACAAATTCCAAATGAAGCGGAAGTTCAACAAATCCTGTGACAGAATCATAAAGCGCATCCAAATTATCCCCAAAATAATCCGGCAACGGAAGCTTTTCTTTGAGTTGGTCGTAGAAATCTTCGTAATCCCCTATATCTGTAAAATCTATATAGACATTCATTTTATTTAAGTTCTTTTAATTTATTAATGATAAAATTCACCATTCACTGCGAAGCAAATTCACCATTCAAGTTTATTTATTGTTTTTGAAAACTTTTGTAGTGATCATGAGTTAGCCAAACCTCACCATTTTTTGTAAAGACGATGCGGTCCGCATTTCGGTGGCCGCAATTGTAATTCACGTCGGCTTCAAAATATTGTTCTCCTTTCGGCAAGGTTTTTTCGCGGTTTGAAAATTTGTCGCCTCCGATTGCTCTTCCCGGCAAAACATCGCAGAGATTTCCTTTTGATGCAATCCAGCCTTGATTCCTCGCTTCTGATTTTGTGAGGTAATAATCAGGAAGTTGCTTGTTGGCTCTTACGTAATCGATGACTTTTCTTTCTTCTGTTAGTTCATCGATATTTCCTGAAAAAGTTGAAGATTTTCCTGGATTTTCTCTACTAAAATCACTTTCACTATTTCTTTGATTTACGGTCGAATTTTGCGAAGTTTCAGTTTGATTTTTCTTTTCAATTTTATAGTTATTAAAAAGATACATCGCCAAAAAAGCCGACAATAAACCGATGATGAAGAAAAGGAAAAGTTTTAGATTTTGTTTGTTCATGTTGTAAAATTATATGTAAACCACCCCGTCAAAAATTTTCGCCACCCCTCCGAAGGAGCGGAATTTTTTCATCCTCAATTTCGCCATTCTTCCGGAATGTCGCAAACCGGGATGGGATTGATTTTGTGTTGCGCAGCTCTGTTCATTCTCTTGAAAATTTTGAAAACTTCCAAATCTCTTCCCGAATAATCTTCTTCTGTTTTTGTGCCCCACTCTTTCTGAATTTTTTCGAGTTCTGGATACGTTGCACCGATTTGTTGCTCGTCGGTTCTTTCCACATCCCAAAGTCCATCGGTTGGTATCGCGTTTTGAATCGATTCTACCAAATTTAAAGCTCTTGCCAATTCATAAACTTCTGTTTTGTATAAATCTGCGATTGGGGAAACATCTACTCCACCGTCGCCATATTTGGTGTAAAATCCAATTCCGAAATCTTCCACCTTATTTCCCGTTCCACAAACCAAAAGTGAATTGATTTGTCCGTAATAATAAAGCGTCAACATTCGCAAACGACTTCTTGTATTGGCAAATGCGAGTTTTTCGGAAGGAAATTCGTCATCTTTTACATCGAAAGTTTTGTATAATTCCTCAAAAGCGGGAGTCAAATTCACGCTCATCGCTTTTGCGTTTGGAAATCTTTTGGTGATGTCGTTCATGTGTTCCCAAGCTCGATTCACCTGATCTTCTTTTTGGCGAATCGGCATTTCGAGCATCAGCAAATCGAGTCCCGTCATTGCGCAAAGTGTAGAGACCACTCCAGAATCTACTCCACCCGAAACTCCGATGACGTAACCTTTCACGCCAGCTTTCGTGGCGTAATCTTTTAGCCACGAAACGATTTTATCTATTATTTTTTCTGTTTGCATAAAAATTCTTTAAATTGTTCAAAGTTCAAAAACAGTTCAAATTACCTTTGAAAATCTTCTTTTCTTAACTCATACCAAAAGCATTCTTCATGATCTAAAGGATCAATGAAAGTTCCTTTCTCTGTGAAACCCAGTTTTCGAAGAACGTGATTGGAACCATCATTATCAATCGTTGCAGAAGCATAAATCACCTCGACATCTAAAATATTGAAACCGTAATTCAAAGAAGCTCCCGCCGATTCTGATGCGTAACCTTTTCCCCAAGATTCGGGAAGAAAACGATAGCCTAATTCATAGACATTTTTGAAGCCGTTGATTTCTTCGGTCAAAAATTTCAAGCCGCTCCAACCAATTAATAGATTTGAGGATTTTTCTACAACCGCCCATCTTCCAATTCCGTTTTCGCGGTACTGTTTTCTAATTTTTTCAATAATTTCGCTGGATTCTTCAACTTTAGTTACAGTATTTCTTCCGAGAAACCTCATCACTTCGGGATTACCGTCGAGCAAAAACATTCTTTCAGCATCTTCGGGAACCAATTCCCTCAAAATAAGCCTTTCTGTTTCGACGAAGATTTTTGCCATTATTTTTCCTTATTTTTGCACCTCAAAATCTGATGTAAAAATAGAAATAAATTTTTCAACAAGGAGCGGCGAAGCCGCGAAATGTTGGTAGAAATTTTAACCCAAAAAAAGGAAGCGGCGAAGCCGCGATATGTTGGTTCAAATGAAAAAAATATTTTTTTTATGCTTTGTACTTTCCCTTCTTCTCTTACAAAATTGCAAGAAGGAAAACCAAAATCCATGGAAAATAGAAATTAAAAATCCTGCCCAAAAAGTGGAAATCACCGATATTTCTAAAGAATTATATGATTTGAATATTCCTTTAGAAAACTTTAAACAAAAATATCCGTGGTTTCAGGGAACGGTTTCTGATGAAGACTTTGCCATCAGAAGAGCCGACGAAAATGAGTCAAAAATCTACAAAGAAGCGATTTCAAAAATTGATGTCGCAAAACTCAACAAAGATTTAACTGATTTATTCTCTCACATTAAAAATTATTTCCCTGAATTTAAAGAACCAAAAGTTTTCCTTTATTCATCAGCTTTGCAAGGAGTAATGGAACCTGTTTTTTATCAACCTGAACAAAACATGCTTTTCATTGACGTAACAGGTTTTATGGGCGAAAACAATCCAAATTACAAAGGAATCGAACAATATTTTCAAACTTCGATGAATCCACAAAATATTGTTCCTAAAGTTTCTGAAATCTTTGCCGAATTTTTTGTTCCAAGAAATCTTGAACATCAAAAATTTATTGACGAATTAATTTATCAAGGAAAACTGATGACTTTGCAGGATGCTTTCCTCCCCGATTTTCCTGATTATCTGAAAATGAATTACACCCAAAAACAATACGATTGGGCAATCGCGAACGAAGCCAATATTTGGAATTTCTTTGTAGAAAACAATTTGGTTTTCAGTGACGATACGAGATTGGGCGAAAGATTTATCAAACCAGGACCATTCTCAAAATTCTACACCGAAATCGACAACGAATCTTCCCCACAAATCGGCATTTTCACGGGATGGCAAATCTGCAGGAAATTTTTTAACGAAAATCCAAAAACAAAACTCCAAGATTTCCTAAAAATGAACGCACAGGAAATTTTTAATCAAAGTAATTATAAACCTAAAAATTGATACGGGAAACGAGAAACGTATTATGAGGTAAAAAATCTCGCAACCCGAATCTCGTAACCCGCACCTCGAAAAAATGAGAAAAACCCAAATTACCATAGACGTCGAATTAGACGAAAACCACGTTCCAGAAATGATGACTTGGAATGCACAGGATGGCGGAATTGAAAAACAGGAAACCAAAGCAACCATGATTTCCGTATGGGATCATAAAGCAATGGAAGCTTTAAGAATAGACCTTTGGACCAAAGAAATGCCGGTTGACCAAATGAAAATGTTCATCCACCAAATTTTAATATCTTTGGGAAACACGTACGAACGTGCAACCGGTGAAGAAGATGTCGCAAAATGGATGGAGGAAATGGCGGAAGAATTTGCGAAGAAATCGGCGATTAGAATGTAACAATCTGAAAATATAACAATGTAACAATTTTGAACCCTCATTGGTAGATTGATACATTGGTAAATCGATAAATTAAGAGAAATGAACTTCAATACCAAAGTAATCCACGGTGGACAACACCACGAATCAGCGACAGGTTCTGTAAATGTGCCTGTATTTTTAACCTCAACTTTTGCACAAAAATCGCCGGGAATTCATTCCGGTTACGAATATTCGAGAGCGGCAAATCCAACAAGACAAGCTTTGGAAGACAGTTTGGCCTCCATTGAAAACGGAGCGAGAGGATTGGCTTTCGGTTCCGGTTTGGCTGCAATCGACTGTGTTTTAAAATTACTAAATCCGGGCGACGAAGTGATTGCTGTTGACGATTTATACGGCGGAACTTACAGAATGTTTGTGCGACTTTTCGAAAAATATCAGCTGAAATTCACTTTCGTTAATTTTGATGATGTTTCTAAAATTGCAGATTTAATTACCGATAAAACCAAATTAATTTGGCTTGAAACACCGACCAATCCTTTGATGAAATTGGTGGACATCAAAGCAGTAACCGATTTGGTGAAAGAAAAAGACATCTTGGTTGCTGTGGACAATACTTTTGCGTCGCCCTACATTCAAAGACCTTTGGATCTGGGAGCGGATATTGTGATGCATTCTGCGACAAAATATTTGGGAGGACATTCCGATGTGATTGCGGGTGCTTTGATTGCTAAAGATGCGGAACTCGGAGAAAAACTCCATTTCATCCAATTTGCGACCGGTGGAATTTTGGGTCCACACGATTCTTACCTGGTTTTGCGAGGAATTAAAACTTTGGCTTTAAGAATGCAAAGACATTCCGATAACGGTTTAGAAATCGCAAAATATTTGGAAAATCATCCTGCGGTCGAAAAAGTTTTTTATCCGGGATTGAAATCTCATCCACAACACGATTTAGCTTTAAAGCAAATGAAAGAAAGCGGCGGAATGGTTTCATTCACCTTTAAATCGGGCAAAAAAGAAGACGCCATCAAATTTTTGGAAAAGCTGAAAGTGTTCACTTTGGCAGAAAGTTTAGGCGGCGTGGAATCATTGGCGAATCATCCCGCATTGATGACGCACGCTTCAATTCCTGCTGAAAAACGTGCGGAATTGGGAATTACCGACGACTTAGTTCGTTTAAGCGTCGGAATCGAGGACAAAGATGATTTGATTGCCGATCTGGAAAGAGCTTTTGCGTAGAAATATTTTTTTCCACGAATGCACGAATTAATAAAAATAATATTCGTGAATTCGTGGCAGTTTTAGTGAAAGAAATGACAGAATTTCAAAAATACATTCAGCGTTATTTAGACTTAATTCCATCTGAAAACTGGTTGGAAGAAATGAAAATTTCCGGAAATAAAACTTTAGAAATTTATCAAAATCTTTCTGAAGAAAATTCCAATTTTGCCTACGCAGAAGGAAAATGGACTTTGAAAGAATTGCTGCAACACCTCATCGATGCGGAAAGAATTTTTGCTTATCGTGCATTAAGATTTGCAAGAAAAGACCAAACAGCGCTTGCAGGTTGGGATGAAGAAGAATATGCGAAACACTATTTTTCTTCTGAAAGAACCTTAAAAAGTTTGGTTGATGAATTTGAAAACGTTCGGAAATCTTCTGTCCTGTTTTTTGAAAATTTGAATCAAGAACAATTATCTTCAAAAGGAATTGCGAACGGAAACGAAATTTCGGTGGAAACGATTGGGAAATTGATAGTTGGGCACAATTTGCACCATTTGAATATTATTTCGGAAAGATATATATTGATACTACCTGTTGTGCATTTAGCACAAATTAATTTTTAACTTATTCAAACTTCTCTTGAAGACGAAAAAATTTAGATATTGAATCATGGTAAAAGAAGTTATTTTTGATACTATTCTTGTTGCCAAACCTTGAAAGGTTTTTGCGAGGTTAATATTTATTAAGAACTGTCCGCACAGTTGCGAAATATTGGTTTGTTCATGATTTAATTTTTTTTCAATGGTATTCACGATTGCTTCGCAGTTCAATCCTCTTTCTGATTTTTGATTTTGTCTTGCAAAAGTCCACAAAATTATGCTGGTTTTTACGCATTGGAACCGAAAGATTTATCTTGGAATAGTTGAATAAATCCAGTTGGAGTTCTTTGCTGATGTACCCTCTGTCGCCGATTAATAAACAGTTTTCAAAATTCTCCTTAATGTCGTGCAGATAGTTCACGTCGTGAACATTTGCAGGGGAAAAATCAAACGAGTGGAAGATTCCATTTTTGTCACAAACCGCATGAAGTTTATAGCCAAAATACCTAGATTTTTGTGCGGCACAATATCCATATGCAGGTTTGATCTCATCCGTGGAACAGATTGCAGAACGATTTGCCCGACTTATTTTACAGATTTCAATTGGCGTGGAATCCACAATAAAGACATCGGTGAAATCCGAAAACTTGCTGCTCAAGGTTTCTCTGATTTTTTCAATGTAGGGAAAAAGTTTTCTTTTCCTTCTATTGTAGACACTCCTTTCAATTCTTCCCTCCAAATCAGTCCCTGAAATGTATCTAAATAACTGTAGTTCAGAGTTAATAGACATATATTCTGCGGTGAGGTTGAGTGCCACAAGTTCCAAATCAGACATTTTTGGAAGCCTAATTTGCTTACTTGTAGTAATATATTTACAGGTGTTTGTCAATTCTTTTAAAATAATTTTGTAGTTTTGAATAAGATTGTTCATGTATTTAATGACTTGGTAATCAATTAAATATACGATTTTTTAATCAAATGGACAATCTTTTTTTTTTAATTCCTAAATGCACAACAGGTAATACTTAATCTAATTTCAAAAACATATTATTATGGGAACAACATTTTTTAAAACTATCAAAAACACAGTTAAGCATTGGTATTTACCTTTAATTGTAGGTATTTTACTGGTGATTATGGGATTGTATATGTTTAGCATTCCACAAGCCACTTACCTGTCTCTGGTACTGTTTTTCAGTGCGTCATTTTTGGTTTTCGGGATTATGGAACTTGTGTTTGCAATACAAAACAAGGATAATCTGGACAATTGGGGCTGGTATCTGGTAGGTGCTTTGCTAGATCTTTTTGTAGGGATTATATTATTTTTTCAGCCGCAGGTGGCATTTGTTGCTTTGCCCTATTTTGTTGGATTTTCATTAATGTTCCGTTCTGTACAGGGGATTGGTTTTGCCTTTGATCTCAAAAGCTATGGAGTTTTGCAGTGGGGGAATCTGGCGCTGATCAGTTTTCTTGGCCTTATCGCGTCTGTTATTCTAATCCTTAATCCTGTCTTAGCCGGTATTTCTCTGGTTGTTATAACAGCTGTGGCATTTATTTTTTCTGGTATCTCTGCAATAGTTCTTGCATTCAATCTCAAAAAACTGAAAAACTATCCGAACAAAATCAGCAAAGAGTTGAAAGACAAAATTGAATCACTTAAAAATGAATATCATAATGAACTTAATAAATAAAACTTTTTCATAGGCATATTTATATTTTTTTCAGAAGTCATGCACAGTTTCTTCTTCATGGGTGATTGGTTTCCAAATCATGCTAGGCAAATTATTTTTACTCAATATAAATAACCTCTCGTATAGGCTTTTTTCATCCTAAGCCTAATCAGGAAAAGAAGAAATAGTGCTAATTTAGAGTTCCTAGAAAATTTTGTAATGAAAGTAGCACTGTTTATCCCCTGTTATATAGACCTGATTTACCCAAAAGTTGGAATCGCAACACTTGAGCTTTTGGAGCGATTGGGCGTAGAGGTCACAGTACCTCTGCAGCAGACTTGTTGTGGACAGCCTATGGCCAATGAGGGCGATCAGAAACATTCTATAAGGACAGAAACTCAGTTTTGTGAAAATTTTAAGGATTTGAATTTTGATTATATCGTTGGGCCGGCAGGGAGTTGTGTCAAGCACGTCAAGCTCCATATGGATGCAATTCCGCAAACCGAAACTGTTACAGAAATCCGTCACAAAACCATAGAATTAGTAGAGTTTTTACACGATGTTCTCAAGATAGAAGAATTCCCTTGGGCAGATTTCCAGCATACGGTGGCTATCCATAATTCCTGCAGTTCTATCCGCGGCTTACACATTGCATCCCGTTTTGAGTGGCAGGAACCTTACTTTAATAAAACCGAAGATCTGTTAAAGAAGGTGTCAGGAGTTAAAGTAGAAACGATTGACAGGCCACAAGAATGCTGTGGCTTTGGCGGAACGTTCTGCGTTACCGATGAAGCCGTGAGTGCCAAGATGGGACAGGACAAAGTTGCTGATTACACAAGGCATAAAGTAGAATATGTAGTTTCCCCGGATATGTCTTGCCTGATGCATCAGGAAGGCATTGCCAAAAGAGAAAAATCAGACCTCAAATTTGTACATATTGCTCAGGTTTTGAATAACGGACCATTCTAAAAATCACAAACAATGGGAAAAGTAAACGTAGAAGATAACGCCCGCAAGTTCATCAAGCAGGATGATGTTCACGAGGCGCAACACGATAAAAATCTTTATAATACTATCATTAAACGTAGTAAAGTATCCTCTGAGATTCCGGAATGGGAAGAGCTTAGGAATCTGGCTTCGCAAATCAAAGAACATACGCTGACGCATTTGGATCACTACATTGAACAGTTTGCAACAAAAGCCGAGGAAAACGGTATCACTGTTCACTTTGCAAAAGATGCCGATGAACATAATGCTATTGTTTTTGATATTCTGAATTCCCACGGCGCAAAGCGCATCATCAAAAGCAAATCGATGCTGCAGGAAGAATGCGGGATGACACCTTTTCTTGAAGAACGAGGAATTGATGTCCTGGAGACCGATCTGGGTGAGCGAATCCAGCAACTATCAGACGAGCGCCCAAGTCATATTGTAATGCCTGCCATCCAAAAAACGACAGAAGATATTGCCAAACTATTTGCAGATAAAATTGGTACGGATCCCAACGATGATGATCCGCATTCTCTCGCAGAAGCAATGAGGAACAATGCCCGGCCCAAATTTTTGGTGGCAGATGCCGGGATGACAGGCGCCAATTTTGCCGTTGCCGAAACCGGTACTTTTGTAGTCTGTACTAATGAAGGTAATGCCGATCTTACTGCAAGCATTCCACCGCTTCATATTGCCAGTATTGGTATAGAAAAGATCCTGCCGAAGGTAGAAGATCTGGGTGTTTTTATCAGACTACTTTCCCGCAGTGCTTTAGGGACGCCGGCAACGCAGTATACTTCTCATTTTTCAGGCCCAAGAGAAGGATCTGAGATGCACATTGTACTCACAGATAATGGTAGGAGCAAACGATTGTCTATGGACAAGTTCTGGCATTCTCTCAAGTGTATCCGTTGTGGTGCCTGTATGAATACCTGCCCGGTGTACAGAAGGAGTGGCGGATTGTCTTATGGTGCTACTTATTCCGGCCCGATTGGGATTATTCTGGATCCTACTTTTGATGAAGACACCTATTCAGAATTACCTTTCCATTCATCGCTTTGCGGCTCGTGTACAGAGATTTGCCCCGTTCATATTAATATTTCGGACCAGATTATTGAGTGGCGAAAAGTGATGATGGAGAAAAAGAAAACACCTTTTGGCAGAAGGCTGGCATTTGCTGCTGCTGACCGAATGCTGGGCAGTGCAACTGCTTTTAAAATGATGGAAAAGACCACTTATAATATGCTGAATATTCTCCCAAAATCTCTATTGGAAAACAGCACGTTGGATCCTTGGGTAGAAGACCGTGAATTGCCTGACGTGAAAAAAGAAACCTTCAGAGACTGGTACAAAAAAAACCGAAAAAACAATGACTAAAGAAGAATTACTGAGTTCGGTAAGAACCAATCTTGCTAACCGCGAAAAAGTGGATTATCCCGCCATCCCGGATTATAAAAAGCCAGGAGCAGATCTTAAAGCGCTTTTTGAGATTAACGCCAAAATTGCCGCTGTCGATTTTTATGATGTCGCATCGGTAGAAGAAGCGCAGGAGATTATGCGAAAAAAGCTTCCTGATATTAAGGTCACCTGCTCTGCAACGCCAGAGTGGTCAGGGAATAAAGATATACACGTGCAAAAGCCTGCGGATCTTAATGATGTGGATTTGGGTGTTTTCCGTGCAGAGTTTGGTGTGGCAGAGATGGGAATGGTCTGGGTTACCGAAAAATCTCTGGTTACCAATTCATTAGGTTATTTGTCTCAGCATCTGGCTGTTTTGCTGGATCCGGAAGATTTGACCGAAAATATGCATACCGCCTACAAAAGAGTAGATTTTCCACACTCGCATTATGGCTGTTTTGTGATGGGGCCATCTGCAACTGCAGACATCAGCGCCGTTTTGGTACATGGTGCACAGGGCGCACGGACATTGACTTTGTTCTTTCTGAAAAAACCTATGCCCTAAAATGACAATTAACGGAAAGCTTTACAACAAAATCCTTTTGGTTTTTGCCCTTGAATCAGAAGCCGGAAAAGAATTTGATAGTTTTAATAAATTGTTTGTTGGTGTAGGAAAAATTAAAGCGACTTATCATCTATCAAAAGCCATTCAAAAATCTAAGCCAGATCTCATAATCAATTTGGGAACCGCAGGAAGTACAGTTTTTGACAGAGGAAGTATTGTTAACTGCAACCGTTTTATCCAGCGGGATATGGATGTAAGAGCATTGGGTTTTAAGAAATTTGAGACGCCATTTTCTGATGAACCAATTCTTTTGGAATATGGAATTAAAACAAGCCATCTCCCGAACGGGATCTGCGGTTCCGGCGACCAATTCGAAATGGAGCATATCAATCCTGAATATAATGTCATCGATATGGAAGCTTTTGCGTTGGCGAAAGTCGCTGAGCAGGAAAAAATCGATTTTCTGTGCCTCAAATATATCTCTGACGGTGCCGATGGCAGTGCTGCTGATGATTGGACTCAGGAAGTGAAAAAAGCGTCGAAGGCATTAAGTAAAGCATTGCAGGGTTTAACATAAAAACCAGCCAATTCGGCTGGTTTTTATATCATTTTATATAAAAAACCTGTTGTGCATTTAGCACAAATTAATTTTTAACTTATTTAAACTTCTCTTGAAGACGAAAAAATTTAGATATTGAATCATGGTAAAAGAAGTTATTTTTGATACTATTCTTGTTGCCAAACCTTGAAAGGTTTTTGCGAGGTTAATATTTATTAAGAACTGTCCGCACAGTTGCGAAATATTGGTTTGTTCATGATTTAATTTTTTTTCAATGGTATTCACGATTGCTTCGCAGTTCAATCCTCTTTCTGATTTTTGATTTTGTCTTGCAAAAGTCCACAAAATTATGCTGGTTTTTACGCATTGGAACCGAAAGATTTATCTTGGAATAGTTGAATAAATCCAGTTGGAGTTCTTTGCTGATGTACCCTCTGTCGCCGATTAATAAACAGTTTTCAAAATTCTCCTTAATGTCGTGCAGATAGTTCACGTCGTGAACATTTGCAGGGGAAAAATCAAACGAGTGGAAGATTCCATTTTTGTCACAAACCGCATGAAGTTTATAGCCAAAATACCTAGATTTTTGTGCGGCACAATATCCATATGCAGGTTTGATCTCATCCGTGGAACAGATTGCAGAACGATTTGCCCGACTTATTTTACAGATTTCAATTGGCGTGGAATCCACAATAAAGACATCGGTGAAATCCGAAAACTTGCTGCTCAAGGTTTCTCTGATTTTTTCAATGTAGGGAAAAAGTTTTCTTTTCCTTTTATTGTAGACACTCCTTTCAATTCTTCCCTCCAAATCATACCCTGAAATGTATCTAAATAACTGTAGTTCAGAGTTAATAGACATATATTCTGCGGTGAGGTTGAGTGCCACAAGTTCCAAATCAGACATTTTTGGAAGCCTAATTTGCTTACTTGTAGTAATATATTTACAGGTGTTTGTCAATTCTTTTAAAATAATTTTGTAGTTTTGAATAAGATTGTTCATGTATTTAATGACTTGGTAATCAATTAAATATACGATTTTTTAATCAAATGGACAATCTTTTTTTTTTAATTCCTAAATGCACAACAGGTTGATACTTTAATTCTAAACAAATCAATAGGAACGGGCTTTAGCCCGTTTTTTTAATTTGAAAGTTCAATTTGGCTTTAGCCAAAATTTAGAAATTTGTATTTTTGGATATAATATGTCGTTTATTAAAGTTTACATTCATCTCGTTTTCTCTACTCACAACAGAAAACCATTCCTTAATTCTAAAGATTTAAGAGTAAAGATGTGGAAACATATCAAGCAAAATTCTGAAGAAAAAGAAATTTTTATCGATATGGTAAATGGTTTTTCAGACCATTGTCATTGTCTGATTTCATTGGGCTCTAATCAAACAATTGAAAAAGTTGCTCAACTAATAAAAGGAGAAAGTTCACATTGGATTAATAAAAATGATTTGATTTCTGAAAAATTTTCTTGGCAGGATGAGTATTTAGCGGTTTCCGTTTCTGAATCTCATATTGATAGGGTTAGGAATTATATTAAAAATCAAGAAGAGTATCATAGGATAAAGTCATTCACGGAAGAATACGAGCAATTTATAAAACATTATGGTTTTGAAGTTTTTAAAATAAATTTTGGCTAAAGCCAATGGAATTTGGCAATTTTTAAACGGGCTAAAGCCCGCTCCTATTGAATATTATGGAACAAATCATCCAAACCTTAAAATCCGGCGGAACCATTCTTTATCCAACCGACACCATTTGGGGAATCGGCTGCGATGCGACAAACATCGACGCCATAGAAAAAATATTTGAAATCAAAAAACGGGAAAAAACCAAATCCATGATTATTTTGGTGGAATCCGAAAAGCGTTTGCAAGATTTGGTGGATGTTCCCGAAATGGCGTGGGAAATTATGGACTTGTCCGAAAAACCAGTCACCATCATTTACGACCATCCGAAAAATTTACCCAAAGAACTTCTCGCAGAAGATGGAAGCATCGGAATTCGTTTGGTAAAAAATGATTTTCTAAAAAAACTCATTTCAAAACTCAATAAACCTTTGGTTTCCACTTCCGCGAATTTTAGTGGAGAAAAATCACCGATGAAATTTTTAGATATTTCTCATGAAATTGTGGATGCGGTGGATTTTGTGGTGGAAGAAAATCAGGATAAAGTTTCGGAATATTCAGGCTCATCGATTATCCGTGTTTGGAGCGATGGAAGAATTAAAGTGATTCGGGAATAGTTTATTTAAGGTTAAGGTTGAGGTCAAAAAAAATCCTATTTCTCCCTGTTCAGCATTTTCTCATAAATCGAAATCCAATCTTTTGGCGACATTTTCTTGCACAATTCCGCAATTAAATCAAAAGGAATTTCATCAGGTTTCTTGAAACGTATACACGATTTTCCCATATCCAATTTTCGATTGGAATGTTTAGGATATTCTTCCACAAACCAATTCAATAGTTCATCATTCGCATAAATTCCCATGTGATACAGCGCAATGAAATTTTTCTGTGAAGCCAAATTGATAAACGGAAGCGGCGTTCCAGGTGAACAATGATAACCTGCAGGAAAAGTTTCAAGCGGCACACTCCATCCAATCATTCCGTAGCTTAAATTGGTTTGAAAACCTTTCGGTAAGTTTTCTGAAATGGTTTCAACTAATTTTTGGAACGCGATTTTTCTTTCATCAGGGACGTTTGACAGATATTCTTCAACTGAATTGGTGGGAATTTGCATATATTTTTTTTACAAAAGTAAGGTTTTTACTAAAAATTAATTAAAGTATTAATCCGTTATGTGAAAAATTACTAATTTTATATTCCAATTATAACAAAAACACTAAAACCAAAAACCATGAAAAAGAAAATCTTTTTATTGGCGATTTCATGCCTTCTATCGGTGCAAGTTGCTGCACAAAAAAAATCAAATTCCAACGAAATTCCGCTCATTGATCGAAGCATATTTTTCGACAATCCTGAAATTTCTGGTGGCCAACTCAGTCCCGACGGAAAATTCATCTCGTTTATGAAAGCTTATAACGGCACCATGAACATTTGGGTGAAAAAATTTGACGAACCCTTTACTAAAGCAAAACGCCTCACCAATTTGGAAAGACCTTCTGCAGGATATTTTTGGACACAGGACGGAAAATACATCTTGTATTCTAAAGACAAAGGCGGAAACGAAAATTACAATATTTTTGCGGTTTCTCCTTCTGATCCTGCAGATTCAAAAACAGGAATTCCTGAAAGTAGAAATTTAACTCCTTTCGAAAAAGCAAGAGCTGCAATTTACATGGTGAGCAAAAAAGATCCGAACATCATGATGATCGGACTTAACAACCGTGATGAAAAATGGCACGACCTCTACAAACTCGAAGTGAATTCAGGAAAACTGACCAAATTGAACGAAAATACCGACAGAATTAGTAGCTGGACTTTTGATTGGGACGAAAAACCACGACTTGCATTCAGAAATGCAGAAGATGGCTCAAAAGAGTTCCTGTCCGTTTCCGATGATGGAAAATTCAACAAAATTTATTCTGTAAACGCTTTAGAAACTGCGTATCCATTTGCTTTTAATAAAGATAACTCCAAAGTTTATGTTGCAACGAATAAAGGTGCAGAAACTGATTTGATAAAATTGGTACTGATGGATCCAAAAACAGGCGCAACAAGCGATGTGGAACAAGATCCTTTGAAAAAAGTGGATTTAGACGATGTTGTTTTCAGTGATTTAACAAGAGAACTTCAATACACTTTATATACTGGTGAGAAAGAACGTCGTTATTTCAAAGATAAAAAATATGAAGCAGATTATAATTTGTTGAAAACAAAATTTTCAGGTGCAGAAATTTGGATTAATAGCCAAACAAAAGACGAACGAAAATGGCTTTTTACGGTTTATGGGGATACCAAAGCTCCAATTGCCTACTTCTTCGACAGAGATTCCAAAAAAATTATTGAACAGTACACTCCTCGTCCGAAATTAAACCAGTATGAACAGTATTTAAGTGAAATGACGCCAATTACTTACAAAAGTAGTGACGGACTTGAAATTCCGGCGTATTTAACCTTACCAAAAAATGTTGCCGCTAAAAATTTGCCGCTTCTTGTTTTTCCACATGGCGGACCTTGGTCACGAAGTGTTTGGGGTTTTAATTCTTACGCACAGTTATTTGCCAACCGTGGATTTGCAGTTTTAGACCCGAATTTCCGAGGAAGTACCGGTTATGGGAAAAAATTTCTGGATGCTGGAAATCTACAATGGGGAAAACTGATGCAGGATGATATTACTTGGGGAGTGAAATATTTGGTAGATCAGGGAATTGTGGATCCTAAAAAAGTAACCATCATGGGTGGAAGTTATGGGGGTTATGCAACTTTGGCGGGACTTACCTTTACGCCGGATGTTTATGCAGCGGGAGTAGATATTGTGGGACCAAGCAACCTTTTCACCTTACTTTCGTCAATTCCACCTTATTGGGAAGCAATTCGTAAAACTTTTGATTTGAGGATGGGCGATGGAAATACCGAAGCTGGAAAGAAAATTTTAAGAGATGCAAGTCCGCTATTTTCTGCCGACAAAATAAAAGCACCTTTAATGATTATACAAGGCGCAAATGATCCTCGTGTAAACAAAGCAGAAAGCGACCAAATCGTAATCGCACTTCGAGATTTGAAACGTGATGTGCAATATATTTTAGCCAATGATGAAGGTCACGGTTTTAGAAAACCTGTAAACAACATGGCGATGATTGCCGCTGCTGAAAAATTTCTTGCAAAATATGCCGGAACACGTTATCAGGAAGATATGCCGGAAGATGTGGCAAAACGTTTGAAAGAATTGACTATTGATATCAATTCCGTAAAATTGGCAGAAAAAATTGATGCAAAAGTTCCGTCAACTTTACCAGAATTAGCGGGAGCTTTCACGGAAGGCGTTTACAATTATGTCGTCAACTTTGCAATGGGAGGACAAAACATGAAAATGGACATGACCAGAACCATAAAAAAAGATGGTAATAACTGGACAGTTTCCGATGTGGCAAAAAGCGTGATGGGAGAAATGTCGGACGTTGCAATTTTTAATGACAAACTGGATTTTGTGAAAAGAACTGTTGTTCAAGGACCTGCAAATATTACTTTTACCAAAGCGGGTAACGAAATGAAAATTAACGCGATGGGAAAAGAACTTGCCTCAAAAATTGACGGAGCATACATTAGCGAAGGAGCCGGCGCAGATTTAATTATGGCAAGAATGCCTTTGAAAGAAGGTTACACAACAAGTTTTTATAGTGCGGATGGAACCTCCTTGAAAACCAAAAAATGGATTTTAAAAGTAGAAGGAAAAGAAAAAATAAATGGCGTCGAAAACTGGAAAATCACAGAAACGAATGCAGATGACCCGAAAGAAATCAACACCATTTGGATTGATCCAACAAAAAAAATGGCCTCAAAAGTAATGGCGGTGATACCTTCAATGAACAACGCCGTGATGACCGCCGAACTGAAATAAAGCAACCAGCAACTACAAAAAATTCCGGAGCTAAAATCCGGAATTTTTTTATGATTATGTTATTCCTTTTATTTTGGAAAGTCAATCGAAAATGTTTTTGGGAAATATTTTATAAAATGGAGATTCCTTGCTTTGCTCGGAATGACTTGTATCTTTGGGTTTTTTGGGGAAATTTGCGGCGGCTTCGCCGCCGCAAATTTCCCCATCTTAATTAAAGTTTTGAACGGTCATTCCGAGCAAAGCGAGGAATCTTTAGAAAGAACATCAATCTTCCATCTTCCAACACCCATCTTCCAACACCCAACTTCCAGCTCCCTACTTCTTCAAATATTCATCAAAATAATCCGTTACTTTCTGCATCAAATGAACTCGGTCTTTCCCTAAAACATTGTGTTCGTGACCTGGATAGACGAAATAATCCAATTGAACGCCGTTATCAACCGCCGCTTTCAAAAACTTGATGGAATGTTGCCAAACTACCACATTATCCTGCGCTCCGTGAATCATCAGTAAATGTCCTTTTAAGTTTTGAACTTTATCCAAAAGATTTGCCTGTTTGTAACCTTCGGGATTGTTTTGTGGGGAATCCATGTATCGTTCGGTGTACATAATTTCATACATATTCCAATCGATAACGGGACCGCCTGCAACGCCAACTTTGAAAACTTCAGGATGTTTCAGCATAAAACTTGTGGTCATAAAGCCACCAAAACTCCAACCATGAATTCCCATTTTATCGGCATTTACGTAAGGAAGTGATTTCAAATACGCAACTCCTTTCAGTTGGTCTTTCATTTCTGTTTCGCCTAAATGACGGAAAACTGCCTGTTCAAATTTTTGTCCACGATTCGAGGAACCCCTTCCATCCATCGTGAAAACAATGTAACCACGTTGCGCCATATATTCGTACCAAAGATTTCCCGATGCAGGAAAACTGTTCGTAATCAACTGTAAATGAGGACCATTATACAAATAAACGATGACAGGATATTTTTTGCTCGCATCAAAATCTGTTGGCAAAATCAATTTACCATAAAGTGGAGTTCCATCATCTGCGCTTAACGTAACGTTCTTGATTTCAGGTCTTTGATAATTTTTTAAGGTATTTTCGGACGTGATTAAATTTTTCGATTTTAAAGTATTCGTGTTGATAACATTAACAATTCTTGGACTATTTGCGTTGGAATAACTGTCATACAGATGATTTCCGTCTTTGCTCAAAATTCCTGTGTGCATTCCTGCTTGATCGGTCAGTTTTTCGGTTTTAAAAGTATTCCAATTGACTTTGTAAAGGTGTCTTTCTAAAGGAGTTTCCTGCGTTGAAGTATAGAAAATTTCCTTCTTTTTTTCATTAAAACCGAGCAGTTCGGTAACCAACCAATTTCCTTTCGTGATTTGAGCAATCAAACCTTTGTCGATATTATAATGGAATAAATGATTGAAACCACTTCTTTCACTTTGCCAAATAAAATCGGTGGTAGAATTTGGGAAGAAAGTTAGCGGATGTTGTGGTTCCACATATTTATCGGATTTTTCTTCAAAAATAGTTTTAACGAAATTTCCGCTCGCCGCATCGTATTGATTCATTTGCAAATCGTTTTGGTCACGGTTTAAAACCCCTATAAAAATGGACTTTGAATCAGGATTCCAAGTGATTACGGTGAGATATTGCTCCGCGTCGCCTTCTGTTTTTACGAAAGTAGTTTTGTTGGTTTTAATGTCATAAATTCCCAAAGTCACATGATGCGATTTAGAACCCGCCATTGGATATTTGATATTTTTATTAACAGCAGGAACCACGCTCCAATCGATGATTGGGTAATCATTCACCATGGTTTGGTCCATTCTGTAGAACGCAATTTTGGAATTGTCGGGCGAAATAAAAATCCCCTTTGAAATCCCAAATTCCTGTTGATGAACCGATTTTCCATTGACGATATTTTCGTCTTGATCATCGGTGATTGCCACGACTTTTCCGTTTTTGTTTAAATACAAATTATTTTTAACGGTGTAAACGAAACCGCTGTTGTCACTTAATAATTCTGTGTTTTCAGCATTTTCATCCAAAGAATTCCAATCGGTTACTTTCCACTCTTTTCCGCTTCTTTGAACCCAAAAATATTTTGAACCTTGAGTGAAATAACCTTTATCTTTATTAATGAAATTTATTCTTGGAAAGCTTTTCAACTTTCTATCAGCTGCTAAATTTTTATTTAGCTGAAACAAAGAAACCAAAGTATCCTGTTTCATACTTTGAACTTCCGTCACTAAATAGCCATTTTTTACGCCTTGATAAAAGGATTTGTTGTCGTCGCTCCATGAAAATTGCGAAATATTTTTCACAGCGAGATTGCTTCGAAGTCCGTTCACCGCTTCAGCAATCGTATATTTTTGGTTCTGTGCCAATAGAAAACTTCCTGTAATGAGGAATAGCAAAGAAAATTTTGAAAATTTCATCTCGAAAATTTTAGGTTGCTAAATTTAAGAAATAAAATTGATTTTGTTAAAGAATGTTAATAGCAGGTTGTTGTGTGTGGGATGACGGATGCTTGAAGGTGGTTTTAATAGATAACCCCTGCAAATACATCCTTCTCCGATTTCGGTTGATTCCATTTGTATTGATGCGTCCAATACGCCACTTTCATGGAAAGAATTCCCAAACCTGCACCAAAAAGCACATCGGAAAGATAATGTTTGTTGTTCCCCATTCTCATCAAACCCACTCCTGTCGCAACTCCGTACGCTGCGTAAGGAACCCACTTGTGATTTTCGCCGTATTCAATTGCGAGAATTGTCGCACCTGCAAAAGCATTCGCGGTGTGACCTGAAGGAAACGAATAGGCAGTTCCATCTGGGCGGGTTTTCTTCAACGTTTTTTTCAGCAAATAAACCATTCCGAGATTCATGACCTGTCCTTTTATCATCATTGCGGTTCGGTTTTTCCAATCGGTTCTTGGCGTCATTCCCATCCACTCCAATCCGTAAAGTGCGACAAAAGGTGCAAACTGCGCATAGTCATCTAAATGATTGCTGAATCCAAAAAGGTGTTCGTTTCTCTCCTCGACGATTTCATTTTTTAGAGACTCTCGTCCGTTGGAATCGAAAATAATTCCCGAAGCCATTAAACCAACAGGAACATAAAGTTTTTTGTATTGGCGGTCGAAACGTTTGTTTTCAATTTTCAGGCTGTCATTTTTCTGTGCGAAATTAAACATCATTAGATTGAAAATCAAAATCAAGGAAAACCATTTTTTCATCGTCGAAATTTTCAGCAAAACTAATTAAAAGTTTCTTCATCATCTAGTAAAAATCAATTTGTGGTAATCTCATTAAAATATCAACAACATCAATATTTCCTATTTTTAAAAAGAGCTTTCGGAGCCTCCCTCTTTAATTACCATACATCAATGTCGTTCAATTTTAATCCATCTATCTTTGCATTCATAATTTAACCAACAAAAAATATTGATTATGGCAACAAAATGGAATTTGGACCCGACTCACAGTGAAATTACTTTCAAAGTAAAACACATGATGATTTCTAACGTTAAAGGTGAATTTAGAAACTTCAGCGCAGAAATTGAAGCAGAAGACGACACTTTCAAAAATGCAAAGGTAAACGCAACCATTCAAACAGACTCAATCGACACCAACAATGCAGATAGAGACGCACATTTGAAAGGTGAAGATTTCTTCAACGCAGCAAAAAACCCAACCATCACTTTCTCATCTGATTCTTTGAATGACGATATTACAGGAAATTTAACCATCAACGGAATTACAAAACCCGTGAAATTGGACGTAGATTTCGGTGGAATCAATGTGGATCCATGGGGAAACACAAAAGCAGGTTTCTCTTTCGAAGGAAAAATCAACAGAAAAGATTTCGGATTAAATTGGAACGCAGCTTTGGAAACAGGCGGAGTTTTAGTTTCCGACGAAGTGAAAATTGCAGGTGAATTGCAGTTTGTAAAAGCGTAAAAAGATAGAAGTTTGATGTCCGAAGTCCGAAGAAAAGTATGGAAATCTTCGGACTTCAGAATTCGGTCTTAAAACTTAATTATGAACTTAAACGAATTTTCCAACATTTCCGACGGTTTTAAGACGACCGAAAAAATGCCCGTTCTTTTTCTCGGACACGGTTCGCCGATGAATGCGGTTGAGGAAAATATTTTCGTGCAGGGATTTAGAAATATTTCTAAAGAAATTCCCAAACCGAACGCAATCATCTGTATCTCTGCGCATTGGTTGACTGACGGAACTTTTGTCACCGCCATGGAAAATCCGAAAACCATTCACGATTTTTATGGCTTTCCGCCAGAACTTTTCGAGGTGCAATATCCTGCAAAAGGAAGTCCTGATTTGGCAAAAGAAACGCAGGAAATTTTGGCTCCCAATTTTGTAGAAGAAGACCACAATTGGGGACTCGATCACGGTGCGTGGTCGGTTTTGAAACATCTTTATCCGAATGCAGATATTCCTGTGATTCAATTGAGTATCGATTACCGAAAACCGCCGCAATACCATTTTGACTTGGCGAAAAAACTTCAGAAATTAAGAGAAAAAGGAATTTTAATTATCGGAAGCGGAAACATCATACACAATTTAAGAATGGTAGATTTCCGAAATATCGACAATATTGGTTACGGTTTCGACTGGGCGATTGAGGCCCGTGAAAAAACCAACAACATGATTCTCGACGGAGATTTTCAAAGCTTGATCGATTATCAAAAACAAGGAACCGCTTTGCAATATGCAGTTCCAACTCCTGATCATTATTTGCCGTTGATTTATTCTTTAGGACTAAAGGAAAAAACAGAAAAGGTTTCTTTATTTAATGATGAATTGATCGGTGGAAGTTTGAGTATGACGAGCTTGAGGATTGGTTGAGGTTGAGTATAAAAAAGATTCGGAAATTTCCGAATCTTTTTATGATTAGTATGGTTGTCAAAGTTTAATAAAACTTCCAAAAATTCGCTTCGTACGTTTTTGTGAAATTGCGGATGCAACGTGCAGAAGTAATCTTTACCGTTGCGGTTTTAATGCCATTGTCTTTTGCAAAACTAAATTGTGGAGTCTTTTCTTTGGAGGTTTTCTGATCGCCGTTTTCATAGGTAACCGTCCAGTCGTATTTGTAGTTGTTTTCTTTTCCGTCCGGTAAAAAGGCGACAATTCCATCAGAAGTCTTCGCCTCCTTATAATCGGTGAAATCAATGTCGCAGTTTGAAGATGTGGAAACTGCCGTTTTATTTGTATCGATTATTGCACCATCCACAACGTCAATATTTTTGCTGCACTGAACCACTCCTTGTGGAGAAAGCATCACCAAAGACAAAACGGTTCTTCCGCCTGAAGTTCCTTTTAATTTTACAGCATTTTGTTTTACATCGCCCTGTAATTCACTGTTTCCGCCAATGTTCACCCAAAGATGGCAATCTTTGCATTGCGCAATATCGTTTTCCACGGTATAAGTTTCGGCATCAGAAACTTTCATGGTGGGATTTCCTATGATCACACATTGAGAAAATGATGAAGTATAAATCATCAAAGTCATAAATAAAATTAGTTTTTTCATAGTTTAAGTTTTTAGTTTAACAAATTTGAATCTTAATCTTGAATTATACCTGAATCACCCCCAAATTAAATTTCTCCGTAATCGGTGCGTGATTTGCCGCTTCAATCCCCATGGAAATCCATTTTCTGGTATCGACTGGATTGATGATGGCATCGGTCCACAATCTTGCTGCAGCGTAAACCGGTTCGGTTTGTTTTTGATATCGTTTTGAAATGGTGTCTAAAATTTCCTGATGTTCTTCCTCCGAAATTTCTTTCCCCTGTTTTTTTAAGGTAGATTCCTGAATTTGTGCCAAAACTTTTGCAGCCTGACTTCCGCCCATCACTGCCAATTCCGACCAAGGCCAAGCTACGATTAATCTCGGATCATAAGCTTTTCCGCACATCGCGTAATTTCCTGCGCCATAAGAATTTCCTGTAATCACCGTAAATTTGGGAACCACTGAATTGGAAACTGCGTTCACCATTTTTGCTCCATCCTTAATAATCCCGCCGTGTTCTGATTTTGAACCTACCATAAATCCTGTTACATCTTGAAGGAAAACCAGAGGAATTTTTCTCTGGTTACAATTCGCAATAAAACGGGTCGCCTTATCCGCAGAATCGGAATAAATTACGCCACCAAACTGCATTTCACCTTTTCCGCTTTTCACTAATTTTCTTTGATTGGCAACAATTCCTACACTCCAACCGTCGATTCTTGCGGTTGCACAAATGATGGTTTTACCGTAATCCGGTTTGTATTCTTCATATTCGGAATTATCTACAAGACATTTTATAATATCAAAAGTATCGTATTGATCAGCTCTTGAAACCGGCATGTAACCGAAAATATTTTCAATCTTTTCTTTCGGTGGAAAACCTTCAGTTCGGTCAAATCCCGCTTTTTCATAATCACCGATGGATTTCATGATGTTCTTTATTCTATCCAAAGCATCTTTATCATCTTTCGCTTTGTAATCGGTAACTCCGGAAATTTCGCAGTGTGTTGTTGCACCGCCCAACGTTTCATTGTCGATATTTTCACCAATCGCCGCTTTTACCAAATAACTTCCCGCCAAAAAAATGGAACCTGTTTTGTCTACAATCATGGCTTCATCGCTCATAATCGGCAAATAAGCGCCACCTGCAACACAACTTCCCATCACCGCAGAAATTTGGATGATTCCCATGGAACTCATCTTCGCGTTATTCCTGAAAATTCTTCCGAAATGTTCTTTATCAGGAAAAATTTCATCCTGCATCGGAAGATAAACTCCGGCTGAATCTACCAAATAAATAATCGGCAATTTGTTTTCAATGGAAATTTCCTGCGCCCGAAGATTTTTCTTCGCCGTGATCGGAAACCAAGCTCCTGCTTTTACAGAGGCATCATTTGCAACTACCAAACATTGTTTTCCGGAAACATAACCCATCATAACTACAACACCCGCACTCGGACAACCGCCGTGTTCTTTATACATTTCGTAACCTGCAAAGGCGCCGATTTCAATGGATTCTGAATTTTTGTCGAGAAGATATTCGATTCTTTCGCGAGCGGTCATTTTTCCCTCATCGCGCTGTTTTTGTAAACGCTTTTCACCACCACCTTTTTTGATTTCCGTGAGCAGTCTATTGATTTCCGCAAGTTTGAGTTTATTTTGATCTTCTCTTTTATTAAATTCCAAATCCATCCGTAAAAAATTTGCCTAAAGATAAAACATTTTGTGTAATTACACGGTAGATAAAGGATTTGCCAAAATAAGGAGTAAGATTAGGAAACAGGAGATTGTTTTTTCAAAAAACTTTAACATCTCCTTAAAACACTTTCAATATTGATTTTCTTAACTTCGCAGTATGGAAATTTTCGGTAGAGATTTGTTGAAAAAAATTCAGAATGCTGAACTTCACGGTGAACATGCACACGCTATTTATTCGCCGCCGTATCGTCCGCTTTTTTCCTATGAGGAAATTCTGACTAGAAATCCAAAATTTGCCGCCGTGAACATTCTTCTTTATTTAAAGGAAGATCAATGGTGGTTTCCGCTGATAGTGAGAAGTACCAACGA
The DNA here is from genome assembly GCF_020084865.1 of Candidatus Kaistella beijingensis. Taxonomy (NCBI): domain Bacteria; kingdom Pseudomonadati; phylum Bacteroidota; class Flavobacteriia; order Flavobacteriales; family Weeksellaceae; genus Kaistella; species Candidatus Kaistella beijingensis. Next base: position 2,595,168 of record NZ_CP071953.1, on the reverse strand, counting down.
AAACGACCGACACAGCGGACAAATTTCGCTTCCGGGCGGAAAGAAAGAAGAATCCGACCAAGACTTTGCGCAAACCGCAAAACGCGAAACTTCCGAAGAAATGGGAGTTGACGAACATTACGTGAGAATCATCCGTGAAATGTCGCCGATTTATATTCCGCCAAGTAATTTTTATGTTCGTCCGTTCATTTCCTATACGAAGAAAAATCCAAAATTCATTTTACAGGAAACCGAAGCAGTGGAATTAATTGAATTCCCCGTTTCCTCACTTCTGAATATCATTGAAAAACCTGAAATGATGGCACTTCCAAGTTCGAGAGGAGTTGAAGTTCCTGTGATAAATTTCAACAATTATTTAATTTGGGGCGCCACTTCAATGATTTTAAGTGAATTTAGTCAGTTACTGAAAAATTTGTAAATTCGCAGATTATGTTTAATTGATACATGGCGAAGAAAAACATATTTACCGACGCGTTTGGCAATCTTTATTTCCTTAAGAGACTCATTATCTTTATTTTAGGAATTGTTTCTTACCGCAGATTCAACGGTTTTAACAAACTGAAAATCACGGGCTCTGAAAATTTGGTAGATCTTCCCGATTCCAATGTGCTTTTCGTGTCGAATCATCAAACGTATTTTGCAGATGTTGCGGCAATGTATCATGCTTTTTGTGCGATCAACAATGGTTATTTGAACACCATTAAAAATCCAATTTATCTACTGAATCCAAAAGTCGATTTCTATTATGTAGCTGCTGAAGAAACGATGAACAAAGGAATCATGACTAAAATTTTTAAATTGGCAGGAGCAGTTACTGTAAAAAGAACTTGGCGTGCCGAAGGTCAAAACGTGAACAGAATGGTCGATTTAACCGAGGTTGAAAACATCATGAAAGCGCTCGACAATGGTTGGGTAATAACTTTTCCACAGGGAACAACTTCTGCTTTCGCACAGGGACGAAAAGGAACCGCAAAATTGGTGAAAAATCAAAGACCAATTGTTGTTCCTATAAAAATAAACGGTTTTCGAAGAGCTTTCGACAAAAAAGGTTTAAGGGTAAAAGTGACCGGAGTAAAACCAACCATGCACTTCAAAAAACCTTTAGACATTGATTATGACGAAGATAATCCACAAGTGATTTTAGAGAAAATCATGTACGCCATTGAACAAACAGAAGATTTCAACATTCTTCACGAATACGATGAGGAACTAAAAGCCCAAAAATCTGAAGAGAAAACTACCTAAAATCTTTAAAAATTTTACAATGAAAAAACTTTTTGTGCTGTTTATTCTCGCAGTTCTTGCTTCGTGCAACGCCAACAAAAAATATTCGGATTTTGATTACAGTTTCGCTCGTCATGGTGGTTATGCGCCGATTTACGAGAACCTTTGGATTAAGGGAAACACTGCACATTATTCTTTTGAAGGCGAAGGAAAAAAGATGAAAAAGGATTTCAAAGTTTCCGGTGAGGAGTTAAAAAATATCGAGGATGCCTTGACAAAAAACAGTTTCAGAACCATTCGAGAGGATTTGAAAAAGGTTTACGATTATCGTTCAACTTCAATCAATGTGAAGAAAGGTCCCAATTCGGGGAGCAAATCCGACGCTTCTTTTATCATGGAAAACGACCGACCTCGATGGAATAACATCGTCAGCGTTTTTCAGCAAATTATTGATTCCAACGTCGATTCTTCAAAATAATTCAATGTCCGATATTTCAGAGATTTTCGAGTATTCAAAGAATAAAACCAGAGTTCTTGTTTTAAGTTCAATTCCTTCTGTGGCTAAGCTTTTGAAGGAAGTTTTAGATTTTAACAGAAAAGATTTTGATTACTTTTTACATGGCGGAAGTTCATCGACACATGAAAATGATTTTGTTATTTTTGAAACTTCTGATATTGAAAATGCAGCAACTTTTCATCCCAATATTGTTTTAATTACTGATGAAATCCCAACCGAAAATCTTGATGTTTTATTAAAGACTATCGTTTCGGGCGGCGTTTTAATTTATCCGGAAAATTTTGAAGAAACGGCTCAAAACTCTGAAAACTATTTCCGAAAACTTACTTTCGGAAAATCTGAGATTCAAAATCTAAACGGAGCAGTAACTTTAAAGACTGAAATGGGTTCAATTCCTGTGAATTCCACGGACGAAAATTTCTTGAGAAATATAGAAGGAATAAAACTTTTATCGCAGCAGTTTGGTGTGATGGAGGAAGAGTTTTATGAACCGGTGATTGGTTTTTAATGTTCGACAGCACTGTTTTTGTCTTTATCGCAATCTTACAATCTCTTCTTTTCCGAAGTCTGAAAATTTCATTAAATTTACCTAGAGTAAAAATGTAAAAATGAGATACCATCAATCGGGAAAAGTCCCACAGAAACGCCACACCATTTTCAAATCCGAAGACGAGCAATTCTATTACGAGCAACTTTTCGGGACGGAAGGTTTTCATGGAATTTCGTCGCTTCTTTATCACATTCATCGACCTACACAGATCAAATCGATCAGCGAGCCGAAAGATGTAACTCCCAAAATCGCGGTGGAAAAAAATGTGACGCCGCGAATGTTCAAAGGAATGAACGTTATTGCTGAAGACGATTTTCTCGACAGCCGAAAAGTTCTCATGTTGAACAACGACCTGAAAATGGGACTCGCAAAACCAAGAAAATCCTCCGAATATTTTTACAAAAACGCAGAGTGCGACGAACTCCTCTTCATCCACGAAGGTAACGGAACGTTGAAAACTTTTGTCGGAAATCTGGATTTTTCTGTTGGAGATTATTTAATCATTCCACGCGGAACAATTTATCACATTGATTTTAAAGACGAAAAAAACGTAATTTTCTTTGTTGAAGCACACTCCCCGATTTATACGCCTAAACGTTACAGAAACGAATTCGGGCAACTTTTGGAGCATTCACCGTTTTGTGAGAGAGACATCATTGCGCCATCTTTTGTGGAACCGAAAGACGAAAGAGGCGAGTTTTTAATTAAAGTAAAAAAGGAAAATCAAATTTGGGATTTCATTTACGCAACCCATCCTTTTGACGTGGTTGGTTGGGACGGATTTTTCTATCCTTACAAATTCAACATCAAAAACTTTGAACCGATTACAGGTCGTGTTCATTTACCGCCGCCAATTCACCAGAATTTTGAGGCTCACAATTTCGTGGTTTGTTCTTTTGTGGCGAGAATGTACGATTATCATCCGCTTGCAATTCCTGCTCCGTACAATCACTCAAACATTGATTCCGACGAGGTTTTGTTCTATACCGAAGGAGATTTCATGAGCAGAAACCATATCGATTTAATGGATTTCACGCTTCATCCAGGTGGAATTGTTCACGGTCCACATCCAGGTGCGATGGAACGAAGCATCGGCAAAAAATTTACGGAGGAATATGCAGTGATGGTCGATCCTTTCCGACCTTTGAAACTGACGGAAGAAGCGATGAAAATAGAAGATCCAAGTTACGCCACTTCATGGTTGGAAACACCTGAAAATCATTTGGGAGACAGAAGTCAGGAATAAGTTGAGGTTAAAATTCCTCGCTTTGCTCGGAATGACTTTTTCGATGTTTATTTTTGGGTGAGGAATTGGGAGCGCCGGCTTCGCCGGCGCTCCCAATTCCCCCGTTTCAAAAAAGATGAGACCGTCATTTCGAACACAAACCAAAGGTTTGCGTACGCAGTTCTGAGAAATTTATTCTTTTGTGAAAATTTAACTTTCCATTGACAAATCTCACCTTTCAAATCTTACTTGAAAATCGTATTTTTGAGAATGTTTTAATAAAGATTTAACTCACAAAAAATAACAGAATGATCAATTATGTAAGCGCCGAAGAAGCCGTTTCCATCATCAAAAGTGGCGACCGAATTTTCGGACATGGAAGTGCATGTACCCCCAATTTATTTTACGAGGAATTAGCAAAACAATCTGCAAGATTGAAGGATGTGGAACTCGTTTCCATCACACAACAAGGGAGCGTAGAAATTGCAAAACCTGAATATAAAGACAGTTTTTTTATCAAATCTTTATTTACCTCAACTCCCGTTCGTGAAGCCGTGAATTGCGAAAGAGGCGATTTTGTTCCCATCTTTTTAAGTGAAATTCCAACACTTTTCAAAAATGGAATTCTGCCACTTGATGTTGCTTTGGTAACGGTTTCCCCGCCCGATCAACATGGTTACTGTACATTGGGAACTTCGGTGGATGTTGCGAGAGGAGCGGTGGATCACGCCAAAAAAATCATCGCGATTGTGAATCCAAAAATGCCAAGAACTCATGGTGACGGAATGATTCACTACAGCCGAATCGACAAAATGGTTTGGAATGATGAGGAATTAATGACTTTAGATTACGGCGCAAAAGTGACCGACATCGAAATGGAAATTGGGAAGAATGTTGCTGAAATTGTGGATGATGAATCCACTTTGCAAATGGGAATCGGAACCATTCCTGATGCGGTTTTGAAATGTTTAAATAACCATAAAAATCTTGGCGTTCACACCGAAATGTTGAGCGACGGTATCGTAGATTTGATTTTGAATGACGTAGTAAACAATAAATTCAAAGGAACTCATTTGAACAGAACGATTACCAGTTTCTGTTTCGGAACTAAAAAATTATACGATTTCGTGGACAACAATCCTTCGATTGCGTTTATGGATGTGCAGCACGTGAATTTCCCGATCAACATTATGAAGAACAAGAAAATGCACGCCATTAATTCCGCAATTGAAATTGATTTAACAGGACAAGTTTGTGCAGATTCCATCGGAACTTATCAGTTTTCGGGAATCGGCGGACAAATGGATTTCATGCGTGGAGCCGCACTTTCAGAAGGCGGAAAACCAATTATGGCGATTTCTTCAAGAACCAACAAAGGAATCCCGAGAATTGTACCGTTCTTGAAACAAGGAGCGGGAGTGGTGACAACGAGAGGTCACATTCATTACGTCTGTACAGAATACGGAACCGTGAATTTATACGGAAAAAGTCTGCGTGAAAGAGCAAAAGCACTCATCGGAATTTCGCATCCCGATGATCGGGAAATGCTTGAGAAAGCGGCTTTTGAAAGATTTAAATGCGAAATCTAAATAAATTTTTATAGAATTAAAATCTCGTTCAATAATAAAGAAAGGGATTTTTTTTTGTCGTTGCGTATTCCGAAATTCATTATCTTTAAACTACAAATTTTTGTTTGAATGTCTGAATTTTTACCTTTTATAAATTTCGTAAAAACTTTTTCCGAATTAAATGATGAAGATGAAACTCTGATTCAAAAATACTTTCAAAAAGAAACTTTCAAAAAGAATGAAATTATCCTCAACGCAGGTGAAATCTGCCAAAAGATTTACTTTGTAAACAAAGGAATTCTGCGAACATTTCACACCAATCAAAACGGTTCAGAGTTTACAAGATTGTTCGCGAAGGAAAATGAATTCTGCACCATTCTCATCAGTTTTTCAGAAAAAGTGGGAAGTCCTGCCAATATTCAGTCTTTAGAAAACTCGGAGGTTTTTAGTATTAAAAAGTCGTATTTCCAGGAATTTATTTCAAAATCTGAAAAAGCAAAAAACATTTACACGAAAATCTTAGAGGATTTCCAGAACTTTCAAATCAAAAGAATTGAATTTTTAACCTCCTTAACGCCTCAGGAAAAAGTAGCTACGTTTCTAAAAGAAAACCCTGAACTGGAAAAAAGACTTACCGACAAAATGATCTCGACCTATCTGCAAATAACACCAGAAACATACTCCCGAACAAAAAATAAACTGTTTCTTTGAATCGGTAAGAAAAAAACGAACCACATTTCTGCGGTTCATTTCCTTGATATCACAATTTTTTTCTCTTTATTTCAGGACAAAACTATTGTATTACGAATAAACATTGGTAACATAACTTAATCTTATCATAATATTAATTTTGAGATTAAAGCAAGATGTGTTAAATTTAAATTCATTCAAATTTTGTAAATTAGCTTACTGAATAAAAGTAAAAAAAGAGAAAGATGTCAACACTTACATTTGCAGAAAAAATTGCAGAGGCAGAGAATTTTTTGCCCATTAACGGAACAGATTACATTGAATTTTATGTAGGTAATGCGAAACAGGCGGCGCATTATTACAAAACCGCATTTGGTTTTCAGTCAGTTGCTTATGCAGGTCCGGAAACGGGAGTACGCGACAGAGCTTCTTATGTTGTTCAACAAGGGAAAATCCGTTTGGTTTTAACGTCTGGTTTAAATTCTGATTCACCGATTTGTGAGCACCAAAAAAAACATGGCGATGGTGTAAAAATTTTAGCACTTTGGGTAGATGACGCTTATTCCGCATTCGAGGAAACGGTAAAACGTGGCGGAAAACCCTATATGGAACCGAAAACCATTACAGACGAGTTCGGTGAAGTTCGCATGTCGGGAATTTACACTTATGGCGAAACAGTGCACATGTTCGTGGAAAGAAAAAATTACGAAGGTCCGTTTATGCCTGGTTACGAAAAATGGGAAAGTGATTACAATCCATCTGATGTTGGACTTTTGTACGTTGACCACTGCGTAGGAAATGTGGGTTGGGACAGAATGTTGCCCGTTGTAAAATGGTACGAAGAAGTGATGGGATTTGTAAATATTTTAAGTTTTGACGACAAGCAAATCAATACGGAATATTCCGCCTTAATGTCGAAGGTAATGAGCAACGGAAACGGTTACGCAAAATTCCCAATTAACGAACCAGCCGAAGGAAAGAAAAAATCGCAGGTTGAAGAATATTTGGATTTTTATGAAGGGGAAGGCGTTCAACACATCGCAGTCGCCACAAAAGACATCATTAAAACCGTTACAGAATTAAAAGCTAGAGGTGTTGAATTTTTATCAGCTCCACCTGAAGCGTACTACGAAATGGTTCCCGAAAGAGTGGGCCATATCGACGAAGATTTGAAAAAACTGGAAGAACTTGGAATTCTAATCGACCACGATGAAGAGGGTTATCTTTTGCAAATTTTCACCAAACCCGTTGAAGACCGCCCTACTCTTTTCTACGAAATCATTGAAAGACACGGTGCACAAAGTTTCGGCGCAGGAAATTTCAAGGCATTGTTTGAAGCTTTGGAAAGAGAGCAAGCGAAAAGAGGAAATCTTTAAGCTGGATGATGGATGATGGAAGCTGGACGTTGGTTTTCGCACCAAAGAGAGTCATTATTTAAAAAAGAAATTTAGTTCATGAAAAAATTCATATTCAGTATTTTATTGGTGATTTCTGCAGCAAGCTTGAAAGCACAATACGCTTCAATTAACGCAATTCTCGACCGACTGGAAGAGCGACGCGGAATCAATCAAAACTTACAAAATGAAAATATAGACGACACTAAATTTGTTTTGATCAAAGATTTTCCCGACCATACCGAAAGAAGCTTTATCATTATTAAAGGCAAAAACGCCACTTTCGTGGAAATGTTTGATGACAAATCTAACGGAAAAAGCTCCTCCAATGTTTTTTCTGGTGATGTAGTCCGAAGTAAGCACAACATTATTTCCATGCGTGCAGACCAACTTGAAGGCAAAAAAATTCCGCTTCCAGTAACCAAAACTTTGCTGATGACGAAGCAGAAAAAAATCCTCTACCTCATCGACGTCAATTCCAAAGAACGGTGGATTGAGGAAAGCGCAATCAACAAAAAGTAAACAACAACAAACAGTCAACAAGGTTCATCGTTTGAAGAAAAAAGCTTTAAACTTTGAACCTTAATCTTAAAAATATCGATATGCGATCATTTGTAAATTATCCTGAAAATTCAGATTTTTCCATCCATAATATTCCGTTTGGTGTAGCGGTTTTCAATAAAGAATACATCGCCTGTTGCACCAGAATCGGAGATTTAGTCATCGATTTGGCGACACTTTACGACTACGGTTTTTTTGATGAAATCGAAGGTTTAAACGATAACGTGTTCGAAGCCTATACTTTAAACGAATTCATCGAGCTTGGAAAACCCGTAACCAATGCAGTCCGTTTAAAAATTCAGGAACTTTTGGATGAAAATTCAAAGTTGGCAAATGACGAAAAAACCATCGAAGAATGTTTTTACGAACTCGACCAAGTGAAAATGATGATGCCGGTTCACGTTCCCAATTATACCGATTTTTACAGCAGCATCGAACATGCAACCAATGTTGGAAAAATGTTCCGTGATCCTGCAAATGCGCTGCTTCCGAACTGGAAACATCTTCCGGTGGGTTATCACGGTCGCGCTTCCTCGATTGTGGTTTCTGGAACGGAAATCATTCGTCCGAAAGGTCAGACAAAACCTGCAGATTTGGATTCACCAATTTTCGGTCCTTCTAAACAACTCGATTTTGAATTGGAAATGGCATTTATCGTGAATAAAAACACTGAAATGGGCGAAAGTATTTCCACTGCTGAAGCGGAGGAGGTGATTTTCGGAATGGTGCTTTTCAACGATTGGTCGGCAAGAGATATTCAAAGTTGGGAATATGTTCCGCTCGGCCCATTTTTGGGGAAAAATTTTGGAAGCTCAATTTCTCCGTGGGTTGTAACTTTGGAAGCTTTAAATCCGTTCAGAACCGAATCTCCAAAGCAAGAACCTGAAGTTTTGGATTATCTAAAATTCAGCGGCGACAAAAATTTCGACATTAATCTAGAAGTTTATATACAGCCAGAAAACGGAACTGAAAGTTTAATTTCCCAAAGCAACTACAAATTTATGTACTGGAATATGACGCAGCAATTGGCGCATCACACAATAAACGGATGTAATGTGGAAGTTGGCGATATGTACGCTTCAGGAACGATTTCGGGTGAAAATCCTAACTCATTCGGCTCGATGTTGGAATTAACTTGGCGCGGACAGAATCCTTTAAAATTAAATGACGGACAAGAAAGAAAATTTATTGAAGACCACGACACGATTATCATGAGAGGTTTTGCAGAGAAGGATGGAATTAGGGTTGGTTTTGGTGAAGTTTCTGGGAAAATTTTGCCTCCAAACTAAACATTTTAGTCACTAATTAATTAAATGCAGTTCACTTTAGAATAAAATCTTCGATTTTTTAACTTAACTCTTCTAAATGTTTTCAAAGTGAAAAACTAATAACTTAAGTACGTAAAGTGTTAAAAAATAACTTTCAATATCAATGAAAACAATCTCACCAAAAGATTTAAACAACCTTCAGCTTCAAACGCTTTTGCAGACAGCGATTGCGCCTCGTCCCATTGCGTTGGCTTCCACTATAGACAAAGACGGAAACATCAATTTAAGCCCATTCAGTTTTTTCAATATGTTCAGCTCGAATCCGCCGGTTGTGATTTTTTCACCTGCGAGAAGAGTTCGAGATAATACGACGAAACACACTTTGGAAAACGTTTTGGAAATTCCTGAAGTGGTGATTGGAATCGTGAATTTCAAAATCGTACAACAAATTTCTCTAGCTTCAACCGAATATGAAAAAGGCGTGAATGAATTTGTAAAATCTGGATTAACAATGAAAGATTCCGATGTAGTCCGACCAAAATTAATTGACGATTGTCCCGTAAACTTAGAATGCAAAGTTTTAGAAATCAAACATTTGGGAACGGAAGGCGGTGCAGGAAATTTAGTGATTTGCGAAATCCTTAAAATTCATGTTCGTGAAGAATATTTGAACGAGGAAGGAAATCTAGACCAAATGAAATTGGATTTGGTTGCGAGATTGGGCGGGAATTGGTATTCCAGAAATAATGAAAATAATTTGTTCGAAGTTCCAAAACCATTAGTCACAAAAGGAATCGGTTTTGATTTGCTGCCCAATGAAATTAAATACAGCATAGTATTTACTGGTAACGATTTAGGAATGCTCGCAAACGTGGAAAAATTGCCGAATGGGGATTTTCATTCTGATGAATCGAAACATTTAGATGCTCAAAAATTACTTTTAGAAAATAAAATTGCGGAAGCGTGGAACCTCTTGATTCAAAAATAAATATGAAAAAAATAAGTTTTTATTTAATCCTAATCTTCGTCCTACAAAGTTGTCATGTTCCTGTTAACAGGGATTATAACGGCTTAAGCGGCGCTTTGGTTTTTACGCAAAATAAAAAATGGCTGATTAATAACATTTATTCTGACTTGAATTCTGTGGAACGTGAGAAAATGAATGTCCAAATTCTAAACAGCTTTAATTCTTTAAGTAAAGGAAATGCAGTTTCTATTGACGAAGCTATAACCAAAAACCTTTTGCCTGCAAAAATTTCATTAAACCCCGACTTGGAGCAGTTGGAAAGCTTAAAAAACAACTCCGATTTCGATTATCTCGTGAACGTAAGAACCAAAAAAGTGGCCGACCAAATTGCTTCCTTAGAATTGAGTCAACCTTATCAATTCAGCAAAAATGAAGCGTTTGCAATCTTGGAAGTGTACGACTTAAAGACCTCCAAAAAAATCTATTCGCAAAAGGCATCATCGGAAACTTCCATGGAAGGTAAAAAAACCTATCCGGAATATTCCGCAGAACAGCTGAACGCAGAACGTGCAAACGGAAAAACACCAAAAGGTCCATTCTTCAGTTATTCCGCCGACGCACTTTCTAAAAAAAACCTGAGCCAGATTTTGAAAGACATTCAAAAGAAAGCCGTAAAATAAAAATTGAATGAAAATTTTCAGTCTTTTTTTCGCTTAATCTCTATCAAAATTATTCTTCAGAAAATTAATCATTTTTTCAACAGCAATATCCAAATCTTTTGGCATAAAATCTTCTGTCCATGGTTCTTTAGCACCAAAAACATGATTGGCATTTTCCATGAGGAAAAGTTCGGAAGTTTTGCACCATTCGTTTAGTAGAAACGCTTCTTTATCTTTCACCGCTTCATCATTTGTTCCCTGAATAATTAAAAACGGTTTTGTGAGATTTTGTGCGCAACGCTGAACACTAAATCGGTCTTCATTATTTTTATAATCCTCAAAAAATTGGTAATAATGTGGCATCTGTTGTTTGGTTCGTGCGTTTTCAGAAAACATGACGCCGTTATTTTTCCATTCTTCCAATCTTTCGCCGGACGGAAAACGATACCCGAAATGACTGACTCCCGCCAATGAAATCAAAGCTTTCACTCGCTCATCTTCAAACGCTTTAATCACCGAAATTCCGCCGCCGCGACTGTGACCGATGATGGCGATTTTGGATTGGTCAATTATTGGATGGTCATAAAAATAATTTAAAACCGCATCATAATCCGACATTTCCTTGGTGAAATTATTATTACCGAAGGCTTCCAAATCTGCAAAATCTTTCGGGTTTTCAATCGTCGTTCCGTTGTGCGAAAAGTTGAATTTTACAAAGAAAAAACCTGCCTCAGCAAATTTCTCCGCCATGAAATTCCAAGCGCCCCAATCTTTGTAACCTTTGTAGCCGTGTGCAAAAATCACGAGTGGAAGTTTTTCGGAAGTTTCGGGATAAAAAGCGTCGGCAAGAAAGTTCTTGGTTTCAGGATTTTGGATGAGGATGTTTTTTTCTTTGAGCATTTTCAAATTTATAAAAAAGAAACAGATATTTTATCTATAAATTTACTTATTTAAAATCTCTTCCAAATCTTTCTTCAGATTTTCAAAAGGTTCATTTACATCATCATAGCGATGTATAATTACCCCCGATCTGTCAATCAAAAATTGAGTCGGAATAAAATTTACCACATAATGATCGTTGATTGAATTATCATTTAATTGTGGCCAAATTTCAATTTTATCTTTTAAAATTACCTTTCTCCATTTATCTTGAAATTCCATGTCATCGGCAATTCCAATGATTAAAAATCCATCTTTCTTATATCTATTATATAGTTCTATAAGATGTGGATTTTTTTCACGACACGGTTTACACCAACTTGCCCAAAAATCCACAAGAACATAATTCCCTTCAAAATTGGCTAATTCAATATTTTCATTATTAAAACCTTTACCTGAAAAATTATAAGCTTTTTTGCCAGGAATTGCTAATTCTAATTTTTTGAGGGTTTCAAATATTAACTTTCCGTATTCACTTTTTGCATTTTCAACACTCAGATTTTCGTAGAAGTTTTTAATTTGTGCATACGGGAAAATGTCAAAATTATTTTTCAGCAAATACATTCCTACATAAGTATTCTCGTTTTTGGCCACATAATCTTTCACTACCTTTTCGTAATTGTCTTTGTTTTGCTTAACTAAATTTTGAAATCTGCTAAAATCATTTTGTGATTTAGAACCCTCTACTTTTGCTTTATGAAAATTCTTTGAATCTAATTGTATTTTTATGGAGGAATTGGGATCAATAAAAAAACGATCGCTCAATTTCAGATTATTTAAATCATTTACTCGATTGTTTTTTAATATGGTCAAGAAACCATTTTTGCTCTCATTGATATGACCTTCAAAATAGAACTTATTATTTTTAATTTTCACGCTGTCCCATTTTCTATTTTCTCTTACACCATCATAACTTAAATATATGAAAGTATTGTTTAATCCATCAATTTTTCCGAAAATTTTGAAGTTTGTACTTTTCTGTGAAAATGAAAAATTAGAGTTCAGAAATAAAATTAGAAAAAATAAATTTTTCATCCATAGTGTTTTTTAACGCTGACAATAAAAATCAAATATAATAAATTACAGTGTTTCAAAATCAAAAAAAATCCTCCCGAAACTGGACTGCCCCCAAAAAGTTAGACACTTTTTAGGGGCATTTTTATTATGGGAGAATCAAAGTATAGTTTAGAATTTAAGGTGAGTTGTGTGGAGAAGATTAAGAAAAATGATCTGTCGATCCACTCTTTGGCACAGGAAGTAGGTTTGGATGCGACGGTTGTTCGCAAATGGAAAAGGTTTTATGATTTGTACGGAATTGAAGGACTGCAACGCAGAAGCAATCGCCGTTATGACGTAAAATTTAAGTTAAGAGTTTTGGAAACGATCAAGGCACAAGACTTATCTCTAAAGCAAGCTGCTGCACGGTTTAATATCGCTGCAGAATCCAGCATCACCAATTGGCGGAGCGCTTACGAAAAAAGTGGTATTTTAGGGTTACAGAATAAACCCAAAGGAAGACCAGCAATTATGAGCGATTACCAACGTAAAAAGAAAAAGTCTGGCAAACCATTGACCAGGGAAGAAGAATTGTTACTGGAAAATGAAAGACTGCGAGCCGAAATCGATTTTCTAAAAAAGTTAGACGCCTTAACTCTCAAAAAGAACAAGCAAAAGCCATCGAAGAGTTAAGGCCTAAATACAATCTGTCCGTATTATTGGATTGTACCGGGATGGCGAGAAGCAGTTTCTATTATCATCAAAACAAGGCTCAAACCGACAAATATTCGGACGTAAAAACAATGATAAAACAGATTTATCATCAACACAAAGGAAGGTTTGGATACCGGCGTATTACTTTGACAATGAGAGATAAAGGAATTATTATCAATCATAAAACAGTATTGAGATTAATGAAATCGCTAGGACTGAAAAGCATTATACGGGTAAAGAAATACAAATCTTACCGTGGAGAACAAGGAAAAATAGCACCCAATATTTTGAAAAGAAATTTCAAAGCCGACCAGCCGAACACGAAGTGGGCAACCGATGTAACGGAATTTAATGTCTCGGGAAATAAGCTCTATTTATCTCCGATAATCGATTTATTCAACGGTGAAATCATCAGCTATAATCTCTCAGAAAGGCCTGTCTTTGCACAGATTACAGATATGCTGAAAAAGGGTTTAAAGAAAATTAAAAATACAGAAAACATCATTTTACATTCAGACCAAGGTTGGCAATATCAAATGAAAGCTTATCAAAATATATTAAAAGAAAAAGGAATTGTTCAAAGTATGTCCCGAAAAGGGAACTGTCTGGACAATGCCATAATCGAAAATTTCTTCGGAACATTGAAGTCTGAAATGTTTTATACCAAAAAGTTTGGTTCTATCGACGAACTCAGGAAAGAAATAAAAGAATACATTGATTATTACAACAACGACAGAATAAGGCTTAATTTAAAAGGAAAGAGCCCGGTACAGTACCGAACTCTTTCCTTTAATAATATTGTTTAATTTTGTCTAAACTTTTGGGTGCAGTCTAAACCGAGAGGAAATTTTTTCTACCAAATCTTAATTCTTTCGTTTGGCGCTTTATACAATTTATCACCTGGTTTTACATCGAATGCTTTGTAAAACGCATCCTGATTCACCAATGGTCCGAACGCACGATAATATCCCGGAGAATGCGGATCGGTTTTCACTTGGTTCACGGTGTATTGTTCGGTTGCTTTGGTTCGCCAAACGGTTGCCCAACTCATGAAAAATCTTTGATCCTGCGTGAAACCGCTGATTAACCCTGGATTTCCGTGGTCTTTCAAATACATTTGAAGCGCAGTATAAGCCACCGCTACTCCACCCAAATCTCCGATGTTTTCACCGCTGGTGAATTTTCCGTTCACGAAACTTCCTTTTACGGGTTCATATTTATCGTATTGGGCGGCAAGTTGACCTACTTTTGCGTCGAAATTTTTTCGGTCTGCATCCGTCCACCAATTATTCAAGTTTCCATAGCCGTCAAAACGGGAACCGGAATCATCGAAACCGTGAGAAATCTCGTGCCCAATTACCGCACCAATTCCACCAAAATTTACGGCAGGATCTGCTTTAAAATTGAAAAACGGCGGCTGAAGAATTGCAGCAGGGAAAACGATTTCGTTGTTTGAACCGCTGTAATAAGCATTCACAGTTTGTGGCGACATTCCCCATTCGGTTTTGTCAACTGGTTTTCCAACTTTTTCTAAATTTCTGTTGTAGAACCATTCTGTGATTTTTTGGCGGTTTCCGTAATAGGTTCCACCATTTTTGGGAGAAACCAGTTGCAGTTTAGAGTAATCTCTCCACTTGTCGGGATAAGCGATTTTCACTCCGAATTTTGAAAGTTTTTCTTGCGCTTTCACTTTCGTCGCATCCGACATCCAATCCAAATTGGCAATGTGTTCTTTAAAGGATTTTTTCAGGTAAGAAATATAGGTTTCCATCTGGGCTTTCGCTTCCGCTGGGAAATATT
Organism: Candidatus Kaistella beijingensis; assembly: GCF_020084865.1. Lineage (NCBI taxonomy): Bacteria > Pseudomonadati > Bacteroidota > Flavobacteriia > Flavobacteriales > Weeksellaceae > Kaistella > Candidatus Kaistella beijingensis. Next base: position 2,580,096 of record NZ_CP071953.1, on the reverse strand, counting down.
TCTCGACATACAGTTTTCCGAAAGCCTCACCCAAAGTTCCGTTAACCACGCTCAAACCACGTTTATCCATTGCTCTTTGCTCTTTCTGACCTTGAAGCGTTTTGTTGTAAAAATCAAAATTGATGTCATCCAATCTTTTATCAAGATTATCCGCATTGGAAGAAATCATTCTCGCCTTCATATAATCTTTCAGCAAAGGAAGCGTTCTTTCGTTCATCCACGAATCCATATTTTGGTAATATTTCAGTTCGCTTACAATCACTTTATCGGTTTTTACCCCTACGTTAGAAAGATAATTGGGCAAATCGATGTGCGTTGTTAAAGTCGAAAGTTCTTTAATTGTTTTGGGGTTGTAACGTTTGTTGGAGTCACGGTTTTCCTCGTTGGTCAACAAATAATTAGCGAGTTGCTTTTCGAATGTCACAACTCTTTGCGCAGTTTGGTCAGCATTTTTTTCACCCAAAACATCAAACAGTTTTGCTAGGTAATTTTTGTATTCTCCCAAAGTTTTCGTGTTGGCTTCGTTCTCTTTTTGGTAATAATCTCTTCCCAAACCAAGACTCGGACCACCAAGATAAACCGCATTCATTACAGAGTTTTTCATGTCTGCACTTACGCGCCACATATAGAAGGGATTGTCGCCCGTTTTTGTAGCTTCCAACATATATTTCTGCAAATCTGCGATGGATTTTATCTGGTCAATTTTTGCCAAATCAGCTTGGATGGGCCTGATTCCGTCTGCATTTCTTTTATCCCAATCCATGAAAGTTCCGTAGAGATTTTGGATTTTTTCACCTTCAGAATTGGCTGAAAATTTATCGTTTAAGATTTTATGCAGAATTTCAAGCGAGGCAACATCGGTTTCTTCACGCAATTTGTCGAAACTTCCCCATCTGGTTTTGTCTGAAGGAATTTCTGTGGTTTTCATCCAGTTTCCGTTCACATAACTAAAGAAGTCATCTTGTGGACGAATATTGTTGTCCATGTAAGAAAGATTAATTCCGTAATCTACGTCTTTTGCAGGTTTTACAGGGGTTTGTTCGGTATTGGTTTCCGCTGTTTTTGCTGTACCGCAGGAATTCATCAAAATAATTCCAGAGAATGCGAGTACGGAAATCGTCAATTTTTTCATATCTAATTTTTATAATGATCGAGAATTCTCAAAGATAACAATTTATGTTGCACTAAAAAAAGTTAACAGGATTTTAAAACCCTGTCAACTTACTGAAATGATTATATTTTTTACCAGATCCTAATTCTGTCTTCTGGTTTTTTATAATGTTTGTCTCCTTCTTTCACCTCAAAAGCTTTATAGAAAGCATCGGTGTTTACGAGCGGACCAAATGCTCTGTACAAACCAGGTGAATGTTCGTTGGTTTTAATTTGGTTGATCAACGCGGCTTCTTTCTGCAAAGTTCTCCAAACCGTTGCCCAACTTAGGAAAAATCTTTGATCTTGGGTGTAACCGCTGATTAATCCTGGATTTCCATGATCTTTGAGATACATTTGAAGTGCGTCGTAGGAAATATTCACGCCCCCTAAATCGGCAATATTTTCACCGTTGGTAAATTCACCATTCACGAAAGTTCCTTTCACTGGTTCATAAGCACTGTATTGTGCTGCGAGAGATTTTGTCGCTTTTTCGAAATTGGCTTTGTCTTCTTTTGTCCACCAATCAACTAAGTTTCCATCTGCGTCAAATTGAGCTCCAGAATCGTCGAAACCGTGTGTCATTTCGTGACCGATTACCGCACCGATTCCACCAAAATTAATCGCTGCATCTGCTTTTGGATTGAAGAATGGCGGTTGCAGAATTGCGGCAGGAAACACGATTTCGTTGTTGACAGGATTATAGTAAGCATTCACGGTTTGCGGCGTCATTCCCCATTCCGTTCTGTCAACAGGTTTGCCGATTTTTTCTAAACTTTTTTGGTATTGCCAAGCGGTAACATTTTGCAGGTTTTTATACAAAGTTCCTCCGTTTGCTTCTGAAGCAATAGTCAATTTTGAATAGTCCTTCCATTTATCAGGATAAGCGACTTTCACAGTAAATTTATTGAGTTTGGTTAAAGCTTTTTCCTTTGTAGCAGGCGACATCCACGCTAAATCGTTGATGTGGGAAGCAAAACTTTTCTTTAAATAACCAATCAATTCCACCATTTGTGCTTTTGCTTCTGCAGGGAAATATTTATCCACATACAATTTCCCGAAAGCTTCACCCAAAGTTCCGTTGATGAGTTCGAAGGCACGTTTGTTTTGAGCTCTTTGTTCCTGTTGACCGCGAAGATATTTTCCGTAGAAAGCGAATTTTTTCTCATCCAAATCTTTGGAAAGATAATTTGCACTTCCTGAAAGAAGGTGATATTTCATGTAATCCTTAATCAAAGGAATATTTTTGGCAGTGAGAAACTTGTCTAGATTTTGGTAATATTTCAGTTCACCAACAATTACTTTATCCGTATTCACACCAACAGAAGTTAAATATTTCGGTAGATCAACACTTTTCACCAAATTCTTCAATTGCGGCATAGTTTGCGGATTGTACTGCAAAGTCGCATCGCGAATCTGCTCATTCGTCAATAAAGTTTGCGCCATCGTTTTCTCGAAATTCACAATATTTTGAGCAGCAGTTGTTGAGTTTTTATAACCCAAAACATCCAACATCGAAGCGACATACTTTGTGTATTCAGCAAGAGCTTCCGTATTTTTTGGATTTACTTTTTGAAAATAATCACGTCCCATTCCCAAAGAAGCGTCGCCCATGTAAACCGCATTCATTTTAGAGTCCTTCAAATCAGAAAAAACACCCCACGAATAAAAAGGATTTTCCCCGTTTTTGGTCGCTTCAATTAAATAATTCTGTAAATCTGCAACTGATTTTATGGCGTCGATTTTGGCGAGGTCAGATTTAATTGGAGCAACACCGTCTGCATTTCGCTTGTCCGTATTCATGTAAGTTGCATACAAATCCTGGATTTTTTTGCCTTCACTTCCTTCTGCAAATTTATCGCTCAACAAAGAATTGAGAATCGTCATTGAGTTGTTATCGGTATCTTCTGCCAATTTGTTGAAGCTTCCCCACGTTGATTTATCGGCAGGAATTTTCGCCGTCTTCATCCAACTTCCGTTCACATAGTTGTAGAAATCATCTTGCGGACGAACCGATTTGTCGAACGTGGATAAATCGAGTCCATTTTCAGGATTTTCGGTCTTGGTAACCATTGGAGTTTGTGGTGTTTCAGGAGTTGGAGGTGGCGTTGGAACTTTCGTTGCACAAGAGTTTAGTGCAATGATTCCAGCAAAAGCAAGAATACCGATATTGAGGTTTTTCATAAAAAAGCTGTTTATTATTTAGTAGAATATTTTTCTCCAACGTTACAGTTACGAAAAAATAAAACCATTCTTTTGAATGGTTTGTTTCGATTTTATTTAAAATTAATTTTTCCGCCAATTACATTTTTCACGTTACGTTCATCAGGATCTCCGTAAACATCGATGATTCCTCCTGCTCTTGTTGTTGCATTTACCGCATCAGAAACATTCACTTCTGCGAATCCACCCGCATTGGTTGTAACTGTCGCATTTTGCGACTGCAGATTTTCAGCCAAATATTTCCCGCCTGAATTTACCACCACATCTTGTTGGGTTGCATTGCCAGAAAGCTGCATAATTCCGCCTGAATTGATTTTTATATTTAAATTTTCTGTCTCCAGTTTGAGATTGATTTTTGAACCTTCATTGGAAGTAAGATTAAGCGAATTCGACTCTACAATTTGTGCAGATGAAACAGAGGAACCTTGACTTGCCTGAATATCATTCAGATTCTCGTAAAAAACCTTCACCGTGGTGCTGCTTCCTTGCAGAATTTTTTGTGGAATCATTCTAATTTTCAACTCTCCGTTTTTATTAACAATTTCCACTTCCGATTCGGATTGATCAATTTGTATTCTGCTTTCATCGGATGGAATCAGCGTCACACTAATTTTGTCGTAAACTTTCAGGGAAGAAAAATCGCCCATGTTTTTCACGGTTTGAGCAAATATTAACTGCATCGTAAAAAACAAAAAAACTGCAATACTCTTTTTCATTGTTAAATTTTTGGTTCGATTCTTAAACGTTTTGAATGGAGATTTATTTCAAAATCATTCCATTTTAATTAAAACCTCCACCAAATCCTGTAGAATCCTTTGTGAAACAAAATTGGCAAAATCATTTCTTTCCAGATGCGGAAGAAATAGACGGTTGGTTCTTTCAAAATCTTTCACCCGAATCGAATAAAACACTGTTCCAATTTCATTATTAAAATCATCGGAATTCGGCCCGGAAACTCCCGTTGTAGAAAGTGAAATATCGGTTTTAAATAATTTTTGGCAACCCAAACTCATTTCCTGTGCAACTTCTTCGGAAACCACCGTTTTGTCTAAAATTGTTCTTTCCGAAACTCCTAAAATTTCTATTTTTTTATGATAATCATATGCTATAATTCCGCCCAAAAAATATTTCGAGCTGCCTGAAACTGATGTAATTAATCGCGACAATTCTCCACCCGTACAACTTTCCGCCGTGGAAACGGTGAGATTTCTTTCCGTTAATACTTCCTTCAAAATTTCCTGAATTTCGTTGCCGTCCCAGGAAATTACTTTTTCAGAGATATAAGGTTTTAGTTTTTCAATTGCCGCATCTAATTGATTTTGAATTTCTTGTAAATCATTTCCAGTTGAAGTCAATCGCAATTTAATTCGCGTTCCAATCGGCAAATAAGAAAGTGAAATATTTTCGGGGAGAGAAAGTTCCCAATCTTCAATGGTTGCAGAAAGCAAACTCTCAGGAAAATCGACGACAGAAATAATTTTTGTTACGATATGATTTAATGAAAATCTCTCTTTTAAATAAGGAATGATTTGATTCTTAATCAAAGGTTTCACCTCGAAAGGAACACCGGGAAGCGAAAAAACGAGTTTCCCATTTTCTTCGATCATTTGACAGGGTGCGGTTCCGTTTTCGTTTTGAAAAATTTTCGCTTTGGATAAAACAATCGCCTGACTTTTATTGATGTCGAGAAGATGTTCCCGTTTTCTTTTAATTAAAAGCTGTTGTAGATGTTCGAAAGTTTCGTCATCCAAAACCAATTTATCATTGAAGAATTCGGCGAAAGCAGTTCTGGTCTTGTCATCTTTTGTAGGTCCGATTCCGCCTGTTGTTATGACGATTTCCGAAATTTGCGTGGCGGATTTCAATCCATTTTTGATTGTTTCGATTTGATCCGGCACAGTAAAAATTCTTGAAACTGAAATTCCGATATTTTTTAATTCCGAAGCGATAAAGTTGGAATTGGTGTCTAAAGTATTTCCCGAAAGTATCTCGTCGCCGATGATGAGGATGGACGCGTTCATAGAATGTTTTCTACAAATTTCGCTTATTTTTTTACAAATGAAGCATAGAAAAGGACACAAAACTGAAAATCTTCAGATTTTCATCTTTTGCGAATTATTTTATAAGTAATAAAATTTTAGAGTTGAGCCACAACAATTTCTTATGTGCCTTTTGTGGTTTAAGTAACTAATCATGTTTTACCCAAATGAGGTTTTCCGTTTTGTAGCCGATTTTTTTTGCTTTTTCCAAAAATCTTTGTTTAAAACTTTCAGGGATTGTTTTTTCACGGGAAAGAATCCACAAATAATCCAAATTGTTTCCTGCAACCAAAGCGTATTTATAATTTTCGTCCAAATCGATCACGTTGTAACCCGCCCAAATTGGTTTGAAAAAAGAAACCTTCAAACGAGCTTCTGTCGGTTCATTTACGAATTTCGCCTCGCCGATACTTTCTTTCCATTCGTTTTTTACGTAATCAAATCCTTTGTTGTCCACCTTAATATTTCCGTTATCTTTTAGGGAATAAGTCGCCGTGACGTTGTTCATATTTCTCTCAAAACGATAATCGAAACGGGCGATTTCATACCATTTTCCGAGATACTTTTTGGAATCGAAATTCTGAATCGCTTTTGCACCTTTCGGAATTCCGACCGAACATGAATTGAAAATAAACAGACCTAAAATCCCCAGAGCAACGGGAACTGCAATTTTTGTGAAGTTTTTCATAAAATTATTTTCCTGCTAAACTTCAAAAATAGTGCCTTTTGTAAATGCAATAAATTTGAAATTTTGATGAAGCGGTTTGGTGTAAAGCCCGGTAAATTTGCTGAACGCGGGCAAAATAATTTGATTTTCGGAAATCGCAAAACAAGGAAGTTTTATCGCCTGTTTCGCTTTTCCATAAAGAATAATTCCAGGATGAATATGACCAGAAATAGAGAATTTTTCGGAATGATTATTGGGTTCGTGAATAAAAGTAAACGGTTCAATATCTATTAAATCTTCAACAATCTCAATACAATTTTCTTCGTAAAATTTGGCTTGAATTCGGTCGTGATTTCCTTTAACCAAAATAATTTTTAAAGAAGAATATTTGTTTCGCCATTCGCAGAAAATGTTGAGGTCGCTGTTCATTCCCGCATGAAATAAATCGCCAACAATAATGAGTTTTTCGGCTTGAAAATACTCAATTAGATTTTCCAAAACCTTCAAATCATCCAGAAGAATTTCGGAAGAAACAGCAATTCCACTTTTTCTAAAATGCGCAGATTTTCCGACGTGCAAATCGCTGATAATTACGGTTTTTTCACGTTCCCAAAAGATGGCTTTTTGGTTGGTGAACATCAAGGTTTCGTTTTGGATATTTTTTGAAAGGGTTTGAATCATAATTTGTAAGTGCAAAAATCGATAAAAACAAATTATGTGAAAAGTAATTTAACCACAAAAGTCCCAAAAGAATATGTTGATGCAATCTAAATCTTAAAAACCCAATTTAGCGCACAAAAGTTTGAAAATCTTCGATTTTCAATTTTGTGTTCTTATAGGTTATTAATTTAAAAAGGTCAAAAATAGATTTATCACTTTTGTGACTTTTGTGGTTTATTTGAACGCATTTTTAAAGGTTTCGTTTTGGATATTTTTTGAAAGGGTTTGAATCATAATTTGTAACTGCAAAAATCGATAAAAACAAATTATGTGAAAAGTAATTTAACCACAAAAGTCCCAAAAGAATATGTTGATGCAATCTAAATCTTAAAAACCCAATTTAGCGCACAAAAGTTTGAAAATCTTCGATTTTCAATTTTGTGTTCTTATAGGTTATTAATTTAAAAAGGTCAAAAATAGATTTATCACTTTTGTGACTTTTGTGGTTTGTTTGGACGCATTTTTAAAGGTTTCGTTTTGAATATTTTTTGATTGCGCAATTCTTGCTGTGACACGCGATAAATCGCGTCTCTACATTATCGTTTTTTGTTTTTTTTCATCGACTCATTTTGCAACCGCAAAATTCTTGCGTCTAAATCTTCGCTCGACAAACTTTGTCTTAGGCTATCGACTTTTATCGGGAAACTTAACGGTGTGAACGCATTCGCAAATTTCAGAATAATTTTAGAATTCTCGATTCTTTTAAACGCTTCCATCAAACGGTGTTCGTCGATTTGTTGGTTGAAAACTTCGGTATAGGCTTGCTTCAGCAATAAATTTTCAGGATTGTAATCTTCCAAAACATTGAAAATCAAACCCGAACTTGCCTGCAAACTTTTATTGTTTTTTTGCAAACCGGGATAATTCTGAACCACCATTCCTGAAATGACGGCGATATCCCGAAATTTCCGTCGCGCCATTTCGGTTGCGTTTACACTGCTCAAAACATCTTGAATCAGGTTTTCCTTGGAAAGGATTTTCTTCAAATTCTCTTGATTGATGGGAATTTCCTGCGAACTCAACAATTCAAAACCGTAATCGTTCATCGCCATGGAAAACGAAATCGGCGTAATTTTAGAAATCCTAAAAGCAATTAAAGCCGACATGACTTCATGGATTAATCTCCCCTCAAACGGATACATGAAAAGGTGGTGTCCATCGCGGGTTTCAATCATTTCCACCAAAAACTCGTCATCTTTCGGAATATGTGAATTTTCCTCTTGATTTACCAAAAGCGGATGCAGAAATTTCAACTCTTTTTCAAAAGATTTCGCCTGCAAAGAATCAGATAATTTCAATCGCAAAAACTGACTCAAATAAGAGGTCAAAGGCAATCGTCCTCCCAAATAACTCGGAATTTGCGCTTTACCTTTTGCATTTCTCACATAAACCGTCATTTCTTTGATGTGGGAAATTTCCAAAACTCTCCCCGCCAAAATAAATTTGTCTTCAGGTTTTAAGCGAGTGATGAAATATTCCTCAATCATTCCGATGTAACCGCCGCTAACGAATTTTACCTTCATCATCGCATCGCTTACAATAACGCCGACGTTCATCCGATGAAGCATGGCAATTCTGCGGTTCGTGACTTTATAAATTCCGTTTTCGATGACGACTTTATGATATTCCTGATAATTTTTCAGTGCGCCGCCTCCAATTGTGATAAACTGTAATAAACTCATCCATTCTTCTTCCGAAATTTCTCGGAAAGCGAAAGTGTTTTTGATTTGCTTAAATAATTTTTTCTCCTCAAAACCATCTCCAACCGCCAAAGTCATGAGAAACTGAACCAACACATCGAAAGTCATCACTTGCGGAATTCTTGGCTCGATGACTTTTTGTTTCACGGCTTCTTTCAAGGCGGAAACCTCGATTAATTCTAAGGAATGAGTGGGAACAAAATAAATTTTCGAAGTTTCAAATGGGGAATGTCCGCTTCTTCCCGCTCGTTGTAAAAATCGCGCGACACCTTTGCTGGAACCGATTTGAATGACGGTATCAACTGGTTTGAAATCGACTCCCAAATCCAATGAGGAAGTTGAAATCGCCGCTTTCAAATAACCCGAACTTAAATTTTCCTCGATCCAAATTCTCAATTCTCGATCGATGGAACTGTGATGAATCGCGATTTGACCTGCAAAATCGGGATATTCTTTCAACAGCATTTGATACCACATTTCCGCCTGACTTCGAGTGTTCGTGAAAACCAAAGTCGTTTTGCTTTCCAAAATAATGGGAACCACTTTATCGACGAGTTTTCCGCCTAGATGTCCTGCCCAAGGAAGAATTTCAACCTCGTCAGGAAAAACCGGAAGAATGTCGATTTTCTTTTTTTCTTTGGCAACGACTTTTGTTTTTTTGATTTTGTAGGGAATCAAAACTTCCATTGCTTCATCGAGATTACCGATGGTTGCGGTGATTCCCCAAATTTTGATATTTTTTTGATACGATAAAATTTGCGACAAAGCCAACTCCACCAAAACACCGCGTTTCGAGCCTAAAAGTTCATGCCACTCGTCAACCGCAACACATTTTAGACTTTTGAAAAATCTTTGATTATTTTTTTGAGCCAAAAGAAGTTGCAAACTTTCGGGCGTGATGATTAAAATTTCGGGCATTTTTTTGGTCTGTGAAACCCTTTCCGATTGTGGCGTATCTCCGTTTCGAACGGCTACGTTCCAATCGAGACCTATTTCGTCGATGGCTTCTGTCATTGCTTTTGCGATGTCTTTTGCCAATGCACGAAGCGGCGTAATCCACAGTAACTTTAAACCGTCTTTATAATTTTCCGGATGATTTAGAAAGTCAATGATCACCGCTAAAAAAACAGAGAATGTTTTTCCAAATCCAGTCGGTGCGATGACCATTCCGCTGTAATTTTTCCCAAATTTCTCCCAAGTTTCCATTTGAAATCCGAAAGGCACGAAATCTTTTTCGTTCAACCATTTTTGAACGATTTTGTAGCCTTCGGAAGATTGGAATTTTTCGGGCATTTAATTAAAATTGTTTTGGAATTTTTGTCTAAAAGCATCCTTTCCTTCGACGAGCTCAGGATAAACTTTACCTCAGGATGACAAAGTCTTTAATTGAAAATTGTTATTACAAAAATTTCTCTCTAATTATCTAATGAGTTTTTTCACCTCTTCAATATCGTCAATTTCATCTACTTTTTTATCGCGTCGCCAACGAACAATTCTTGGAAAACGCAATGCAACACCACTTTTATGGCGATTGCTATAACCAATTCCTTCAAATGCTATTTCGAAAACCAATTCTGGTTTTACGGTTCGGACAGGTCCGAATTTTTCTAATGAATTCTTTGTAACAAACTTGCTGACTTCCATAATTTCTTTGTCGGTTAACCCGGAATACGCTTTTGCAATCGTGACCAATTGATCCTCTTTTTTCACGGCGAAAGTATAATCGGTGTAATAACCGCTTCTTCTTCCGCTTCCTTTTTGGGCGTAAATCAAAACGGCGTCAATCGTTAAAGCATCGACTTTCCATTTCCACCAATCGCCTTTTTTTCTTCCGGAATGATAGTGGGAATTTTTCTGTTTCAGCATCAAACCTTCGCTGTTGTTTTCTCTTGAATTGGAACGAATTTCGGTTAATTCTTCCCAATTTTTATATTGTATTATTTCAGAAAGTTTGATGTTTTCGTGAGGATTTTCATTGATGAGTTTTTCAAGTATTGCTCTTCTTTCCGATAATGGTTTTTCCCGCAAATCTTCGCCATTAAACTCCAAAATATCGTAAACAAAGGATTTAACCGGAATTTCCTTCAACATTTTTGCGGTGATTGTTTTTCGGTTTAAACGTTTTTGAAGCTCGTTAAAATTCAAAACCTGATTGTCAACTACTGCTAAAATTTCGCCATCCAAAACAAAGTCACCTTCCATCTTTTCTAAAGCAGAAACGAGTTCGGGAAATTGCGGTGTGACCAATTCTTCTCCTCGCGACCAAAGAAAAATTTCATTGTTTCGTTTGATTAATTGTCCGCGAATTCCGTCCCACTTGTATTCCGCTTGCCAATCTTCGGGATTTCCGAGTTCGTGAATTTCTTTCTCGATCGGATAAGCGAGACAAAACGGGTAAGGTTTTGAATTGTCTGGATTGATATTGGTTCCGGAAATTAAATCCTCAAAATTCGTTTCTTCCACATTCCATTTTCCCATAATGCTGTGCATCAACTGACTTGAATCAATTTCAGAATATTTCGACAAAGCATTGATTAACAATTTTTTGGAAACTCCAATTCGAAAACTTCCGCCAATTAACTTGTTGAAAATAAATCGTTCAGTGTAATTTAAACCGTTCCAACTTTCGATCACATATATCCTTTTCTCTTCTTCGGTTTTGTCTTTTAAATCAATCAATTCCGACATCCATTGTGAAAGTGACTTGTCGATTTCATTTACTGGAGGTGGCAAAATAAGCGATAAAGTTTCTCCCAAATCACCGACTGAAGAATAACTTTCCAAAAAAAGCCATTCCGGAAGTTGGGTAATTTCTAAAGCCCATAATTTTAAAAGATTTGTATTGACAGGTCTTTTCGGACGTTTTCCGGTGAACAATGCAAGAAACCAAAGTTTGTCATTTTCGGGAGCGGTTTGTAGGTAATGAACCATCGCATCGATTTTTGCGTTGGTTTTGTTGGTGCTTTCCAAAGAGGTTATGAGTTGGGCGAAGGTTTTCATTTGCAAGGAACGAGTTACGAGCTTCGTATTTCGGGATATGAGATTTTGAAATATTTTTGGTTTTAGTGTTATTTATTTCCTTCAAGGATTTCTTTTTCTTCCGTTTCTTCGTCGCCGTAATTTGTTTTCACTTCATCGGCATCGATTCCGAGTTCGTTTAAATATTTTGAAAAAACTGCGGTTTGTCCGTGTGTAACATGAACTTTTTCGGCGCCGGTTGCTTTTACCGTTTCTAAAAGTCCGTTCCAATCAGCGTGATCGGAAATGGCAAAACCGGCATCAGCAGAGCGCCATCTTCTCGAACCTCGAACCTGCATCCAACCGGAACAAATTCCTGTTGCTCGATTTGGAATTTTTCGGATTAAGTTGGAATCGAGCAAAGCAGGTGGCAGAATGACGATTTCCTGATTCACTTTTTTTAAATCATCATTAAAATAAACGGTTTCATATTCAGGGATTTGAATTCCTGAAGATTCGATGGCTTCATTAATTTTTCCTATGGAATGATGGACGAAAATCTTGCCGTAACCTTCAAGCGACTTCATAATTCGTTGCGCTTTTCCTAAAGAGTAGCCGATGAAAACAGAGGTTTTTCCCTGTTCGCGGTTTTTTTCCACCCAAGTTTTCATCTGCTCGGAATATTGTTCGGGAGAAAGCCAATTGTAAATCGGCAAACCAAAAGTGCTTTCTGTAATGAATTCGTTGCATTTCACCAATTCAAAAGGAGTTGAAAGTCCGTCATCCTGAACTTTGTAATCGCCGGAAAAGACTGTGACAAAACCTTTATATTCCATTCGGATTTGGGCGGAACCGACGATATGTCCTGCCGGAAAAAAAGAAACTTTTACGCCATTGATGTTGATTTCTTCGCCGTATTCTACGCCTTGAACTTCGATGTCTTTACCGATTCTGTGTTTGAGAATGGGTTTTGTGAAATGGTGACACAAATATTTTTTCATTCCCCATCTTGCATGATCGCCGTGTCCGTGTGAAATTATCGCCAAATCGACAGGTTTCCAAGGATCGATGTAGAATTTTCCGGGGATGCAGTAAATGCCTTTGTTGGTGAATTCGACGAGTTTCATAATTATCTACCGAATTTAAAAAATTCCGTTAAAGCATGTTTCTTGTTTTTCATAAAATTGGAAGCCATTTCCATTCCAGTGACGGAGAAAGTGATGCCGTTTCCGCCAAAACCTAAAACGAAATAGGAATTCTTGAAATTTTTGTGTGTTCCGATGTAAGGAAGTCCATCTTTGGTTTCGCCGAAAGTTCCTGCCCAAGTAAAATCGGTGTAAAATTGATATTCTGGAAGGATTTTCTTTAGGGTTTTTAAAATTTCCTTTTCTTTCTGCGAAAGCATCGCGTCGCGTTTTTCTGGATCGCGAAAATCTTCGTCGCCACCACCAATTAAAAGTCTTCCATCATCGTTTGTACGCATATAAATGTAAGGATCATCGGTGTTCCAGAAAAGCGTGTTTCCAAATTTCTCCAGCTTTTTTTCGTCAATTTCTGAAACGACTGCAAAAGTACTTTTCAGTTTCACAAAATCTTCATTGATTAAACTTTTGCTCTCGTAGCCGATGCAGTAAATGATTTTCTTCGCCTTGATTCTGTGATTTTCGGTGGTGAGAACCTCATTGAAAGTTTTGTGATATTTCACGGATTTCATTTCGGTTTTGTCGAAAATTTTTAAGCCTTTTTTGACGTTGAAATCTAAAAGTTCGTGAGCGAATTTAAAAGCGTCGATACTTGCGCCTTGTTCGGAAAGAATTCCGCCGAAGGTTTTTTGCAATCCGAATTTTTTGGAAATTTGTTCGGGTTCCAACCATTTCACCTTGAAACCTGCTTTTTTGCGTGCTTCGAATTCTTTTTGAAGCCACGAAACATCTTTCTTTTTCGAGGCGAAATACAAAGAATCCTTTTTTTCAAAACCTGCATTGGATTTGATTTCTTTAGAGATTTTTGCCAAATCATCTATCGATTTTGAACATGCTTCATAACTTTCCACCGCACCTTTTTCGCCGATTTTTTCGATGAGTTCGTAAAGAGGAATATCGATTTCATATTGAAGCATTGAAGTTGTAGCGGAACTGCTTCCGTTGGCAATCTCTCGCTTGTCGATGAGGATCGTTTTGTGGCCGTCTTTGACCATTTGATGGGCAATTAAGCTTCCTGTGATTCCACCACCTATGATGAGCACATCACAACTCTCGTCATTTTTTAAAGAGGGATAAGAAGAAATAATTCCGTTTTTTACGAGCCAAAATGGTTCGTTTGATTTGAGGTCCATACGTTTATTTTTGTGCTGTTTATCAAAAATCGAGCCCTAAAATATTACTTCAATAATTAAAGTTCATTGATTTTATCAATTTAAACGTTTTAAGATTTATTTAACAAATTAAAATCAAAATATTTGTGGTATGGTTTAATTGTTGTTTAGAAGATTTTGTTCTTGTCGAAAAATAACCGACAGAATTTTCTAGCCCCGATTGTAATGGAAATCCTTTTTTGCGGCGGCTTCGCCGCCGCAAAAAAGATTGAAATGGAAAGCGGGACCGAACTTTAATAGAAGCGAAAATCTTCTTGCTCCTAAAAAAACCAACACTAAAAAATATAAATTATGTCAACAGAAAATTTAAGTCAAAAAGAAGCGATTGCGAAGTTGAAGAAACTTTCGGAAAGCGCGAGAATGTGCATGTTTTGCACGAATTTGGAAACTCTGCCGATTGCGGCGCGACCGATGAGTTTGCGGGAAACCGACGAGGAAGGAAACCTGTGGTTTTTGAGCAGTTCGGAAAGCAACAAGAATTTTGAAATCTTGGAAGATAACCGAGTGCAACTGCTTTTCATGAATAATGGAAGTTCGGAATATCTTTCTGTTTACGGGAAAGCATATATTTATCGGGACAAGAACACGATTGAAGAAAAATGGACACCACTTGCAAGTGCGTGGTTTGAGGAAGGAAAAGACGACCCGAAAGTTTCGGTGATTCGTGTGACGCCCGATGAGACGTATTATTGGGACACAAAAGCGGGAAAATTGGTTTCGTTTTTAACTTTTGCTACGGCTGCAATTACGGGAAAAAAGACCGACAACAGCGACGGTGTAGAAGGAAATTTACATATTTAAAAGGAAAAAATTCATCGAAATTAATTTCCCCAAACCCTAAGTTGTAATTTCCATGAATTTTTAAAAAAGAACTAAATTTTAACTTAAACAAAATACTATTATGAAACCCGATTTAGGAATTACACAGAAAAATTTGAACTCCGTGAACGATTTGCTGAACAAAGTTTTGGCAGACGGAAATGTTATTTACATTAAATTGAGAAAATTCCACTGGAATCTTTCTGGTGATAATTTTATGGAGCTTCACCAACTATTTGAAGCTCAATATGATGCAATTGCAGAAGCCATTGACGAGGTTGCAGAAAGAATCTCTACACTTGGCGGAACAGCCATCGGAACCACTTCTGAATTTGCAAAATTATCTCAACTGAAGGAAACCCCTGGAAAAGTTCCAGACAACCAAGGAATGTTGAAAGAATTGGTTTCAGACCACGAAACCATCGTCAAAGCATTAAGAAAATTTATCGACGAATGCGACACCAAATATGGTGATGTTGGAACCGCAGACTTCTTAACAGGACTTATTCAAGAGCACGAAAAAATGGCTTGGAAGTTGAGAAAATATTTTAAGACAGCTTAAAATGATTTCCATATAAAAAAATTCGGGCGCAACAAAGTTGCGCCCGAATTTTTGAATGCGCCTTTATGGCGCGTTCCTACGTTTGTTGAAAATTCTATTTGAAAATATCGGCGAGAAATTTTTTCATGTCGTTCCATGATTTTTCGTCGGCTTCTTTGTTGTAGGCGATTTTCATGTTGAATTTTTTGCCGACTTCCGTAGAGGCGGGATTGGTAAAGGAATGCAGCGAGTTTGGATAATCGATAAAAGTGTAATTGATTTTGGCGGAATCCATTTCTTTTTTGAAGGCTGCAATTTCTTCCGGAGAAACAAAAGTGTCGTTTGCTCCGTTGCAGACGAGGATTTTTACTTTGTTGTTTTTTGGTTTTACACCAGTCATCAGATTTCCGTGGAAGGAAACAGCACCTTTCAGATCACTTTCCTGTCGCGCCATATTCAAAGCTTGCGCACCTCCGAAACAGTAACCAATTACTGCAATTTTAGAATGGTCTGCATTGGGATAAGTCACCACTCTAGCTTTTGCGGCATCGAAAATCATTTTTGCATTGATGGGAATTTGGTAAAACGGTTGCGCTAATTGGCCCGCTTCTTCAGGATTATCCACCACCTTTCCTTCACCATAAAAATCAACCGCCATTGCGAAATAACCCAATTCTGCGAGTTGTTTTGCCCGACTTTTTGCATAGTCATTTAAACCCCACCATTCGGGAATCACCATCACAACTGGTTTTGGTTGATCCGAGTCTGTTGTAAATGCAGCAAAAGATTTATAATTTATTCCTCGAATATTGTAAACCACGTCTTCCGTTTTAATATTTTTTGAAACGGCTGTCTCCGTTTTATTTGGATTGGTACTTTTGTTTTCCTTGCAGGAAATTGCAAATAATGAAAAGAAAGCGATAATGGATAATTTTAGGAATTTCATGACAAATAATTTGGGATTTGATTTTAAAGATAAACAATTTTATGATGTTGGGCCAAAATTGTTATTTTTAAGATTCCTCACTTCGTTCGGAATGACGCTTCTCACTTTATTTTATGATTGGAAAAGATTCGGCGCGACTTCGTCGCGCCGAATCTTTTCTTCTAACGTTTACATCAAGAATATTTTCATTCCGAACACAGTGAGGAATATTTTGGCTTTAAAAATTTCAATTTTTCTTACTCAAATCTCCTAGGTCAAGAAATTTTACAGGAAATTAATGAATATGCTTTTCTGCGTGATAAGAACTTCTCACCAACGGTGAACTTTCCACATGTCGGAAACCTAAATTTCTTGCAAAATCTCCAAACTCGTTGAATTCTTCAGGAGTGATGAATTTTTTTACGGGTAAATGTTTTTTGGTGGGTTGAAGATATTGTCCAATCGTGATTACATCCACATTCGCATTTCTGATGTCTTCAATCGTTTGGAAAACCTCATCTTTTTCTTCACCTAAACCAAGCATTAATCCTGTCTTTGTGCGATTTTGTCCGGCTTCTTTCATGTATCGCAAAACTTCAAGACTTCGTTCGTATTTTGCCTGAATGCGAACTTCGCGCGTCAATCTTTTCACGGTTTCCATATTGTGGGAAATGACTTCGGGAGCCACTTCCAAAATTCTGTCAATATGTTTGGTAATTCCCTGGAAATCGGGAATCAAAGTCTCCATCGTTGTTCCGGGAGAAATTCTGCGAACTGCATTCACGGTTTCTGCCCACAAAATAGAACCCATGTCTTTCAAATCATCTCGGTCAACAGAAGTGAGAACCGCGTGTTTGATTTTCATCAACTTGATGGAACGCGCCACTTTTTCGGGCTCATCCCAATTAACGTCGAGTGGTTTTCCAGTTTTTACGCCACAGAATCCGCAACTTCTGGTACAAATATTTCCGAGAATCATGAAAGTTGCCGTTCCTTCTCCCCAACATTCGCCCATGTTCGGACAACTTCCGCTTTGGCAAATGGTGTTGAGTTTATATTTATCGACCAAAGTTCTGAGTTCGCGGTAATTTTTCCCGGTTGGAAGTTTTACCCGAATCCATTTTGGTTTTTGAATGGTGTTATTGGTAACTGTTTCGCTCATTATTAATAAATGTGATGCAATATTTTTACCGCAAAAGTTACAAAAGTTTTTATCTGATACAGTTGCGCAAAAGTGTGCAAAAATTGACTTAAAAATTAATTTCCAAATTTACGAATTTAGAATTTGGTTTGGTTAATCGTCGAACTCGTTGTTTTTCAGTAATTCTGCGAGAACTTTTTTGGCGCGCATGATTCTCACTTTCGTGTTGGCAATGGTGAGATTTAATTCTTCCGCAATTTCTTTGATACTTTTTTCCTCAAAAAATCTAAGTCGGATGATGTCCTGATAATTGGAATCCAAGCTTTCGATCACGGAAATAATTTGTTTCTGTTCTTCTTCGGAAATTAAAAGTTCTTCGGGTGACCGTGCAAACTGATTTTTAATATTGTCGAAGTTGTCGGTTGAGTCTTCATTTTCACGAGATTTCTTACGCCAATAATCGATGACGGAATTTTGCGCGATGGTGAGAATCCAAGTCTTGAACTGAAAATTGGGGTCATACATTTCAAGTTTAGACAAAACTTTTGAAAAAACGGAAACCGTAATTTCATCCGCCACATTTTCATCCTGAACTTTCTTCATCACAAAACTGAAAACATCCACCCAAAACAAATTAATGAGTTTGGTTTGCGCTTTTTGGTCCTTGTTTTTGGCAAGAGCGATAAGTGAAAGAAGTTCGTTTTTCGGCATGGTGAACAAAGATAGGGATTTTGGGTTATGTTCGAGGAAAATTGGTTAACTTTGAAACCCGTTTCGAGATTCGAGATTCGAGATTGGGAGTTGGGAATTTATATAAAAAAAATTAAGATTAAATATTATGGGCGCGAAGAAAAAATATAAAAAACAAGTTTTAAGAACGTTGAAAAACCTCGCGTTTTCTGAACATCATTTGTTGGAAACGATGACCAACATGATGCTTTTGAAGGAAGCCAAGAAAAACAAGATCGAATTTAAAAAAGGAGACACATTTTCTTTTGAAGACAATATTTTCGATTACAGCGAAGATAAGAACATTAGGAAATTGGCACAATTACGCAAGAAAATGCTGAAAACCATGAACAAACTGGTTGACAAAAACGATTTCAAGGACAAAGAGATTGAATTTTTGGCGTAGATTTTCGTGCAATATTTTCAAAATATAAAAGCGGCTTCAAAAAAATTTGAAGCCGCTTTCTCAATATATCAATAAAAACTAATATGGAAATCCTGTAAAATAAGTAATCCCGTAATATGCTCCCCAAGCTGCGATAACGAGGATGAGAATCCACATCCAAACGGGAACAGTTTGCGGAGTTTCGCTGCCTTCAATCACGAAACTTTTTTGGTTTCCTTTGTCGTACGCGTTGATCATTAAAGGAAAAGTTCCATCAACAATATCGTTTTCCTTTAAACCTTCGATGCTGATTGCGGGTCCGTTTTTCACCATAAACTTAATGAGTCGAATTCCTTCCCTTCCTGTGGGAGATTTGCTGACGATTTTCAAGGTATGTTCACCGTCCGTCAATTTCGTGGTGTCGAAATCGAAAACAATTGGTGTTTCCAGATCTGCAATGGGTTGCGGATCATCATCGATGAAAAGTACGACGCTCGTTTTATCTTTGGTCATTTCTTTAAACTTTAGAAATTAATTTAAAATGGAATATTTAATGTGGTTTTTGTCTTTTTCGCCCGGTTTCACAATATATTTAATGGAATAAATTAAAGTGTAAACGGTGATTACAGCGATGATTGCAACGATTAACCAATCCCACTTGCTTTCAGGTCCTGTTCCGTGCGTAAATCCCTGGGTGACTTTCGGTTGCTGAAGTTTGCAGGCATCACATGCGAAAGCAAAATTCACGATGAACAGGAAAATTAAGGTGATGTTATTCTTTAGATTTTTCATTTTGTTGGTTTCAATTTTATGATAAATTTTCATTTTATAAAATCTATAAATTTTGGCTAAAGCCAAAGGAATTTTCTCCATTTTTTGAACGGGCTAAAGCCCGTTCCTATTGATTTCGTAACTACTATTAACAATTCTAAACTTTAATAAACCGATGACCTCTTATTTAATTTCATCCATAATTTTCTTCACATCCTCCAATTTTACAGGTGCTGCTGTATTTCCCCAACTTGACCTTTCGTGATTGATTAATGCAGTGACCATTTCGGGCGTAAAATTTGCGGCAGTTCCCACATTCGGCATTGTTGCCCACTGCGGACGCGGGTCGTAACCTTTCATAATAATCGTTACGTACAATTTTAAATCGTCACCCAAAACAATCGGACTTCCTTTCAAAGGAGGAAATGCTCCCGGTAAACCTTCGCCGTTTGCTTGGTGACATGCGACGCAATTTCCGTTGTAGATTTCTCCACCATCGGGTAATGCAGTTCCACCTCCTGTTGCAGCGGCTTTTTCTTTTTGTTTGTATAAAAATTCAGGCGGCTTTGTTCCGTCGGGAAGTTTTAATTGTTTTAATGATAGTAAATAGGCAACCAAATTCATGGCGTCTTTTGTTGCGACTACTTTTTTGAATTTATTTTGTAAGAATTTTTCAGGAACTTTTACTTCTATATCTCCTTTTTCCAAATAATCTTTCTCTTTAAAAAGCCATTGATAAGCAGGCATTACCGACTGTTCCACCACTGCTCTCGGTTGATAAAGGTGCAGCAATTGCCAATCCACACTGGGTTGTCTTTCGCCAATGTTGGTTAAGTCAGGACCCGTTCTTTCTGAACCCAACAAATTTGCGGTGTTTCTCCAAACATCCATTCTTTGATTCATGGCATAATCTGCGGGAATATTTGGTCGGCTTCCGAAAGGTTTGTCTTGGTCAATTCCTCGAACTTGTTGAGTGTGACATGCGATACAGCCATTTGCAACGTATAAATCTTTTCCTGCTTGTTCTGCTTTAGTTAAAGGTTTTGCGTCGGGAAGCGGTTGATAAACCTGTTGATTTTGAATGGCGGGTAAAATCGCAATCTGCAGTGTCAGAAACAGGAAAAATACCAATGCTGACCAAAATAACAATTTATGATTACTATAAAATTCCATGTTCGATACTATTTTGTTGGGATGAATTCAGTGTTTTGAAGTTGTTTTTTGGCTTCCAAAATTTCGGCGGGCGTTCTTGGAATGACAACTTCCTGTTTTTTATTCACCATTTTATAAAAATTATAGGCAAAAACGAAGTGCGAAATCCACATCATCGTTCCTCCGATTGCACGCCACAACCAATAAGGAGCCATTAAAACCACACTTTCGATGAATGGTTTTTTCGCCATCCACATCAAACCTTTTTCTGTGGAACCTATCATTAATGAAACAATGTAAAACATTAAACCAATCAGGGCGAGCCAAAAATGAATTCCCACCCAAAATTTTGGCGGTTCTTTTCCTGTAAGTCGTGGAACGAGCGTGTAAATAAACGCCCACAACATGAAGGTGATGATTCCGTACATCGTCATGTGTGAATGCGCGACCGTGAAATCGGTGAAGTGCCAAATTAAATTGGTAAATCTGAAAGCTTCCGCTGTTCCTTGAAGTGAACCTGAAAAGTAAAACAGAATTCCAATCAAATAAAAAGGAAGGGTGTAACTTGTTTTCAATTGATACCAAGCTCCGTTGAATGTGAGTAAAAAGTTGGTCGTTCCTGCAACCACGGGAATCACCATTCCAACGCTTGCGACGATGGCAACAGTCTGCATCCACCACGGAATTGCGCTGAAAATAAAATGATGACTACCGATTAAAGTATAGAATAGAATTTGTGTCCAAAAAGCTAAAATTCCCAAACTGTAAGAATAAATCGGCTTGTTGAGCTGTTGCGGAAGGAAATAATACATTAAACCGAGCGTTAAAAACATAAACCACATTCCCACTCCTTGATGCATATAATAACCTTGAATAATCGTTTCCGCTAAACCGTGTTGCCAAAATGGAAGATACGCAACCAACAGAATCACAATCACATACATCACCGCCGAAACAATGTACCAATTAGAAACGTAGATTTCCTTGGTTTTCCGCATGGCAATGGTTTTCAAAAAATTATATAAAGTCAATGCTATTCCCGCTGCAAAAAGCGCCATGACTGGCCAAATGTATTCTCGGTATTCTCCACCTGCATTATTGATTCCCGCCATTAAAGAAATCGTTCCTAAAATCACGGCGGCATTCATTAAAATTAAGGCATACCATCCGAGTTTCAAACTGAAAATCCCCACATTACTCACTCTTGGAATAACATAATACGCTAAACCGACCATCGCAAAAGAAGCCCATCCCCAAAAAACCAAATTGGTGTGAACAGGACGAAGCCGCCCAAAACTCAGCCAACTGACGTGGTCTGCATCGGGAGCGACGAATTTTATTCCTAAATATTCCCCAACCGAAGTTCCTACGAGCAGCCACATAACAGAAAAACTCAAAAAATAAAGAATGAGTTCTGCCAATTGTGGCGAAACATAATTTTGTGGAACCGCGCTTTTCTTATGTGGAATTACTCTGATTTCCTCTACTGAATTGATGTTGCTGATAATTCCTTTTTCGTCTGAAGGAGCGAGATTTCCTGAAAGTTCGTTTTCGGGAACTTGGTATTCCATCTGCTTTTTCCGATACTCGTATTGTTGGATTTCTTCTGGGGAAAGCGTTTTAATTTTCTTTTCAAGGTCCAGAAGTTCGCGGCGACTTTTCAGGTTTTTGTAAGTGGAATACGTTTTTAAGATTGCGATAAGCAAACCTGCCAAAATCGGAATCAGGACCAAAACAAGGGTAATCTGAATCCCCGACTCACCAATTAATGAATTGTTCATAAAAAAAGAAATTAGAGGACAAAAAAGTCCTTTATTAGAATAAAAAAATTTTATCTCTTAAGATAAGCGGCACCTATTGAAACTTCTTCAGCCAAAGATTTCAAAGTCGTTTTTTCGAGCGTCTCCCGAATTTCAGCTCTAATTTTCACAAATTTGTGATGAAGTGGACATGGTTTTTGTGCATTGCATTTCCGCAAGCCCAAACTGCAGTCTTCAAACAAGCTGTTTCCGTCAATAGCAAAAACGATGTTCCAAAGTTTTACTCTTTCCAAATCACCTGTTTCAACGAAAAAGCCACCATTTGGACCTTTTGCGGAACGAATGACATTTGTTTTGGTGAGCTTCTGCAAAATTTTCGCGGTGAAAGCTTCGGGTGAGTCGATTGCTTTTGCAATTTCCTTCTGCCCTACTTTTCTTTCTTTCACCGACTGTTTTGCGACATAAATCGAGGCTCTAATGCCGTATTCACAGGATTTTGAAAACATCTTTTTCTGCTTTTGCTAATTTATTGAAGATTATTATAATTAAGGATGTTCTTATCTTTTATTCTATCTATAAAATTTATTAATGAAATGAATAATGCGATTAGACTGCATCTTACTAAAATAAAGTTTTCGCATCCGCCATTACCGGAACATGAATTTCGGTTCCCCAATCCTTGTTCATTTGTTCAATGAAGTGTGCGGAAAGCAAAGGTGAAGCTTTTTCAAGATTTTGATGAACAAAGAAGTATAGATTTTTTAATCCGAGTTTTTTCCAATCGGTTAATCTTTGCAACCAATCATCTAATCTTGCATAATCGCTTTCTGCATTGGCTCCAACATAACGGATAAAAGCACTTGTCGTCGTCAATCTCATGTGAAGCATATCTCGTCTTCCTGCAGTATCGACGATGATGTTGGTGATAGTGTTTTCCTCAAAAAGTTTCATCGTTTTTTCAAAAACTTCCTCGTCTGAAAACCATTCGTTATTGCGAAGTTCTATTGCGAGAGGAATTTCTTTAGGCCAATCTTTTATAAATTTTTCTAAGCGCTCGTAATCTTTCGGCTTAAAGTTATCATGAAGCTGCAGGAAAACCATTCCCAACTTTTCATCAAAATTCAAAACCGCCGTTGCAAATTGTGTCACGACATCCGTAATATTCAAAAGTCTTCTGAAATGAGAAACGGTGTTCGTAATTTTTGGAAAAAATTTAAAATCTTTTGGGGTCTTTTCTTTCCAGGTCTGCACCTGTTCCGCAGAAGGCATTCCGTAGAAAGTCGCGTTCAACTCAATGGAATTAAACTGTGTCGCGTAATACGTCAACTCATCTTTCGTTCCTTTTGGATAGAAGCCTTTCAAATCGGTTTTGTTCCACTTGGCGCAACCGATGGAAATATCTTCAAGACCTTTCGTATTCTTTTTCAGAATTTCTGCAGTTCTTGGATGGTCTTTTGGAAGGGTAAAATCTATTTGCGACGGGTCATCAACTTGTCCGAATTTCATAATTTAAATTTTGAGGATTTAAAGTTAAGGATTTACATTTAATCTCTAGATCCACAAGAGAACCAATTGCAGATGAAACTAAAATAAACCACAATCAATGGTGAAATTAAGGTTTTGAAAATCATCATTATTTGTATTTACCTGCTTGTCAATAAAATGTATCTGATTATTTAAAAAATAGTAAAAACGAAGAACCATATTCCAAGACGGCTTTGCCATCAATTCTATATCTTGTTCCCCATTTCCGTTTACGGCGGTATTATTGAATGTTCCGCTTTCTGTTGTTAAATGTGTCGCAATATAAAGTGGTGGATTATTATTGTTCAATATAGAAAGATGAATTTTTAACCTTACCACCGCCCAAGCATTAATGTTAACGGTGTTATTATTGCCTGGATTTATTGTCGTTGTTTGTAGATTTTCTGCGATATGATTAGAATAGTTCTCAACCTTTATTACATAACCATAATTTTTTTTTGTTAAATCTTTAATGTAATTGAAGTTAATGATATAGTTCCCGTTTTGATCTGAGTATGCCGTAGCAATTTCCTCGTTCCTAATGCAAGACATATACCCACAAAAATCACTATACTGTCTAAATAATTTTACGGGAAAATTTGATACAGGGATATTCCTTTGATAATCATAAACTTTTCCCGAAACTGAACTTTTTACAATGTCTTGTGTCGAAGAATCGTTCGAACCAGTTTCTCTGCACTCAACCAATAAAAAGGTTATTAATAACAATATTATATTTTTCATACGGTGAGCTTTAAAACAAATCTACAATTATTTTAAATGCAAAAACTTGATTTAAATCAATAAAAAACCGCAGAAAAATTTTCCGCGGCCTTATCTTTATTCTTTTCTCCTTGTTATTTTTCTGAATTTTACGCTTCACAACTCGAGCACGTTACAAAATTCACCATCAACTCCTTCGAAACCGAAGAGCTTCTCTGGTAATACAGCGTTTTCACACCTTTTTTCCACGCTTCGATATAAAGATAATTCACATCTTTCACCGGCATTGTTGAAGGAATCTGCAAATTCAAAGATTGCGCTTGGTCAATATATTGCTGTCTTTGCGCGGCTTGAGAAATAATCTCCATCGGTGAGATTTCACGGAAGGTTTTGAAAACCGCTTTTTCCTCATCACTCAATTCATTCAAATGTTGAACAGAACCGTGATTCAGCATAATGGTTCTCCAGGTTTCCTCGTTGTCGAGACCTTTTTCCTGCAATAATTTTGCAAGGTATTTGTTTTTACGCATAAAGTTTCCTTTCGCCAAACCTGCTTTGTAATAATTCGATGCAAAAGGTTCGATTCCCGGAGAAGTTTGTCCCAAAATCGCGGAAGAAGAAGTAGTCGGAGCAATCGCCATCAACGTCGTGTTGCGCATTCCGTAACCTTTCAACATTTCAGGTTCGCCGTAAATATTCGCCAATTCTTGCGACGCTTGAAGCGACTGTTCTTTGATATGTCTGAAAGCACGAGCATTAAACTGCGTCGCCTCGAAACTTTCAAACGGAATCATATTTTTCTGCAAATAAGAATGATATCCCAAAACTCCCAAACCAAGCGCTCTGTGACGCATTGCGAAGTTTCTTGCTCCGGTTAGATAATAATTTCCTTCCGTTTTTTCAATGAATTCAGACAAAACAGCATCGAGGAAATAAATCGCCAATTTTACGGCGTTCGTGTCTTTCCACTCGTCGTACAATTCAAGGTTCATCGAGGAAAGACAGCAAATAAACGATTCTTCCGCACTTGAAGGCAACATGATTTCCGAACACAAATTACTTGCATTCACCATCATTCCGCGGTCTTTGTAAACTTGTGGTTTGTTGCGGTTTACGTTGTCGGTAAAGAAAATATATGGCAAACCTTTTTGTTGGCGGCTCTCTAAAACTCGTGCCCAAATTTTACGTTTGTCCATATCGCCGTCAATCATATCCTGCATCCAATAATCCGGAACACAAACTCCCGTAAACAAGTTCTGAATCGGACTTCCAATATCTTTAATCGACAAAAATTCCTCAATATCACCATGATCAATATCCAAATACGCCGCAAAAGCACCACGACGAACACCACCTTGTGAAACCACGTCCATCGCGGTATCATACAATTTCATAAACGAAACTGCGCCCGAAGATTTCCCATTGTCGGTCACCGCAGTTCCACGATTTCTCAGCTCGCCGAAATAACCGGAAGTTCCACCCCCGATTTTTGTCTGCATGATCACTTCGCCCAATTTATGCGTAATTCCCTCAATATTATCCGGAATATGTACGTTGAAACACGAAATCGGAAGTCCACGCTGAGTTCCCATATTCGCCCAAACGGGCGACGAAAAAGAAATCCAACCCTTCGTAATCATCTCCTCGAAAGCCGGCTGCAATTCAGGTTTATAAAGTCGTTTCGCGGCAGCGGTTGTAATTCTTTCAATCGCGCCCTGTACGGTTTCGCCTTTCAAAAGGTAGCCACGATTCAGCATTTGTTCGCTTTCTTCGTTCAGCCACCAAATATTTGTATTTTCTTCCATAACGGTATTTTTTTAAAGTCTGAGGTATCAATTTCCTCAAAAATATAATTATTCTCTGTCATTGCGAGCAAAGCGAAGCTATCTCATAAGCTTGGTTTTGCAGGAGCAAGAAAGTTTTTGCTTTTATTTAAATTCGGTCCCGCTTTCCGCTGTATCTTTTGCTGCACTTC
This sequence comes from Candidatus Kaistella beijingensis, assembly GCF_020084865.1. NCBI lineage: Bacteria > Pseudomonadati > Bacteroidota > Flavobacteriia > Flavobacteriales > Weeksellaceae > Kaistella > Candidatus Kaistella beijingensis. The sequence continues at coordinate 2,553,821 of NZ_CP071953.1, read as the reverse complement.
GTTTCGCAAAAGGATGCCGCTGCAATCGGGGCTATAAAGACGGGTGGTTTGTCATTGCGAGGGACGAAGCAATCTCTCCATTAAAAGTAATTTCGCACCTTCGGCGCTCCCTCAATAATTCCTCACATTTTTCCGGGCGCCCCGCACCCAACTGTTGATGTTTCGCACCTTCGGCGCTCCACAAAAACTCGTCAAATTTTCTCTACCAAACATGTCGCACCTTCGGGGCTCCTAATAAATAAGCATAACAATTCCCAACCAACATGTCGCACCTTCGGTGCTTCTTAAGAACTACTCAACCTTTTTCTACCCACATTTCGCGGCTTCGCCGCTCCCCAAATATTTATTCAAGCCTTTTCCTACAAAACTTAACGTATCCTCCGCTTCAAAAAATTTCAATAAATTTTGGATAAAGCCAAAAGAACTTTCATTCTTCATAAAAACGGGTTAAAACCCGTTCCTATTGATAAATCTAATTTATAAACTCATTGACGCTCACTTCGCTCGCGCCAAAATGAGTTTAATCTTTCCAACATTAAATTTTTATCTCTTTCAAAATTGAATCCTAATCTTATATCTGAAAAATTGGAAGGACTAGTTTTGCCTATCAATTTTTCGGATTGATAACTTGCAATCCAAAAATCGAAACCTTCTTTGTCAATTGATTTATATTCTTTACCAAAATGATTCAAAATAAGATAATTAGAATCACTAATTTTTTTATAATACAAATCATAATTTGTACAATATGTTCCTATCTTATCAACTGTTCTCTTAAATCCTTCTGCTCTCAAAAAATTCAAAACCGTCGAAATATTTTCACCATTTGTATTCATTAGCATAAATTAAAACAAATCATTCTCCGTAATACTCTTATCATGCTTCGTATAATCTACCGGTCTTTTTGCAAAGAAATCATCCAATGAATTGGCGAAAACTTCTTCCTCGAACCAAACCATTGGTCGGTATTGTTCCGGAGTTACGTTGTAGCGTGTCTTCATGCCGATTTTTTTCAAACTGTCATCAACACGGTATTTCATGAAGTTCAGCAAATCTTCTTTCGAGAAGTTATCCAATTCGCCCAACTCGAAAATCCAATCCAAGATTTCTTCTTCTACAGTGATGGAATGGTCCACCAAAGTGTAGATGTCTTCTATATCAGAATCGGTCAACAATTCCGGTTGCTCTTCACGAATTTTGTTGATTAAATAAATTCCTGCATTGGCGTGGATTTGCTCATCAACGGAAGTCCACGCAATAATGTTGGACACGTTCTTCATATAACCTTTAAATCTCGTGAACGATAAAATAATCGCAAATTGAGAGAACAAAGAAACATTTTCAATCAAAATACTGAACAAGAGAAGCGACGAAACATATTCTTTCGGTGTCGCAGAATTGGCGTGCTTTAATACATTAGAAAGAAAATCGATTCTCTTTTTAATGGCGGGAATTTCTACCACTCTTGTAAACTCATCGTTGTAGCCCAAAACTTCCAACAATCTTGAATACGCTTCAGAATGGCGAAACTCACATTCCGCGAAAGTTGCGCCCAATCCGTTCAGTTCCGGTTTCGGCATGTGGTTGTAAAGATTCCCCCAAAAAGTTTTTACAGAAACCTCGATTTGAGCGATGGCCAAGAGAGCGTGTTTTACCGCCACTTTTTCGTGCGGTTCAAGTTGCGAGTGAAAATCCTGTACATCCGCAGTGAAATCTACTTCGGAATGTACCCAAAATGATTTGTTAATCGCTTCCACGAACTGCAAAATTTCCGGATATTCAAACGGCTTGTAACTTACTCTTTTGTCAAAAATTCCCATGTCTTAATTGGTTTTAAAAAAAATATTATTGACTCCTGTGGAAAAACTTTGCACTTCACATAACTCTCTGATTTAAAATAATTTAAATTAAAAAATTATCCACAAAAATTGATTGATTTTCCTTATAGGAGGCGAAAACAAAAATAGAGAATAAGGTTCTATTAAAAAAATGGAAATAGTCAAAACACTGAGTTTTAACATCAAAAGTTTTCCACAATGACACGTAACTTGCGTCCCTATTGCTTTTATCAAAAATCTTATCCCAAATTGCCTGAAAGCAAACTTTAGACATTAAACAAACATAAAAAAAGGCTTTTAATAACGGAATAAATCGTTAAACAATTATTATTGTAAAATCTAGAAACTCGCGATTGTAACAAACAAATATTTTTTTCTACTAATATTTTTAAATAAATGTCACTTAATGTTAGTAATTAAGGATCTGCACAAATCTTATGACACCGGGAAAAGCAAACTTCATGTCTTGAAGGGAATCGATCTTGTCATCAACGAAGGCGAATTTGTTTCCATTATGGGAAGTTCCGGTTCCGGAAAATCAACTTTACTCAATATCATCGGGATTTTGGATGAAAAAGATGAGGGAATTTATGAACTCGACGGAATCCCCATCGAACATTTATCCGAAGTAAAAGCCGCAGAATATCGCAGTAAATTTTTGGGATTTATTTTTCAAAGTTTCAACCTTATCGGTTACAAAACGGCTTTGGAAAATGTGGCACTACCGCTTTATTATCAAAATGTTTCAAGAAAAGAACGAAATCTAAAAGCTTTGGAATATCTTGACAAGGTAGGTTTAAAAGCTTGGGCAGATCATTTACCGAACGAACTTTCCGGCGGACAAAAACAAAGAGTTGCGATTGCAAGAGCTTTAATTACAGATCCAAAAGTAATTCTTGCCGATGAACCAACCGGAGCTTTGGATTCCAAAACAACGTACGACATTATGAAACTTCTGCAGGAAATCAACCGCGAAGGTAAAACCATCATCGTCGTAACGCACGAACCGGATGTCGCTGCAGAAACGAAAAGAAACGTCATTTTAAAAGACGGCGTGATTGAGAGTGATGAGTTTATTGAACAGAGAGTTTTAGCTTAAGAGCCAGGTAAAAAGAGCCAAGAGCCAAGTTCAGAATAATAATTGAAAAATAAAGTACTTAAAATAAATCAAAGTCAAGGCAACAGTATTAAAGCGTAAAACATGACTCTTTTTACTTGTTACTTGGCTCTTCCAAAAATATGTTTGATTTAGACCGATGGCAAGAAATTTTCAGCTCAATCCGCAGTAATGTATTGCGGACGGTACTTTCCGGCTTTACCGTTGCGCTTGGTCTTTATATTTTCATCGTGCTTTTTGGGATCGGAAATGGTTTGCAGAATGCTTTTCAGGAAGGTTTTACAAGAGATGCACAAAATTTAATCAGTATTTCCACAGGAAGAACCACCATCGCTTTTGATGGTTTACAATCCGACCGGGAAGTGACTTTAAATAATGAAGATTACGACGCCATCATCAATTCCGATCCTGAAAAAGTGCAATATTCGACACCAAGATATTCCACCAATTTAATGGTAAAATACGGCAAAGAAAGTGGAACTTATCAAATCAGCGGTGCAAATCAGGACGAAGTGAAAATTGAAAACCGTAAACTTTTGAACGGACGATTTATTTCTCCCGGAGATATTGACAGAAAGCAAAATGTTGCCGTAATCGGAAGGATGGTTCAGCGTGATTTAATTAAAAACGGCGATCCTGTCGGAAAAGATTTAGATATTAATGGAAGTTTTTTCAAAGTGATTGGTGTTTTCGCTGACGACGGTGGAGATTGGGATGAACGAATGATCAGCGTTCCGATTTCGACTTTGCAGCAGATGAAAAAAGGTTCCGATACGGTGAGTACCGTTTTCATCGCCTATTCTGAAAATATGAAACCCGAAGAAGCCATTAAATATGGTGAAAAACTTAAAAAAGAAGTCAAGGCAAGGAAAAAAGTTTCTCCTGATGACGAAAATGCGGTGTATGTAAACAATCGTGCAGAAGGTTTGAAAGATTCATTTCTGTTTCTTTTCGTCATTACTTTAATTGTAGGTTTTATTGGATTGGGAACTCTTCTGGCGGGAATTATCGGCATAAGTAATATCATGGTTTATATCGTGAAAGAACGAACTCAAGAAATTGGCGTAAGAAAAGCAATCGGCGCAAAACCAAAGAGTATCGTCGCCTTAATCATGCAGGAAAGTATCGTCATCACGGTAATTTCAGGATTAATCGGAGTCGGATTAGGAGTTTTAACGCTTTCACTAATTGGCGACAGCTTAGAAAAATATTTCATCAAAGATCCAAGTGTTGGATGGGGATTAATTATCGCCGCATTTATGAGTCTCGTTATTTCAGGACTGATTGCAGGATTTGTTCCCGCGTATCGAGCAAGTAAGATTAAACCGATTGAAGCGTTGCGTGCCGAATAAAAGAGCTAATCCGACTTCATCGAGATTCCTCGTTCCTCGGAATGACAGAGCCAAGTGAAAGTCAAACAAAATCAAATAACATCAAACAATTTCAAACTTTAAACCTTAAACCATAAAGCCGTGAACATCATCTTCAAACTCGACACATGGCAGGAAATTTATCATTCACTAAAGAATAATAAACTCCGCACTTTTCTCACCATGATTGGCGTGGGTTGGGGAATGTTCTTGTTTGTGAGTTTACTCGGTGCAGCGAAAGGAATGGAAAATGGTTTTGATAAATTATTTTCAGGTTTTGCGACGAACTCTATTTTTATGTGGGCGCAAAATACTTCGATTCCTTATGACGGTTTTCCCAAAGGCAGAAAGACCGAACTTCGACTTCCCGATATCGACCTTCTCGAACGAAAAATTCCTGAAATCGACTATATTTCTCCACAAAACTCAAGAGGGAATTTCGGAAGTCCACCCGAACAAATGTCGCGCGGTGGAAAAACTGCCTCCTATACTTTGACCGGCGATTATCCGATTGGGAACAAGATTTCAGAGAAAAAACTCATTTACGGAAGATACATTAACGATGCCGATGTTTCTGCCAATAAAAATGTGGCGGTAATTGGTGAAGAAGTTTATAAAAATTTCTTCGATGCTAAAAAGAATGAAAATCCGCTCGGAAAATCGTTCAATATTAAAGGAATATTCTTCAACGTCATCGGTGTTTTTAAAGTGAAAGGAAATGGTGGAATGAACAATGACAAAACAGTTTTCATCCCACTTTCAACTTATACAAAAATGTATAATGATGGTGATAAAGTCGGTTTCTTTGCCATCGTAAGTAAACCTGATGCAGATTTGAACATCGTGGAAAATGAAGCCAAAAGTGTTTTGAAAGAAAAATACAACGTTTCACCCGACGACACGAATGCTTTCGGAAGTTTCAACCTCGGAAAAGAATTCGGAAAACTCACAGGATTTTTAACGGGAATGCAGCTTTTAACAATTATCGTGGGAACTTTAACCATTTTAGCGGGAGTGATTGCGATTTCAAACATCCTTTTAATTACCGTAAAGGAACGAACCAAAGAAATCGGAATTCGCCGTGCTTTAGGAGCGAAACCTTCGGAAGTTCGAAATCAAATCCTCTTGGAAAGTGTGGTGATTACGCTGACTTCGGGAATTTTGGGATTTATTTTTGGGATTTTACTTTTAATGGTGGTGAGTGTTTTCACTAAAGATCAGGATTCGTTTCCATTTTATAATCCGACGGTAAATTACGGACAGGTTTTCGCAGCAATGGCGATTATGGTGGTTCTCGGATTGGTGATCGGAATGATTCCTGCGCAAAGAGCAGTGAAAATTCGCCCTATTGAAGCGCTTCGATCTGAATAAGTAATGAGCAATGAACAATAAGTTATAAGTAATAAAAATAAATTCAAATTTGAAACTTGAAACAAAAATAGACTATATGAAAAAGAAGTTCACCCTTAAAAAAGCACTTTATATCTTTCTCGGATTGATTTTTGCGATTGCACTTTTTGCGGGAATCAGTTACCTTATAAAATCCAATTCCAAGGAAAGCGAATCCTTTTTGACCAAAAAACCTGAAGTCAAAAATATGGACGATAAAGTGATGGCAACCGGAAAAATTGTTCCACGGGAGGAAATCGAAATTAAACCGAACATGTCCGGAATTATCGACAAAGTTTTGGTGAGCGAAGGTGACAACGTTTCCGCAGGTCAATTGGTGGCGACATTGCGAATTGTTCCGAGTGTGCAAAATGTGAATGCGGCGCAACAGGAAATCAATAATGCCAATTTGCAAATCAGCAACGCAAGAATGAATGTGGATAATCAGCAGAAACAATTTGCGATGCAGCAAAGATTGTACAGTCAAGGTGTCATTTCAAAGCAAGAATTCTTGAATGCGCAACAGCAATTACATTCTACGCAACAAAGTTTGAGAAATGCGCAACAGCAACTTCAAACTGCACAAAAAAATCTACAGATTGCAAGAACAGGTGCAACTCCGGAATTGGCAGGTTTAGCAACGACGCAAATTCGTTCCAAAGCCAACGGAACTGTTCTGGATGTTCCCGTGAAAGTCGGAAGTCAAGTGATTGAAGCCAACTCTTTTAATGCGGGAACCACGATTTGCTCGATTGCAGATTTGAATTCATTAATTTTCCAAGGAACAATTGATGAAGCTCAAGCTGGAAAACTGAAGGAAGGAATGAACATGAACGTGTTGATTGGAGCCCTTCAAAACAAATCTTTTCCGGGACGTGTAACGATGATTGCACCAAAAGGAAAAGAAGAAAACGGAACCATCAAATTCCCAATCGAAGGAGATGTTTTCAATAAAACTCAAGAATATATTCGTGCAGGATTTTCTGCAAACGGCGAAATTATTTTGAGCTCACAAAAAAATGCCTTGCTTCTGGATGAATCTTTAATTCAATATGAAAAAGTAAACGGAAAAGATTCGCCATTCGTGGAAGTAAAACAACCGGATGGAAAATTCAAAAAAGTGAATGTAAAACTTGGCGCGAGTGATGGAATCAACGTTCAGATTTTATCGGGATTAACCAAAGATTCTGAAGTAAAGGTTTGGAATCCGAGCGATAAAGATAAAGAGGCGCTGAAAGAAAAGAAAAAGTAACGACTTTTAAAGAATCGATAGATTCAAAAGTTTGCTTCACTTCGTGCGCAATGACAGTCCCGAAATTAACTCGGGATTTTTTTTGTTTTTGCTCTTCGGAAAAGGAGTGCGAAATTGAGGTACAAAAGCAGCAAATCTAGCGTAATCCAAACCGAGGTTTTGATGTTTTCCAATTTCATTTCGTCAATCAAGGTTTTTGCTTTTGAAGAAAGTTTTGCACTTTGGATGATGTAGTTGTTCACCTCAATAATCTGATCCATATTTTTGTTGGGAACTGAATGCTGCGAAAAATAGGCAAGATTTTTCTTTCCCATATAACCTGCAACCCAAAACTCATCAGAATGATCCATATCTAAATATTCGATCCGGTAAAAATTGCTTCGGATGCTCCCTAAATGTTGGGTTTTATACTGATTGTCATCGGTCACTTTTACAATATAAAAATCAAGCGGAAAAGGTAATTTATTAACGAGTTGAACCGTTAACGAATCCTCCAAAAAATTGCTTAAGCTCTTTGTGATAAAATAGTAAGTGAAAACTCCTGTTGTCACTATAACCACGGCAATTCTGAAAATTTTTGCCCAGTTCTTAAATGCTCCGCTCTTCATTACCGAAAAAAGCAGGGCAAAACAGAGCAGGATAAACAGCAGAAAAAACAGATAAAACATGAGGTAAAGATAAGGATTTTGCGGGAAGATGGATGTTGGTAGATGAAAGTTAGATGAAGCTTCGATTTTCAATGAAAGTAAAGTTAATTACTCATTGCTAAATACTCACTGCTCATGTCACGTTCCATTCTTTGTAGAATTCATCGAGGAATTTTTGCATAAAGTCGTGTCGTTCCTGTGCAAGTTCTTTTCCTTTTTCGGTATTCATCAAATCTTTCAGCAACAACAATTTTTCATAAAAATGATTAATAGTTGTTCCCTCATTTTTTTTGTATTCTTCTTTAGTCATATTGAGTTTTGGTGGAATTTCAGGATGATACATCAAATTATTTTTAAAGCCGCCGAAATTAAAAGTTCGCGCAATTCCTATTGCTCCAATCGCATCGAGGCGGTCTGCATCCTGAACGATTTTTAATTCAATTGGCAAATCTTTTGGCGCTTCTCCCCTATTTTTAAAGGAAATATTTTGGATGATGAATAAAACCTGTTCAATGATTGCATTAGAAACATTTTGATTCTCGAGAAAATCCTGTGAAATTTTTAAAGCCAAAGTTTCGTTACCTCCATGAAATTTTGGGTCTGCAATATCGTGCAGTAGAGCAGAAAGTTCCACCACTTCTAAATTACAGTTTTCAGTTTCCGCAATTTTTTTGGAAAGTTTCCACACTCTTTCAATGTGAAACCAATCGTGACCGGCTTCTGCTCCGTGGAGTTTTTCTTTCACGAAATCTATGGTGCAGCTTATCAAATGATTCATGCTAAAAGTAATATTTGCCGCAAAAATAGTCTTTTTAAAAATTGGTAAAACTTTCCTGACATGATCATCTTACGAAATGACAAATATCACATTTACAAGCTTCTATATATGACTGCGGTCATATCAAATCACTCGCGAATCTCTCTAATTTTATATCAAAATAAAAGCAGGTGAAATGATTTCATCTGTTCAAAAAAAAAAACAAAAAATTAAACAGATGAAAAAGTCAATTCTTATTTTAAGCATGGTTGGTTTTGCGCTTGTTTCCTGCAAAAAGAATGAGGCAACCGCAACCACGGATTCCGCAACGACTACAGAATCGGTAGGTCAAGGACAAGAAGGTGTTCAAGACGATGTTTCCAATCCAAACATCGTTCAGTTAGCTGTAAAAAATCCTGATTTATCAACTTTGGTAAAAGCTGTTCAAACGGCAGGTTTAGCTACTTCTTTGAGTAACGCAGGTCCTTTCACCGTTTTTGCGCCGTTAAATTCCGCGTTCGACAAACTTCCAAAAGGAACAGTTGAAGATTTACTAAAGCCCGAAAACAACGGCAAACTGACCGATATTTTAGGACACCACACGTATGTTGGCGTAATTAAAGAAGATCAAATGAGCGATGGACAAACCTTAGGAATGGTGGATGGAAAAAATATCACCATCAAAATGGTCGACGGTAAACCAACCATCAACGGAAAAGCAAAAATTGTTGCGACAGTTCCCGCTTCCAACGGAATAGTTTACGCGGTGGATGAAGTGATTTTACCTGAATAAAGGAATTCTTAGTTTATTAAATTTAATGTTGAACGGCTTTCAGTTTTTGCTGAAAGCCGTTTTTTTCAGATTAATTAAAAAATCAGTCAGATTGCCTGTCTTTCAAATTCAAGAAAATAATGAGCAGGGAAACCATCATCAAAACCGAAAACAGCAGCAGAAAATGATTTGCAAATGGAATCGCGATATATTTAATGGAGAAAATCCCCATTAAACCCAACATGGCTTCATTTAGGAAAATCCCCAAAAGCAGAAGTTTTAAACCAAACAAAAGCGGTTTGGTAATATTGAAAAAATTCGTCGCTAAAATTTGATTAACCAAAAAAGTCGCAATACACATCAGCAAAACCAAATGCAGATACGCAATCACAATATTTCTGAAGCCAAACGCAAACTGATTCACCGCGGGAATATTGGAACCCAGCTGTAAAGCAATTTTTACGGCAAATGCAAATCCCGCAAAAATCAAAACGAAACGCTGCATTGGCGACCATTTCAACACCAAATTCGTCCAACTTTTTTTCACAAAATCATACAACATCACCGCTCCGAAAGTTTGCGCTAGAGTCGCAATCACAATCACAACGAAAACATAAATCGGCATCTTCATCCACAACACAGAAAGTCCGTAACCAATCAAACAGCCGAAAAACATCAGCCAAAAAAGCAGTTTATTTTTCTTTTCGGAAATCCCAGAACCTGCTTCCTTCAAAGAAAACAACAACAAACCGATGCAGGAAAAAATGAAGAAACCGTTGTACTGGTAATGAAGATAATAATATTCAGAAGCCAAAAACTTGTCCATTGTCATGCTATTCGTAGATTTCATGTATCCCAAATTGATAACGCCGACTGAAGAAATCACCGCAAAAAACAATCCACCCAAAAACCAGATTTTTGATGCATCATGAATTTTTTTAGAATCCTGAATAAAGAAAAAGAAAAATACAAAACTGCCCAGTAATGCAATGGCAGACGCTAAGATCGATCCCCAAAAATAACTTCCATACATAAAAGTTACAAGCATAGCGAAAGACGCAAGCAGATTGACGACAATTAAAGCTTCATATTTTTTCAAATTAATTTCAGGATTTACTTTTCTTAAATAATAAGCGATCAAAACATAAATTGCATTGGTAATCCAACCATAAAACGCAAAATGCGAATGTGCTTGCTGCAAATGTTTCTGATCCAAAAAAGGAAATGAATACGCGATTTTATAACGCATAATAACGCCGAGAAGCGCTACCAAAAAGAAATTAAAAATAGAAAATTTCAGCCAAAAGGTTCTTTGCATTAAAAATAAATTTTATGATTGATAAGTTCAATTTTTTCCTCGCGTTCCATCTTTTTCACTGTGCGAATCACGGTTTCTATCGCTAATCCTGTAGAATTAGCCATCTCCTTTCGGGTGACATCGATCATGGTTTTTTCACAAGGTTCGATACCGAGACTCCGCTTGTAATGCTTAAGGAAATTGATGATTCGTTCGTTAGGATTTTGATGAACGATGGACTTCATCTTCATCGTTTTGTTGTAGGCTTTTTTGGCAATTTCTTTCGTAAAATCAAACAAAGATTCTGGATTATCGAGCATGAATTTTTTAAAATTCTCTTCGCTAAATCTAAAAATCTCCGCAGTATCACTTGCAATTACAGCGTTTGCGGGATATCTTTCGCCCAACAGAAAAGGCGGTTCGCCGAGGAAATGATGAGAAGATACTTTTTCAATCAAAAATTCCTTTCCCTCCGAATCGGTGTTGTAGATTTTGATTTCACCTTCTGCTAAGTAAAAAAGATTCGCAGCCTTTTCATCCTCGCGGAAAAGGGTGTCCTTTTTTTTCAGGTGCAAAACAGCAACCTTATTTTTCAACAGAATTTCGCGTGAAAACATACTTTTAGTTTCACCAAAGTTAACGAAATTTAAGATGTGCGCCTATGACTGTAATCATACTTTCTTGAGGAGAAATGAGCAATGAGTAATGAGCAATAGTTGAAACTCGTATCTCGCAACTCTTACCAATATTAAATTTTTCAGAGGCTGTTTGACTTTGTCGGCAAATTCTCTATTTTTGAGAAATCTAATAAAAATCGAAAATGCCGAATCAGTTTAATCCGAGAGATATTACGTGGCTTGCCTTTAATGAGAGGGTTTTACAGGAAGCAATGGACGAAAATGTGCCGCTCCATTTGAGAATACGTTTTTTGGGAATTTTCTCCAATAATTTGGATGAGTTTTTTCGAGTTCGTGTTGCAGGTTTGAAGCGTGCGATGGATTTTAAGGATAAATTTATTACCGAATCTTTTTATCAGCCTCCGACAAAGATTTTGCAGAATATTAATGAAATCGTCATAAAACAACAGCAGAATTTCGACAAGACTTGGAGGAAAATCCAAATTGAAATGGCGGAACAAAAGGTTTTCATTAAAACTTCCAAAAACCTTACTCCTGAACAAAAAATTTTCGTCCGAAAATATTTTGACGAAGTGGTGGAAAGCAATGTGATTCCTATCCTTCTCCACGAAAATGTTCCGATGCCTTATTTGAGGGACAAATCGCTCTATCTCGGAATTGCAATGCGAAAAAAAAAATGGCAATACGAAAGTAAATTTGCAATTATTGAAATTCCTTCCCGAATTGTCGGAAGATTCGTTTTGCTTCCTTCCGAAGATAAAGACGAAAAAAATGTGATGCTTTTGGAAGATGTAATTACATTTAATCTTCCGCATATTTTTTCGTATTTCGGTTACGACGATTTCGAGGCAAATTGCTTTAAAGTCACTAAAGATGCAGAATTCGATTTAGATAACGACATCAAAACCACACTTGCCGAAAAAATTGAAAAAGGCATCAAATCCCGAAGAAAAGGGAAACCGACACGATTTGTTTTCGATAAGGAAATGGATAAAGCGCTTTTAGAATTTCTCATTAGAAAACTGAATTTAACCAAAAAAGACAGCATTATTCCTGGTGGAAAAATTCATAATTTTCGCCATTTCATGGATTTTCCCGATGTTTTTAAAGCCTATAAAAAACCCGAAGAACGAACCTCTTTCGACCATCCCGAATTTGTGGGAAAAAGAATAACCGACGTTATTCTGAAACATGATGTTCTGCTCACTTTTCCTTACCATACTTATACACCCGTTATCGATTTGATGCGTGAAGCAGCGATGGATCCCGAAGTGAAATCCATTCAGATTACAGCATATCGATTGGCAAGCAATTCCAAAATTGTGAATGCTTTGATCAACGCAGCAAGAAACGGAAAAGAAGTTACGGTGATGCTCGAATTGCGTGCAAGATTCGATGAAGAAAGCAATTTGGAATGGAAAGAAATTTTGGAACAGGAAGGCGTAAAAGTTTTGATGGGAATTCCCAACAAAAAAGTTCATGCAAAATTGTGTGTCATCAAGAAAAGAGTTCACAACAAAACGATTCAGTACGGATTTGTAAGTACGGGAAATTTCAATGAGAAGACAGCGAAAATTTACGGCGACCATTTGTTGATGACTTCGGACAGAGCAATTATGGCAGATATCAATAAAGTTTTCAATGTGTTGAGAAAACCGAAAGACGATATTATTCCGGTCTTGAAAACTTGTAAAAATCTGTTGGTTTGTCCACAGTTTATGCGTGAAAAAATCATCCACCACATCGACAAAGAAATCGAAGAGGCAAAAGCAGGAAGAAAAGCGGAAATGATTATTAAAGCCAATTCATTGAGTGACAGGAATTTAATTACCAAACTTTACGAGGCCGCAAAAGCAGGAGTAGTCATTAAAATGATTATCCGCGGAATTTATTGTGCCGTAAATCAGAAGGAATTTAAAGAGAAAATTCAGGCAATCAGTATTGTTGACGAGTATTTGGAACATGCAAGAGTAATGTATTTTTATAACAAAGGAAGCGAAGACCTTTACATTTCTTCCGCCGACTGGATGACTAGAAACCTCGATTATCGAATTGAAGCTGCCGCAAAAATCACCCAAAAAAATCTGAAAAAAGAAATCAAAGATATTTTAGAAATTCAGTTAAGCGACAATGTGAAAGCGAGAATTCTCGACAAAAAACTTAGGAACGAATACGTGGAAACGGGCAAAAAACCCATCCGTTCGCAGATTGAGACGTATCATTATTTGAAAAGTAAAAGTTCGTAGGTGCAATTGGTCATCATGCAGATTTTTGGAAGTGAGGGATTTTTTAGGGGAACTTGGAGCGGCGGCTTCGCCGCCGCTCCAGGTTCCCCACTACACTGATAAAAAAGTCATTCCGAGCAAAGCGAGGAATCTCTTATCACAAAACACTTTCTGCAACTAGAAAACTTTTTTTTAAATAAGTATTTCAAAATCTCAGAAGCCGAAACTCGCATCTCGAACCTCGTACCACTTTTTGTAATTTCCATTTCGTAATTCGTACTTTAAATCCTATCTTTGTACCACTTTCGGAAAAGGGAATCGCGTGAAATCCGCGAACTGTCCCCGCAACTGTAAATCACGAGAAGTCTGAAGTCCGAAGACCGAAGACGGAATTAAAATTTTCAACAAACAATCCATTGCGAAAAGCGAGAAGGAGTTGAAAAGTGAAAGTCAGGAGACCTTGCTGAAAGTTAACTTTAAATTAAAAAAACTTTCGGAGGAAAAGTTCTGACAATGACTAAAACTGACCTTTTTTCGGCGGCCTTTCTGCTTTTTTCTTTTTGGGGTTTTGCTCAAGAGAAAACGATTGACACGGTTTACATTTTCGACAATCAGTTAAATAGCTCCAAAAAAGTTCAAAAAATATCAAAATTAGAGCAGGCAGATTTATTAAAAAATTCGACGAATCTTTCAGAAGTTCTGCGCTTTCAATCACCGATTTATATTAAAGAAAACGGTCGTGGAATGGTTTCCTCACCTTCTTTCCGTGGAACTACGGCGCAACAAACCGCATTTATTTGGAACGGAATTAATGTGAATTCACAATTTTTAGGACAAGGCGATATTAATAATTTGAACCTTCTTGGTTATGACAATCTGCAAGTAAAATCAGGCGGCGGAAGTGTAATTTACGGCAGCTCTGCAATCGGCGGAACGATTCACTTAAATAATGAGTTGACTTTTAATAAAGGTTTTCATAACAGTTTATTTGCAGAATATGGTTCCTTTAAAACTTTAAATACATTTTTAAAATCCTCTTACAGCGACGAAAAAATCAGCGTGAAAGTTTCAGGAAATTACGTGGAAAGCGAAAACGACTATGAAGTTCCCGAAAAAAACTACATCAATCTGAACGGACAATACAGCAACAAAACTTTCAACCTGGGTTTCGGCTACAAAATCAATCAGAAAAACACCTTTTCTTGGCAAACGCAATTGTACAGCGGAATTCAACATTACCCTATTTTTTCTGAATATGCCACAAAAACGAAATATTTAACCAACAATTTCAGGAGTTTGGCGAGTTGGGATTTTAAATCTATGAAAGTGCAGAACATTTTGCGGCTCGCTTTTCTTGAGGAAGAATTTCAGTATTTTGCCTACATTGACCGACCAAAAAGCACCGGCGGAACAGGAAAAAGTTACATTGCGAAAAATGATTTCAATTATTTATTCAACGACAAAATTGCCTTAAACCTCATCGCTGAATATCAGTTAAACAAAGCGGAAGGTTACCAATCGGGAATCAAAGACGTGAGTAGAAATGCAGGTTCGTTTGCGGGTTTGCTCCGTTGGATTCCGAATCAAAAATTCTATTTTGAAATAGGTGCAAAAAAAGATTTTGTGGAGAAAATTGAAAGTCCGTTTATTTATTCTTTTTCGGGAAAATTTAAAGCAACTGATTGGTATTCTGCTGTTTTCAACTTTTCTAAAAATTTCAGGTATCCCAGTTTCAACGATTTGTATTGGAAACCGGGCGGAAATTTAAACTTGAAATCTGAAGTTTCGCATCAAGCAGAATTAGGAAATAATTTTGCACATAAAGGTTTCAAGCTCAACCTCACTCCTTATTATATGAGGATTGAAAATATGATTCGTTGGTTACCGAATTCGGTGGGAATTGCGTCACCGATCAACACCAGCAAAGTTGAAAGTTACGGTTTAGAATCTCAACTCGATTTTGAAAAAAGTTTTGGAAAAAACAAAGCAAAAATTTCAGCGGGATATGTTTTCACGCATTCAAAAGATTTGGAAACCCATCAATTTCTCACTTACGTCCCGAAATATAAAATCTTTGGAAATTCTTCCTACGGTTATGATTTCGCGGAAATATTTTTACAGGGAATGTATAATGGACTGACTTTCACCACTTCCGATGAAAAATTGAGCAGTGCTATTCAACCCTATTTTGTGATGAATGCAGGATTAAATTTCACGGTTCTAAAAATCTATCGTTTAGGTTTTAAGGTAAATAATGTGTTTGACGAAATCTACGAAACAACCGCTTATTTTCCTCTGCCAAAAAGAAATTACAGCGCTAACTTGTTCATTAACTTTTAAATATATAAAAATGAAAATTTCAAAAATTTTAACTCTTGTTCTTGCGGGAACCTTACTCTTCAACATTTCTTGTAGAAACGACGACCCAGTTCCTGCTCCAACTCCAAAAGGTGCATACGAAAACGGAATTTTGATTGCGAACGAGGGCGGATTTTTAACTCCTACAGCTTCGGTAAGCTTTATCTCAAACGATTTATCGAAATTGGAAAACAATATTTTTAGCACCAACAACAGTAATGCTGTTTTGGGAAATGTGTTTCAATCCGTTGGATTTAAAGGTGATAATGCCTTTTTGGTAACAAACGTTCCTAATAAAATTGAAATTGTTAACAGATACACTTTCAAAAAAACGGGAACAATCACGGCAAACCTGAACGAAGCACGATATATCGCATTTTCAGGAAACAACACTTATGTTACCAACAACAACTTCTTTGATGTAAGAAAAGTGAATATTTACGATAATTCCAATGCCTTTGTAAAGAGCATCAATTTTGACCGTTATGCAGAAAAAATCGTTTCTGCTGATGGATTTGTTTATGTGCAAACCGACGGTGTAACTTATGATGCGAATTATAATGAGCTTCCTACAGGCCACACGATTTCTAGAATTAATCCTGCCACAAACAATGTGGATAAAACCATCACTTTAACGGACGACACCATTATTCGTGATATGATTGCAGATAATTCCAATGTGTATGTTTTGAGTTCGGATTACAGCAATTCGTACATTTATAAAATTGATGCAAAAACGGGAACAGCTGCACAAACCAAATTAGCAGGAGTTTCAGGTGCCCTAAAATTGGCTGTTGACAACGGAAAAATATATTTCTTGACTTCAGGAAAAAAATTGTATTCCTATAACGGAACCGCTGCAACTGCAATGTTTGATGTAACGACAAGTAATGTTTACGGTTTCAATGTGATTGATGACAAAGTATTTGTTTCCGACCCTTCTTTTTCAAAAGATAATGACGTAAGAATTTACAATCTTACGGGAAATCTTCTTAAAACCATTACGACAGGAATCGGAACCAACGGTTTTTACAAGAATTAAGGTTTATTTAATGTTTAACAGAAAACCCTTTCTAACATAGCTTTAGAAAGGGTTTTCAATTTTAAGGAAACCCAACAAGTTTTAAAAACTTGTTAGGTTTAGTTTATTTTCAAGCCTAAAAGTTTCGCTTCTTCAATCACAAAACTTCTCGCTTCTTCTTTATCGTTGGTAATTTCGCCTTCCAAAATTGCCTCCTTTACTTTTTCCTTCAAAATACCGATTTCGCGGCTTGGTTTCAGGTTGAACATTTCCATGATTTCTTCTCCCGAAATCGGGGGCTGAAAATTGCGGATGCTGTCTTTTTCCTCAACTTCCTTTATTTTTTGGGCAACGTATTCGAAATTCTTTTTGAATTTTTCCTGTTTCGAGGAATTTTTGGTGGTGATGTCGGCTTTGCAAAGCGTGAACAAATCTTCCAAATCTTCACCCGAATCAAAAAGTAATCTTCTCAAAGCAGAATCCGAAGTTCCATCATCGATTAATGCGATGGGTCTTGACGAAAGTTTCACCAATTTTTGAACATATTTCATGTCGCTTCCAAGAGGAAGTTTCAAACGGTAGAAAAGATTCTTTACCATTTTTGAACCCAAAAATTCATGCCCGTGAAAAGTCCAGCCATTTTTTTTGTCGAACTTTTTTGTCGGTGCTTTTCCGATGTCGTGAAGCAATGCCGCCCAACGAAGCCAAAGATTTTCGGTATTTTTAGAAATATTGTCAACCACTTCCAAAGTGTGCCAAAAATTGTCTTTGTGGGTTTGTCCTTCCACTTCTTCGATTCCTTTTAAAGCGGTGAGTTCGGGAATAATTAAAAGCAAAAGTCCTGTTTGTTCCAAAAGTTTTAAACCAATTGATGGCTTCTCGGAAAGCATGATTTTATTGAATTCCACCATAATTCTTTCCATGGAAACGATTTTGATTCTTTCGGCTTCTTTTTTTATCGCCACCAAAGAATTTTCCTCAATTTCAAAATTTAAAGTTGAGGCAAACCGAATTGCACGCATCATTCTCAACGGATCGTCTGAATAGGTTTGCGACGGCTCAAGCGGCGTTCTGATGATTTTATTTTGAATATCTAAAATGCCGTCAAAAGGGTCGATTAATTCACCAAAATTTTTCTTGTTTAAAGAAATTGCCAATGCATTGATGGTGAAATCTCTACGTTTTTGGTCGTCTTCCAAAGATCCTGTTTCAACGGAAGGTTTTCGCGAGTCTTCTGCATAGCTTTCTTTTCGAGCGCCCACAAATTCCAAATCCAAACCGTTGTGTTTAAACATTGCCGTTCCATAAGTCTTGAAAATGGAAACTTTCAAATTGGGATTGATTTCTTTCGCAACACATTTTGCCAATTCGATTCCGCTTCCTTCGGTCACAAAATCAATATCGGTCGGAACTTTTCGACCCATCCACAAATCACGAACATAACCGCCGACGATGAAAACGGATTGGTTGTTCTTTTCTGCGACTTCGGAAATAAGTTTGAAAAGTTTGAGATTTCTATTTTGATTAAGGTTAATCTGCATTTTTTGATTTTACTTCTAAAGAAATATTTTTTAAACCACATAGACACATAGAAAATATTCTTAATGAGGATTTAAAGGTAAAATAGAAGAATACCACTATTTTTACTTTATCTACGTTTTTATTTTCAAGAAAAACTATGTGACTATGTGGTTTATTGAATTAAAGATTTGCAAAGATAACCAAAAAAGAAAACCATATTTCTACAGGTTTTCTTAATTATTCTAGGAAAAGTCTTACTGCAAGGTATTATTTTCGTCTAAAAGCCAATCATCAATCTCCTCTTCAAGATATTCCGTTTGAAGTTTTACGGCATTCAAAAAATCATCGGGAATGTTAGAAATATCACTGTTTTCCAGATTCCACAATTCATCCGACATCAATTCGTACTCAGAATAAATTCTTTTGAAGCGCGGACTGCTTTTTTCAAGTTCGTCAATTTTTGCTTGTTGGGGTTTGAATTTTCGGTAAGATCTTTGCGGATTCATTGTTTTTTGTTTTGTGAATTTGAACTAATATGCAGCTGTTCATAAGTCATTCAAGATAAAAAATCAATCCCACAAACTATTGAAAATGAAAAATTTATCAGGTAATACTTCCTCGTTTCGAAGATTAAAATTAAAAATAAATTTGAACAAAAAAAATAATTTAACAGATTTTCTTAATGTTTAACATTAAATTTTAAATTTGCGGTGAAATACTTTTATGAAAGAACTTTTATTAAAACAGAAACAGGTTTTGCTTTTCATTGTTGCGGGAGCTTTGAGCGCTGTTGTAGAAATTGGTTCCTTCAAACTTTTCAGTGTGAATTTGCCGATACTTTTTTCAGAGGAAACCAATTTTCACGGCATCCATTTTCCTTTAAGTAACATATTTTCAACTTTTTGCGGAATCATCACCAATTATTTTTTAAGCATTTGGTTCGTTTTTGAACGCGGCAAACATTCAAAGAAAAAGGAGTTTGCCTATTTCATGTTTGTTTCATTTCTATCTACAATTTTAAGTTTGACTTTCTTCCAGGTTTTCTTTAGGTTGGTCTTCAAAGACCATTTGGATGTAGGTTTCTTTGTGTTCAGCCAGGAAATGTTGAGCAAAATTTCAGCGATTCTGTTGGTCTCTATTTTGAATTATTCCGTGAAGAAAAAGGTGATATTTAATGGATGAGTTGAAGTACGAATTACGAAGTTTGAATTACGAAAGGAAATTTTAGAAACGAAATGACGAAAATTCTCAATTATATTTGGCGCGGTTGGATGATAATTTTGGGTGCGGTTCTCACGATTGTTCTCGGAATTCCTGTTTTGATTCTTTCTATCAGAAAAGAACATTACAAATATGCCTACCAATTTATCAGAATATGGTGTTTCGGAATGTTTTACGGAATGGGATTTCGCTACGAACTTATTAAACTTTCCAAGGAAAAAATTGAAAAAAATCGGCAATACGTCTTTATTTCAAACCACACCTCGATTATGGATGTAATGTTGCCGTGTCTTTTAATGCCGAATCATCCACTTTGCTATGTCGGAAAAAAAGAGTTGGTTAAAATCCCGATTTTTGGAACGATTTATAAAAGAATTTGTGTAATGGTTGACCGAAAATCCGCAAAAAGCCGCGCCGATGTTTACCGAAGATGCGCCGAACGAATGGAGGAAGGTCAAAGCATCGTGATTTTTCCTGAAGGCGGCGTTCCGGATGATACATCCATTGTTCTTGACAATTTTAAGGACGGCGCATTTATTCTTTCTTCAAAACATAATGCCCCAATTGCGATTTTCACCTTTGTTGGATTAAAGAAGATGTTCCCATTTGACAATTCAAAAGGTTTTCCCGGAAAAGTGAAAGTTTATTTCAACGGAATTCTCGAGCCCGGAAAAAGTGCTAATGAAGAAAAAGCGGTCGCCTATAACGAAATTAAAAAAGTTTTAGAAAACTCAATTTGAGATAATAAAATAGTTTATATTTGTTATTAAGAAATTTTTAACAAATGTCAACAAATTATTCTAAGCAAACCAATTGGGGACAGTTCGTGCCTTTGGTAACTGTGTTTTTCTTTTGGGGATTCGTTGCGGCGAGCAACGATATTTTGATTCCTGTTTTCAAAAAAGCATTTAATTTGACTCAAAGTCAGAGCCAGTTGGTTTCTTTCGCATTCTACATTGCTTACACTGTTGGTTCACTTATTTACATGTTCGTCTCTAAAACGCTGAAACAGGATTTGGTGAACAAAATTGGTTACAAAAACGGATTAATTTTAGGACTTCTCATTTCTGCTGCAGGTACGCTTTTATTCTATCCTGCTGCAAATACGGGATCATTTATGTTGATGATTTCGGGGCTTTTTATTGTGGGTCTTGGTTTTTCGCTTCAACAAATTGTGGCAAATCCACTTGCAATTGAGGTTGGTCCAACAGAAACCGGCTCCCAACGTTTGACAATGGCGGGAGGAATTAATAATTTCGGAACCACGATTGGACCTTTGATTGTTTCGTTTGCTATTTTCGGTTCTGCAACCGCTTCAAATACTGAGGCTAGTATTGAGTCTGTAAAAATTCCTTATTTGGTTTTGGGTGCAGCGTTTATTTTGGTGGCGATTTTACTAAAGTTTTCTTCACTTCCACAAATTACCCCAACAATCGAGGAAAATACCGATGATGCAATTCCTGGTGAACACAGAGATTCTGCATTGAAATATCCGCAGTTGGTTTTGGGAATGATTGCGATTTTCGTTTATGTGGGCGTAGAAGTTTCCACGGCGAGTAATTTGCCTGCATACATGGAAAAATCTTTAGGATTTGAAACTAAAGATATTGCGCCGTATGTTTCACTTTATTGGGCTTCATTGATGATTGGTAGATGGACAGGAGCAGTTGATGCTTTTGATTTTAGTGCGGGCTTCAAGAAGATTCTTCGCTTTTTAGCGCCTTATTTGGCGTTTGGCGTTTTCCTTTTGGTGAACGCGATTGCCAAACATGATTTGTCACACTTTTACATTTACGGCGTAATTATTTTGGTAATGATTGCTTGTGATATCTTAAGTAAGGGAAATCCTGCAAGAATGCTTTTGATTTTTTCAGTAATGGGTATTTTAGCCTTAATCATTGGAATGATGACTACGGGGATGACTTCGGTTTATGCTTTTACAAGTGTCGGATTATTCTGTTCTACACTTTGGCCATGTATTTTTGCTTTGGCGATTAATGGTTTAGGAAAACACACCAATCAAGGTTCCGGTTATTTAATCATGATGATTATGGGTGGTGGAATTATCAGCTTATTACAAGGTTATATTGCGGATCTCACCAATATACATGCAAGTTATATTGTCGGAGTTTTATGTTTTGCGTACCTCGCTTTCTATGCAATTCGTGTGACGAGAATTTTAAAGGCACAAGGAATCGATTTAGAAAAAGTTCAAAAATCTGGTGGTCATTAAAAATAACAAAATATATAGTAGAAAGAGATTTTGGGCGGGTTTATTACTTGCCCAATTTCTTTTGTTTTTTATATTCTCTAAGATAGATTTCGTTGTTAAAGCTTTTGAAGATTTTTTTGAGTTGCAAAAAGGCGTGCATCAAAGGATGTTTTCTTCAATTCCTTTTTCAGTTGGTGATGTGTTTTACATTTTATTAGGAATTTCGTTGATCTACTTCTTCATTAATATTTTTAATAAGAATAAGCGCAACGATATTTTATTGAGATTTGCAATGCTTTTGAACGTTCTATATTTTATGTATCAAATTTTTTGGGGAATGCTTTACTTTCAAAAGCCAATCAGTAATAAGCTTCCAAAAGGTGAGATTGATATACAGCTAACCAAAGAACTGACCGTGAAATACCTTAATCTTTGCAAGCAAACCCGCAATTTCGTGAAAGAAGACCGCAATGGAGTGTTCAAAATCGATGATTTAAAATCGATTGAAACTAAAATTTTATCCAATCAAAAAAAACTTCCTGATTTCATCAAAACCAAAGCAGGAACGGAAATTAATTCATTAAAACCAAGCCTTTTTAAGGGAATCATGAGTTATTCTGGGATTTTGGGTTATTACAATCCTTTCACAGCAGAAGCTCAGTACAATTCTGAATTACCTTCGAGTTATCTTCCGTTCACATTAGCTCATGAAAGCGCCCATCAATTAGGTTACGCACGAGAACAGGAAGCAAACTTCATCGCATATTTAATTGGTAAAAATTCCGAAAACTTCGATTTAAAATACAGCACCGAATATTTCGTTCTGAAATCGCTTTTGAATTCTTTATCTTCAGAAAATCCTGAGTTTGTAAAAGGAGTTCTTCACCATTATTCCCCATCAATGAAGAAAGACCGTATCGCCGAGAACATGTTTATCAGAAGACATGAAGGTTTGTTAGATGTCTTTTTCGGTTTCACCAACGATCTATTTTTAAAGAGCAATCAACAAGAAGGCAGCGTAACCTATTCGTATTTCGTCGATCTACTCATCCGATACGAGAATGATGGGATTTGAACAAAATAAAAAGAATCGCATCTTGCGACACGATTCTAAAAACACAAATGATGAAAAAAAATTTATTGCCTCATTAATGACCAGTGTCATCATTAAAGCGTTCTAAAATTAGTATTAATATTTCAATTATCAAAATAAATTCCAAAAAAAATAATTCCAATTGGATGTTTTTTTTGTTTCCCATAAACTAGATTTTCTATCATATTTTTTAGGTAAATGAACAAAAAAACCCAACAAATTTGTTGGGTTTTTGTAGCGAAGACGGGAATTGAACCCGTGACCTCAGGGTTATGAATCCTGCGCTCTAACCATCTGAGCTACCTCGCCGATTAAGGTGGTGCAAATATAAAAATTTTTTGTAATGTGGCAAAAATTAATTCACTTTAAAATAAGACAAAACATCGGCTGCGTGATCCGGTTTAGCGATAACCTTGTTTGAGCTGTCAAGAATAAAATATGTTGGGGTTGACTGCACATTATAGATGTCTGCAGTACTACTGTACCAACCTTTTAGTTCTGAGTCATTTATCCAGGGAAAGTCTTTTATCTTCTTTTCATAGGCGTCTTTTTCATTATCAAGTGAAAAAGCAATCACTTCCACACCTTTACTCTTTAACAAGCTGTATTGTTTCGCGATTTCTGGCAATTCGCTTTCGCAGTGTGAGCAAGTGGATGCCCAAAAAACGACTACTTTTTTATCTGCTTTAACGTCATAAATAGATTTTGCAGTAGTGTTAGCAGGTCTGACAAAGAAATAATTTGTAAATGTTGCTCCAACTTTAGTCCCATTATTCTTTGTGATTGTCGCTAAAAGTCTTTCATTAACAGGTTTTTTTAAACTTTCAGCAGTTGCAAGATATTTTTCCTTAAGCTCCTGCATTGAATACATATCAAAAATTTCAATAAGCTCCGCCAGTATTGTTTGTCCTCTAGAAGTGTTCGTGCCCGTTGCTGCAATTAACTTGTCAACATCTGCCGAAACATTGTTACTAGGACCAATATTTAAATAAGCAACTAAAATAGGACGCAGTAATGATGAAGACTCTAACAAGTTTGATGAATGGCTCAAGAAATTGCTGATTTCATCATGAGTAAGTGGTTTTTTAGACGCATTTTTTTCAATAAACCTCCCATAATTTTGATTATAAAAGTTTATGAACGGATATTTATCTAGACTGACCTGAGTTTTAGATAATCTTGAAATCTCCTCCTCTAAAGCAGATCCGAATGCTGACTTACCTTTGTAATAGTCTTTAATCTGATAAAGTGCGGGGAGGATATATTCCTTCTTTTGTTGTGTATCCTGCAAGCCGTTCATCAAATTATTGCTTTCATCCAGATAATTTATATTTTCAATTTTTCTATTGTCAGTATTCAAAACCATCTTCACGTCTTTGTTTTCTGAAATAAAATTCATTGAGGCATTAACTTCCGGAAAATAAGCTTTTAACATTCCCATATACGGCTCATTAAAGTTAATCTGCCAAGAATTTCCTTTACGGGTTTCCTTACTGTATAATTTGTCTTTTGAACCATCCAGCGTATAGATATACACTTCTTTTGATTCAAAATTCGCAGGTGCCTCAATATTAATTTTAAATTGTGCGCCTAAATGGTTTATCGCGATCAAACCTCCAATAAAAAGTAATTTTTTCATAGGGTAAATATAAAAAAACTCACTGTATTATTCAGTGAGTTTTTATTAAATGTGTAGATATTAAACTGTTTGATTTCTGTAATATTTCTTTACATAAAAAAATATCATAAAGACGGCAATAATAGCAAGCATATAAACATACATATCAATGGGAGATGTAACAGTCCCAAAACCATCTCCACCTGCACCACCGTCACCGGGAGCGTTCTGAGGTTCTGGGGGATTTTCCGCTTTAAGATAAATACTTAAAATTAATAAGGGTAACAATAATATTCTTTTCATCTCTGTGTGTTTTATTTGATTATTTTCTTAACGATTTTCTCACCTGCTTCTGAAGTAACCTGTACCAAATAACCACCTGTTACCTTTACTGGTAGGATAAAGTTAGATGAAGTATTAATATCTCCTTGTGTAAAGATGTTTCTACCTGCTAAATCAAATATTGTAATATCTGCTTTCTTCCAAGATTTAGGGAAGATGACCTGATGCGTATCAGATGTTTTTTCGAATGCTACAAATAATTGCTCTTTCTTAATTACGTCGTTGCTGCCTAAAACTACGGCAGGTTTTCCATAGTACAAACCAACATCTCCTGAAGTTGCAGAAATCAACATATTGTGAGACAACGGAACTACATTGCCTATGGTCTGTTCGATATAAAAACTCTCATTCCCATCAATGAATGTACTTTGTCCGTTTTCAAATTCTTTCGCATTTTCCGCGATTTCGAATTTATATGATGCAATTTTGGAAAGATCCGCAACCATTCTGATTTTTTTTCCAAAGAAATCATTTTGGTTCGCTTCATTGATATAGAGCCAATATTTATTACTGTACTGAGTATCTTCGCCACCTGTTGGAAGCTCTTCTCTTGTACTCAAGTAATCGCTAGAGGCAGAAACCTGTAATTTTGCCTCCGTGCTGTGTCCAGTATATTGGTCTGGCCCTACTACATAATACGTTCTCATGACTTCAACGCCATTGCTGTCCAAACCAATCACTCTTAACTGTTTGATGGTTCCCGTGTTTGAGTTTGCATTTCTTAAACCAGTTACTGAATAAGGATTTGTTGCTTGCCCTGTGATATCAACTGCACGGGTAACATAAGCGAATCTTCGCATTGTATTAAATGCAAGCGTTCTGTTTAATCCTGAAGGAGTAGCATTATTTTTTAATTTGATAACAAAAGCCTGCATAGGCTTAACAATTGCACCAGAATAATCGGCAACTGGTGTTCCATTCGCGGCAAAAGTTATAAATTTATGACTTGTTGCATGGGTACCGGTATTATTGGTTGTAACTCCTACTGATTCATATCTAACTCCTTGTATTGCTGAGATCGCATTACCATCGCTTCCAGATCCAGCCGTAGATCTTTCGTCATAACCAAGGGTACTTAAATCTAAATTGGTGAAAAATGGATTTCCGAACTGATAAATATTTCTACCAAAAGTTCCTGTTTCTGCGCCAATCGTAGCGTTGAAATAACCCTGTGTGGATAAATCAAATCCATCTTGAACGTAAGTCTTGTAAAATTCATTATACACTCCATTGTTCACAGTTCCAGTACCAACACCATAAGGAACAGGCGTAGCGCCATTCCAACCAGCGCCATTTAAAACAAAATTAATTGGCGTGGCATCACTAAATGGCATTCCTTTAACGGTATATGCATCAGCTGCAGCTGGTGGTGTAGATGGGTTCCAGTTTGCTGTTCCAACAGCATAGTATCTTGCCGCATTGTTATACTGGGTTGTTTGAGTGTCTGCACTTGCCTTATCTAAAGTACTGGTATAGCCCGGAAGATTATGCATCAGCGGTTTTGATCCATTATCCCAATAACCAACAGCTTTTGTAGTACGATCGTTAGAGAAAGATCCCGCTCCTAAGTAAGTAGCCAAGTCTGGAAGTTGCAATTTGTAAAAAGGAAGAGCCATCTGCTGCATCGAACCATTCTTTGTAGCGCGGTATTCCTTATCTACAATACCACTAAGATTTCCCTGAGTTAAACCATTAATATATAACTGACCGTACGTTGAGGTACTGTAGTTTGCATAGTCATTTAATCGTAAAATGAAATTGCCACCGCTTGTTTTTAACTTCGTTCCATCGGTATCAGTGGCATCCAAGGTTTTTAAAACATCCGAAGTTCCTCCCACGACCATCACATTCCCGTGAATGTCGTATACGCCGCTTCCTTTAGTCTGAACACCGCCACCGTTATAAACCAATGCATTTTCGCCAACATAGAATAAACCAGTTGGGTCAACATGACATATAACTTGAGAGTTCGCTGAAAAACTAAAGGCGAGAAGCCCTATAGTTAATAGATTTCTTTTCATTATAATAAGTTTTTGTGTTTTTTTCTGAATAATGATTCACCTGCAAAGATATCAGTTTTTTTTTTATTTACAAGAAAATCTACGTAAAGTTATAAATTTATATTATCATTTGTTAATAAAATCTCTTTTTCACCTGCGATATCGAACATATAATCTTCTAGAACTTTTTCTGTGGTACCGCGTAAACCCCTTGCTCCAAGCCCTTTCTCCATGGTCTCTTCCACAATTCTATCAATCGATTCGTCACTAAACTTTAACTTCACTCCGTCCATTTTAAACAGTTCTACAAACTGGTTAATGATGGAGTTTTTCGGCTCTTTCATAATGCGAACCATGGTTTCTTTGGTAAGCTTATCCAAGTAGGTTACAATTGGGAAACGCCCCAAAAGTTCTGGGATCAAACCAAATTTTCGCAAATCAATCGCATTGATTTGACTTAAGATATAGTCATCTTCATCAACTTTATTAAGTTTCTCTGCACTAAAACCGATCGCTTGCTTATTAAGTCTTCTTTCAATAATTTCCTTAATGCCATCAAAAGCTCCACCTGCGATAAACAGAATATTTTGCGTATTGACTTGGATATATTTTTGATCAGGATGCTTCCTTCCTCCCTGTGGTGGAACGTTTACAATGCTTCCTTCTAGAAGCTTCAAAAGTCCTTGTTGAACACCTTCGCCAGAAACATCACGTGTTATACTTGGATTGTCAGATTTTCTCGCAATTTTGTCGATTTCATCAATAAAGACAATTCCTTTTTCCGCTTTTTCAACGTCGTAATCGGCCACCATCAAAAGTCTTGATAGAATACTTTCCACATCCTCTCCAACATAACCAGCTTCAGTTAAAATCGTTGCATCCACAATACAGAACGGCACGTTCAATTCTTTTGCAATCGTTTTTGCCAAAAGTGTTTTACCCGTTCCAGTTTCACCAATCATGATGATATTAGATTTCTCTATTTCTACCTCACGGTTCTCATCTTTTGCGTGAAGAAGTCTTTTATAATGATTGTAAACCGCGATGGAAAGTTGTTTCTTCGCCTGATCCTGTCCAATGACATATTGATCAAGAAATTCTTTAATTTCTTTTGGTTTTTTCAAATCCTCGATTTTATCAGCAGGAGAAAACCCTTTTTTTGCAGCGCCTTCCTTAATAATATTATGAGCCTGTTCAATACAGTTTTCACAAATAAATCCATTGTTTCCCGAAATCAGCATCTGAACTTCATTTCTTTTTCTTCCGCAAAATGAACATTGATTTGAATTCATATATAATGAGTAAAGATTAATGAGTTAATAAAAACACCCATTAAAAAATTTTGCCAAAGTTACGAAACCTTGGCAAAACGATAGCTTTTTTAAGAATTTTTAATATTGTTTTGAACTTCCCGATATTCCTCATCCGACAATTTCAAGCGAACATTTTTAAAATTCATGTCCTCCATTTTATTGATTGGAATGAGGTGAATGTGAGCATGTGGAACCTCGAGTCCTACGACGGCAACGGCAATTCTTTGGTCGGGATAGGTTTTCCCTAATTTCTTTGCAACATCTTGTGCGAAACTCCAGAGGTTTTTGTAATCTTCATTTTCAATGTCGAAAATCAAATCGGTTTCCTGTTTCGGGATAACTAAAGTGTGTCCTTTTACCAACGGCATTGCATCGAGGAAAGCCAAATGTTTTTCGTCTTCAGCAATTTTGTAGCACGGAATTTCTCCTCGAACGATTTTTGTGAAAATAGAGCTCATGATGTAAATTTAAAGTTAGTATGGATTCTTTTATTATCATCAAAAACAGGTCCATGAGACTCGTTTTGATAAGAATTATTTTTAAAGTGAAATCTCCAAAACCTCAAATGAAAGTTTGTTGCCGTTCGGTAAAACAATATCAGCAGTTTCGCCAACGATTTTTCCCAATAAACCTTTTGCAATAGGGGTATTCACAGAAATTTTTCCACTTTTCAAATCGCTTTCATTGTCGGGAACCAAAGTGAATTTTTGCTCCTGTTTCGTAGCATTATTTTTAAGACGAACCGTGGTCAAAATTGACACTTTGGAAGTATCCAAAAGATTTTCGTTGATCACTTTTGAGTTTACGATTAAATCTTTCAGTTTAGAAATCTTCATTTCCAACATTCCTTGTGCTTCCTTTGCAGCGTCGTACTCTGCATTTTCAGAGAGGTCGCCTTTATCTCTTGCTTCAGCTATTTGCTGGGTGATTTTTGGTCTTTCAATGGTTTCTAGTTGCTCCAGTTCAACTTTCATTTTATCTAAACCTTCCTGTGTAACGTAACTTGTTGCCATAATTTTTTCTTTAGCGTTAGTATAAAAAAATAATCCGACATTTGTCGGACAATGTTTTCGTTGTGAATTCGTTTCACAAATATATAAATTTATTTTAATGAAAAGAATTTTTCTCGCAATTTTTTCATCAATCATTCTCATTTTCAGTTTATTGAATATCACTTCTTGCAAGGAAAGAGAAGAAACGGTTAATTGTTTTCCAAACGTGCCAATTAATGTAGTTTTAAATTTAAATCTTCCCGCATACTACGTTTTGCAAAATGTTGGTGGCTGGATTTACGTGAACGAGCAAGAATGTGGAACGAGAGGTTTAATTGTAGTTCGCACCACAAACGGCTTCAAAGTTTACGACCGAAACGCACCACATGTTTGTCCCGACAACAATACCACGTTGAATGTAGAAAACAATATCAAAGTAGTTTGCCCGAAAGACGGTGCAGAATGGATTTTGATTACTGGTGAACCGACAAAAATTGCACAAATTCCGCCAAAAACGTATCGCTATAATTTTGATTCCACGACAGGAATTCTCTCTATTTTCTATTAATTTGTTTAAATTTATTGCATGAAAGCAGTAATACAGCGTGTTTCCGAAGCCAATGTAAAAGTTGATGGCAAAATTGTGGGTGAAATCTCAAAAGGTCTACTCCTTTTGATCGGAATTGATGAAGAAGATGAAAAAAACGATGCGGACTGGCTTGTTCAAAAAATTTTAAGCCTCCGAATTTTTGGCGATGACGAAGGCAAATTAAATCGTTCGGTAATGGATATTTCGGGTGGAATTCTTTGCATCAGTCAATTCACTTTGATTGCGGATTACAAAAAAGGAAATCGACCATCTTTTATTAAAGCTGCAAAACCCGAAAAAGCAATTCCACTTTTTGAATATTTTAAAACCGAAATCTCAAAATCTGGATTGAAAACAGAAAGCGGAATTTTCGGTGCAGACATGAAAGTTTCACTTCTAAACGACGGACCTGTAACGATTGTTATGGACTCAAAAACGAAGCAGTGAAACATGGGCAATGAGTAATGTGTAATAAGTAATGAGGTACAAGTAATTTTTTCTAAATTTGAATCTGAAGATTTCATTTTTAATCATGAAGAAAATTTTTATCATCGTTTTAGCCTATTTACTTCTTTCCTGCAATAAAAACGGAAACAAGATTCCAGCTAAATCCGACAGTACCAAGATTATTGAATCCATTAATGTCGCTCGAACAAAATATAATGACAGCATTAAAACGCTCAACCAGAAAAATAATTTCGGTGATTTGTCTGGAAATCATCCATTGAAATTTGAAAATGATGACGCAACACTTTCCGGCAAAATTAATTTTATAAAAATCGGTCGCGATGAATATCAAGTAAATGGAAGAGCCACAGCAAACGGAAACAAAATTGCAGTCGCCGGAAATATAAAAAGAGTTTCGGAGAAACACTTGAATTTCGAAGGCAGAATTTCACAAATCATTAACAGAAAAAAATATACACGAACTCGCCGAAGCACATTTCTGAATGAAGGAAAGGGAAATTTTTGGAGACTCCAAGACAAGGTTAATAACGACGGTTTTGTAGATTACATCGACATTTATCACTAAAGTAAATAAAGAGCGTTTTCCACGGATGTCCTTTTCTGCATAGTATTTGTAAAGTTTTTAATAATCACCACATTTATAATTATGCAAAAATATCTTGTACTTACAGGAACCATTCTTCTTTTTTCATGCTCTAAGAAAACAGAAACGATTAAAACTCCAAGCGTTCTAAAAGAAACAGTTTATATTGAAAAACCTCTCGAAACCCAAATTGTAAATGAAGAAATCACTCCAAAGAATAATGATGCTGAAGAAGAAAACACGGGCAATTCCGTTGATGTTCAAACTTCAAATGAAAAAAGTTTAGCCGGAAAACACTCGCTCACTTTACAGTGGATTTCCTGGGACAAACCGGGAACAATTACTTTCAAACCGATTGGCAAAAATCTATATAAAGTTTCCGGAAGTCAAATTATTGGAAAACAATATTTAAAAATTGACGGTGAAATCTCCCAAGTTTCCGACAAAGAATTAAGTTTCGATGGAACAATTAGGCACAGCACGATTGTCAACGGAAACGGAAAAGAATGTGTAAAAAAAGGCCCCCAAACGTTCCTTTCTACCCAAAACCGAAAATATTGGCGTATGCAGGAAATGCAGAATTGCGACGGTATTGGTACTGATTACATTGATATTTATTTTTAAACTCAACTGGATTTTTTTTTAATTAAATTTGAACATGCTGAATTACGAAATATCTGGAAACGGTAAAGAAAACCTTGTCCTGCTCCACGGTTTTATGGAGAATCTTTTGATTTGGGAAGAACTGGAAGAAAAACTTTCCCAAGATTTCACCTTAATTAAAATCGATTTGCCGGGACACGGTCTCTCCAAAATTTATAGCGACGTTCACTCAATGGAATTGAATGCTGAAGAAGTGAAGAAAGTAACCGACCAGCTGAAGTTGGGGAAATTTCATTTGTTGGGACATTCCATGGGAGGTTATATTTCGCTCGCTTTTGCAGAAAAGTTTCCGGATGATTTAAAATCCTTAACTTTATTCTTTTCTACTTACATTGCCGATGACGAAGAGAAAAAAGAACAACGCAGAAAAAGTTTCAGAATTATTAAAGAAGCATTCCGAACTTATGTAAATGCGGGGATCCCAAATCTCTTCAATGAAAACGAAAAAGACATTTTAGAGGGAAAAATTGACTTGGCCAAAGAAATCGCACTTTCCACGAAACCCGACGGAGTTTTGGCAGCAGTAAAAGGAATGATGGAAAGAACCGATAAAAAATCAGTGATGGAAAAATTTGAGGGAAAAATTTTAGTCATCGCCGGTAAATACGACAACGCAGTGAAAACTGATGTGATGCTAAAAAATCTCCCAGAAAAAACGAACATCAAATCATATCTCCTGGATTGCGGACATAACGGACATTGGGAAAAACCTGCGATTTGTGCAGAAATCATCAACACGGAATTGCTGCATAATTTGCCGAAAAAATTGGTATTTTAGGAAACCTTACAGGTTTCGCAAAACTATAACGTTTAAAAAAATTAAAACCAAAAACCATGGAAATTGTTTCAAAAATTTTAATCACACTTGTCGCCATCGAACATCTTTACATCCTCTATATGGAAATGTTTGCGTGGGAAACGTTGGGAAGAAAGTCTTTCAAAGGTGCACTGAAAGACGAACTTTTCACTCCTACAAAAGGATTGGCTGCAAACCAAGGACTTTACAACGGATTTCTTGCAGCGGGATTAATTTGGTCTTTGCTGATTTCTGATGTGATTTGGTCTACTAATATCGCAATGTTTTTACTTGGATGTGTGATTGTTGCAGGAATCTATGGTGCGATTTCCGCTTCCAGAAAAATATTTTTTGTTCAGGCGGTTCCGGCTATTTTGGCGTTGATTTTTCTTTTGTTACGTTAGAAATATTTCCTATCCTATTTTCGAACTTCAAAATTACAAATCCTCGCCTTCAATTTTTTCCTTAAAATCTTCAATCGTATCTTCAATAGATTTAAAATATTTTCCGCCTGCTGCATTGATGTGACCACCGCCGTTGAAATATTTTCTTGAGAATTGGTTCACATCCACATCTTCTTTGGAGCGGAAAGAAATTTTGATAAAATCCTCATATAAATCTTCCATAAAAAATGCGGAAACCTGAGTTCCCATAATCGATAAACCATAATTCACAAAACCTTCCGTATCCCCCTTTTGGAAACCAAATTCTTTAAGTTCATCACGTTTAAGCCAAAGAATGGCAACTTTCCCGTCTTTTACCACTTCTATTCTGCTTAAGATTAATGACAACAAATGCAGTCTTGAGACTGTATTCGTGTCCCAAGTGTTGGAAGTAATCATTGCAGGGTCTGCTCCTTTTTCTATTAAATTAGCAATAATTCTGTGCGTTGTAGCAGATGTGGACCGAAAACGGAATCCACCTGTGTCAGTCATAATTCCCGTGTAAAGACAATCTGCAATATCTTGGTTCACTAATTTTTCTTCATCCAAAGCTTCAATAAAATGATACACCATTTGCGATGTTGCAGGAATGGTAGTGTCGGAATACACGAAATCAAAATCTTCTGGTTGTTGATGATGGTCGATGAGGATTTTAGTGGCCCTTGCTTTTTCAATCCATGGACCGACTAAATTTCCTGAACGGTGAGAGGCGTTGAAATCGAGGATGAAAATAACATCGGCGTTGTAAATTGCTTCTCCCGCCTGTTTTCTTTTGTAATCGGCGATGATGATTTTTTTCGCTTCCGGCATCCATTTCAGGAATTTCGGGAAATCGTTGGGAACGATAACGTCGGCTTGCAGACCCTTTTGTTTCAGAAAATGTTTCAGACCTAAACTTGAGCCGATTGCGTCTCCATCAGGATTGTAATGCGTGATGATTGCGATTTTGTTTTCGGGTTTTAAGAGTTGGTTGATGTCTAAAATTTCTGAAGGAGTGAACATTTTTCTGAATTATTGTAATTTGCAAATATAGATTATTTGGATGGATGTTGGGTGATGGAGGTAACGAAGTGAGGAATCTTAAAAACAAAACCAACACTTGATTCCTGTAACAAATCTTCTGAAAATGACG
The DNA here is from genome assembly GCF_020084865.1 of Candidatus Kaistella beijingensis. Classification (NCBI taxonomy): domain Bacteria; kingdom Pseudomonadati; phylum Bacteroidota; class Flavobacteriia; order Flavobacteriales; family Weeksellaceae; genus Kaistella; species Candidatus Kaistella beijingensis. Next base: position 2,520,154 of record NZ_CP071953.1, on the reverse strand, counting down.
TTCCTCACGTAAGCGATTGAAGCGGCATCCTTTTTTCTTTTTCCGATGGAAAAGCTGCGGCAAAAACAAAAAAGATATAGCGGAAAGCGCGACCCGAGTTATGGGAAAGTTTAGAGAATCTCGTTAGTAAGCGTCGGAGAGGGATACGCCCAATTGAATTTTATTTCGGGGAAAATTTTAAAATTTAATTTGCAGAAAATAAAAACTTTACTATCTTTGCAGTCTGAAAAATAAGATATAGTTTTTACTAAAAATATTAGCAATGAGCAAGAGAACATTCCAGCCATCAGAAAGAAAGAGAAGAAACAAACACGGTTTCCGTGAAAGAATGTCTACGCCGAACGGTAGAAGAGTTTTGGCTGCAAGAAGAGCAAAAGGCAGAAAGAGTTTAACTGTAAGTGCAGCACGCGCTAAGAGATAATCTCTGGAATTATCAGATACAAAATTATGCTTGGAAAGTAAATTTTCAGGCATTTTTTGTTGTTAAAATTTGCTAAAAATTCGCTGCAAAAGAAAGTTTTACCTATTTTTGGTTTGAGCGAAATATCAGTTTACAAAAATTGAACAAATTTAATTTCCCCAATCCTTAAAGGGTGTGATTTTGCTTTATTTTTGAAGGAATTTTCGTTTTGCAATTAATTTAATTATCACTTATCAATCATTATTTATCAATCATAAATATGCCACATTCAACACTAGAAGGTCACGACGTAATTCATTTAAAAAACGCGAAAATTGCACAGAAAAATTTTACCGTTCTTAATGACGTTAATCTGAACATAAAACAAGGAAGGTTTTGTTACCTCATCGGAAAAACCGGTTCCGGAAAAAGCTCTTTGTTAAAGACACTATACGGACATATCCCACTTGGTTCCGGACATGGAAGTGTTGCCGGTTTTGAGTTGGAAAAATTAAGAACTTCCGACATTCCAAACCTAAGAAGAAAATTGGGAATCGTATTTCAGGATTTTCAGTTGTTGACAGACAGAACTGTTGAAAAAAATCTTCGCTTCGTTTTGGAAGCGACAGGTTGGGATGACAGAAAGAAAATGGAAGACCGCATCAATGAGGTTTTGGGTAGTGTGGGAATGAAGTCTAAAAAACATAAAATGCCGCACGAACTTTCTGGTGGCGAACAGCAAAGAATTGCCATTGCAAGAGCTTTATTAAATCATCCTGAACTTATTTTGGCAGACGAACCTACAGGAAATTTAGATCCTGAAACTTCAAACGAAATTATGACGTTGTTGAAACAGGTTGCTTTTGAAAATAATTCAGCAGTGGTGATGGCGACGCACGATTACCACATGATTCATAATTTTCCGGGAGAAGCGATTCGTTGTGAAGACGGCAAAGTGACGGTTTTGGATACGGCGGAGCTTTTTGAGTAATTTTTTTCTATCGCAGACTTGGCGGATTGTGCAGATTTTTTCTGTGTGAAAAAAAAAAAGTAGAATCCTGTAATTTCGATTGTGGGATTTTTTTGTGAGGATTTTTGCCACGAACGTATAGATATAATTATTTTTAGAAGATTTCTCACTTCGTTCGAAGTGACCGCTCCTTCTTATGATACAGGTTTTTTTGGCGCGGCGGCAAAGCCGCCGCGCCAAATCCCCTCAGTTCCACCCACTTCTTGAGGTCTTTTCGAATTGACGAAGACAATGAGAAATCTTTAGAATTAGAACCTTTCGAACAAATTTCAATTTTATCCAGAAAACTCATCCAAAATATCAAAAGTCGGAACGAAAAACAAAGTCCCTGTTTTTGGAAAACTAAAATCAAGCAATCGGTCGTAATTTCCTTTCGGTTCGCCCACAAACATCCTAGTCAACATTTTTTTCACCGTTGAGAATTTACTTGCATAACAGATGAAATAAGTTCCCATATCATTGGTAGAAATATTTCCAAAAGGCATATTGTCACGCACAATTTTCGCATCGTCACCAACATTTGCCAATGCAGAATGGGAGTTGGTCGGTTTTACCTCGTCCGACATTTCGATGTCTTCATATTTTGAGCGACCGATTACTTTTTCTTGCTCGTAAACAGGCAAGTTTCTCCAGGCGTGTAAATCATGCATATACTTCTGTACGAAAAGATAACTGCAACCTTTATATTCTAAGTCTTCGTCGCCGATTATTCCGAAATAGGCACGGTCTTCTCCGTAAGGATTTTCAGTTCCATCCACAAAACCGATGATGCTTCTTCCGTCCCAATATTTGAATCCGTGAATTTCTTCCACACAGTCGGCAACTTCTCGTAAAGCATCTGTAATTGCAGTTGCAGTATCCATACAGAAACTTTTATAATTCCCGCGAATATGGAAATGCAAATCGCCCTTTGTAGAAACTGCGGTATGTTTTGAACCTACGATTTCTTGAAATTCCTCAAATTCTTTCGGGAGTGGTTTTTTCAAATCCAATAAATTCCACGCATGAAAACCAATTCCCATCACCACACTTGCTTTGGTTTCGGGAAAACGTGTATTTGCAGAATGATTGAGATTGATGACTAATTTACAAACGTTTTTGAAGGCTTCTTTAATTTCAACATTTTCTTTAAAGTTCCACACCATAAAAACGGTATTGTGATTTACGCCATCGAGCACGTTTTGGGATTGAATTTTCATATCAACTTTTTTAGCAAAATTTATCCTATAAAGTTAAAGTGATTCGCGTTAAAATACAAATAAAAAATCCTCACATTCAAATAGAATGTGAGGATTTGAATTTCTATTGTTTTGAAAATTATCCCTTAAACTGACCCATTGCGATGAATTTGTCCTGTCTTTGGGTTTCCAATTCTTTTCCTGTGAATTTTGAAAACGCTTTGATGTTTTGAAGAATCGAAGCTTTCAAATGATCATACGCAACTTGCGGTTCGTAATGTGCTCCACCAAGTGGTTCCTCGATAATTCCATCGATGAATTTTTCTTTTAGTGCATCATGTGGAGTTAATTTTAAAGCATTTGCTGCATCTTCTTTGTGATCCCAGTTTCTCCATAGAATTGACGAACAACTTTCTGGTGCAATTACGGTGTACCATGTATTTTCAAGCATGTACACTTTATTTCCGACGCCTATTCCTAAAGCTCCACCACTTGCTCCCTCACCGATGATGTAAACAAAAATCGGAGTTTTAAGCATGGTCATTTCGTAGATATTTCTTGCGATGGCTTCACCTTGTCCTCTTTCTTCGGCTTCTAAACCTGGATAAGCTCCCGGTGTATCGATTAAAGAAATTACGGGAATGTGAAATTTTTCCGCCAGTTTCATCAAACGCAATGCTTTTCGGTAACCTTCAGGATTGCTCATTCCGAATCTGCGAAGCTGCCTTTCTTTAGTGGTTCTCCCTTTTTGAGTTCCAATAATCATCACCGATTTTCCGTCAATTTTTGCAAGTCCGCCAATCATTGCGGGATCGTCAGCAAAATTTCGGTCACCGTGAAGTTCCAGAAAACTGTCTTTATCAACGATTCCTTTAATAAAATCCAATGTATAAGGACGATCTGGATGACGAGAAAGTTGAACTCTTTGCCACGGTGTAAGATTTCCGTAGATTTCTTTTTTCTTTTCTATAATTTTATCTTCGATTTGCGAACAGGCAAGTTTCACGTCTACTCCACTTTCTTCACCGACCAATGAACAGGTTTGATACTGATCCATCAATTCTTTTATCGGAAGTTCAAAATTTAAGTATTCCATTTTCTTCTTTAAAATAATCTTTCAAATTTAGTAAAAATAACTGTGAAGCATAACAAAAAATCACAAATAACTTACTTTTCAAACCATAAAAGTCACAAAAGTAAAAGGGGAATATTTTGTATCAAATATTGTTCAGAACAAGTTTACAGAATTGAAAATCGGGGATTTAAAAATATTATTTCTCCACTTCTCCAAAGGGTTTCACCTTTTGCTTAATTATTCCGCCACTTCGTGGCTTTGTTGAACGGCTCTTTATGAACAAAGGGCTTCACCCTTTGCTGTTGATTTCGCCACTTCGTGGCTTTGTTGAATCACTTGATTTGATGAACAGCATTTTTTATTCTTGCGACACTTTCCTCTTTTCCGAGGATTTCTAAAATATCTGGAACATCGGGACCTTTCAATTCACCAACTAGACTCAGTCTTAAAGGCATCATCACTTTTCCAATTCCAAGTGATTTGGATTCGGCAAAATCGTGAATTTTTTGTTTGATGATTTCAGGTTTCATGTCCCAATTTTCAAGTTGGGTGGAAAGTTCATTCAAAATAGTTGCAGTTTCTTCATTCCAGGCTTTTTTTACCGCCTTTTCATCGTAGTAAGTTGGAGCTTCGAAGAAGAATTTTCCATCGTTATATATATCTTTTACAAAAGTTGCCCGTTCTTTCATTAATGAAATCACTTTCAATAATTTTTCGTCGCTTGAATTTTCAAGGTTGATTCCTTCCACATTTTTTAATAATGCCAAAACTTCTTCGTCCGATTTTGATTTCAAATATTCGCTATTGAACCATTCCGCTTTTTCTTTGCTGAATCTTGCACCGGCTTTATGAACTTTATGCAAATCAAATTCCTTCGCCATTTCATCCAAAGTCAAAATTTCCTTGTCATCAGCAGGACTCCACCCAAGAAGAGCGACCATATTAATAAACGCATCTGGCAGATAACCTTCTTCACGATAACCTTTAGAAATATTTCCCGTTTCCGGATCTTTAAAATTTAATGGGAAAACAGGGAAGCCAAACTTGTCACCGTCTCTTTTTGAAAGTTTTCCTTTTCCTTCGGGTTTTAGAATTAATGACAAATGCGCAAACTCAGGTCTTTCCCAACCCATTGCTTCATATAGTAAATAGTGAAGTCCAAGTGAAGGAAGCCATTCTTCGCCACGAATAACGTGAGAAATCTCCATTTCGTGGTCATCGATGATGTTGGCGAAATGATAAGTCGGCATTCCGTCGTTTTTTACCAGAACTTTGTCATCTAAAGTATTGGTATTTACTGAAAATTTTCCACGGATGATGTCTTCCAAATTCAAAATTCTGTCAACGGGCATTTTGAAGCGAACGACATAAGGAACTTTTTCGTCGATTAATTTCTGAACTTCTTCTTTAGATAAAGTCAAAGAATTTTTAAGGCGGTTTCTCGTCATATTGTCGTAAGCGAAGACTTCACCATTTTGTTCAAACTCTTTTCTGATTTCGTCCAATTCTTCGGGTGTGTCGAATGCGATGTATGCGTAATCGGTTTTTAGGATTTGCGCTAAATATTTATCGTAGATTTCTCTTCTTTCAGATTGACGATATGGAGCAAATTTTCCGCCGTGTTTTGGGCTTTCGTCGGGAATAATTCCGCACCATTCCAACGCTTCCATGATGTAATCTTCCGCACCTTCCACATATCTCGCTGTATCGGTATCTTCAATTCTCAAAACGAAATCGCCGCCTTGATTTTTGGCAAAAAGGTAATCGTACAACGCGGTTCTAACTCCTCCCAAATGCAATGGTCCAGTTGGACTCGGTGCAAAACGCACTCTTACTTTGCTCATTTCTCTGTAAATTTTAAGATGCAAATTTACTCAATTTGGTGCAAGGTGCAAGACGCAATAGTTGCAAATTGTATTTCATAAGATTGCAATTGATTGAATTGATAAAATGCTAAAGTTCCGCATTGATAATTTGGCACATAGTTGCATTGAAATTTTTTTATTTAGTTTTGCAATTAAATAAGAATTTTATGTTAGAAATCGGCGAAAGACCGTGGGGAAAATATTTTGTTTTGGAAGATGAGCCCAACTATAAATTGAAAAGAATCGAGGTAAATCCAGGACACAGACTTTCTTATCAGTACCATCATCACAGGCAGGAGTTTTGGACGATTGTGGAAGGAGAAGCAGTTGTGGTTTTGGATGAAGTAGAACACGTCTTAAAATATGGTGAAAGCATCTTTATACCACTTGGCGCAAAACACCGAATCGAAAACCGTGGGACTGAAATTTTGGTTTTTGTGGAAGTACAAACTGGGAGTTATTTCGGGGAAGATGATATTGTGAGAATTGAAGACGATTTTGGCAGGAGTAAATAATTCCGCATGAAGGTTGTTAAAAATTCATTAAACTATCTTAAGGAAAATTTTCAGATTTCGTTTACATTCCTTTTTGGATATCTTTTTCTGGAAATTATTATTTGTAGTTTTTTAGGCAACCCAATGCAACAAATCTTACCCATAATTTTACTTGCGCTCAATTTTATTTTCCTTTTGATTGGTAAAGAAGATAAGAGTTTTGGTTATAATGTACAGCGTTTGGAGCGATTTCTGGCAATAGTAGTCATCCTGAATTTTTTTCTTTTTTTCACTGGAAAAATCGCTGTTGAAAGTCAATTTTTTGATGTTTTAAAAAAACATACGGGGATCAACTGGAAAGCGATTATTCTGGTTTATTTGGGGTTTTGCATGCTTTCGGTTTTTAATGTGTTTAAAATAAATTTTAAGAAAGCTGTAATTCCTTTATTGATTTTTTCAATTTCAACTTGTTTTGTCCTACCGATTTTATTTCCGGATCCATTCATTGATCTATATCTGATTTTAAAGCAATCCATAACCGATCTTAATTTTTTACAAAATCCTTATCAACGTACATTTCCTGACATCTATAATGGAATGTACGATTACGCCTATCAAAAACAACCCGTAAAATTGGTGTATTGGCCACTCAATGTTTATCTACTTTATCCTTTTCAAATTTTTTTTGGCGATTTGAGGTTTGCAAATTTGTTTTATTTGTTTTTGGGATGTCTAATTCTGTTTTGGAACTTCGGGAATAGCCGAAAAGTTTTGTTTTGGAGTTTAGCTTTGACTTTTTCTTGCCCGTACACATTTTTCATGATCAAATACGGCTGGATTGACACCCTTGCTTTTCCATTTTTATGCCTGATTTTCGTTTCTCTAAAAAACGGAAAATCCCTTTACAGTTTTATTTTTTTGGGAATGTTGATGGCACTTAAACTGTACTACGTAATGATATTCCCGTTCCTCGTGATTTATTTTCTACGGCTGGAAAACACGAAAAAAGATTTGCTAAAATATACATTGATTTGCTGCATTGCTTTTCTCATCTCCTTCTTGCCATTCGTTCTTACAGATTTTAAATCAATTCAATATTCTATTCAATACTTTTCAAACAGTAAACCGAGGATGGATGCTCTTTCTATTGTTGGATATCTGTATCAGTTTGGAAAAGATTTTTCCACAATTTTTAATCTTTTTACCTTAGGATTTGCTTTAGTCATGTATTATCTCTTTTATCAAGCCAAAACAATCAGCATCACAAAGCTTATAAGTTATATTTCCATAACGCTTTTCACCGTATTTTTGCTGGCAAAGCAATCTTTCGGTAACTATTACTACAACATCATTTTGCTCTCGGTAATTTTGGTTGTATTTTTACTTGACAAAAGCTTAACACCATTAAAAAATCAAAATGAATTGTAATATCTGTACACATCCCACCGAAAAAATATTCAGCAAAAAAATATTGTTGAAGTATGATGCAGATTATTTTCGCTGTACTAATTGTGGTTTCATACAAACGGAAGAGCCGTTTTGGCTTAAAGAAGCCTATAATTCTGCCATTACCTCACTTGATATCGGAATATTGGATCGTAATAAATTCTTACTGCGAGAAATACCGAAAATTATTGACAGTTGTTTTCCGGAAGGTCAAATTTTTCTTGATTTTGCAGGTGGTTACGGGCTTTTTGTACGTTCGATGAGAGATTTGGGATTCAATTTCTTCAGACAGGATTTTTTCTGCGAAAATATTTTTGCCAATCACTTTGATCTTGAAGATTCCGCTACAAAACAGTTTGATGCAGTAACTGCTTTTGAGGTTTTTGAACATCTTGAAAATCCGCTTCCTGAAATTGAAAACATCCTTTCTTACTCGGAAAACATAATATTTTCAACAGACATCATTCCGGATGACGAAAAAATTGAGGATTGGATTTACATCGCCCACGAAACCGGACAACATATAGCATTTTACACCGAAAAATCCTTGAGAATTGTAGCAGAAAATTTCGGGAAAAATTATTACAGAAAGAAAAACCTCCATGTATTCACTAATAAAACGTTTACGCAGGAACAGCTAGATTACGCGTTTCATGACAACGATTTAAAAAAAGACTTTTGGGGTACCATTAAAAAGAAAAACAAGAAATTCAGTATACGAAGAGAAAGTTATCAACATCGAGACTACTTGAAAATTAAGGAAATACTAAAACGAAACGCTTAAGATTCCCACATATATTTTCTCTTTTTTCCGGTAATTTTATTTTGGAAATTTTTAAAATTTTCTTTCAGCTTTACATACCAAAGACTTCTTAATTTCTCTATTTTCTGTTGCTGAATTTTATTTTCAAGCAACAGCAATGATTCTTTTGAGGACGCTTTATCATGCATCCTGGGAAAAATCTCTGCATTGATAAATTGAAGTCTGTTTTTAATTTTCTCGCCTAAAAGTTTTGGGCTCAAAAATCGTTTAACATCAGTTTCGCCACGATTCGCGATTTTCTTTGCTTCGGCAGGATTTTCGTAAACGAACAGCATTTTTTCCGCCGCATCATTACAATCAGGATCTGCCCAAAAATCTTTATCTGTACTGAAATAATACTGTTTGCCGGTTTTAACCAAACTATACTTCACCAAAAAAGAATTGTTTAAATTCATAAATTCAGTATTTGCGGAATATCCTGTCGCAATTACCGGTTTTCCCAAATACATCGCTTCTGCCATCGTGAGCCCAAAACCTTCCGAACGGTGTAAGGAAACAAAACAGTTGCAACAGTTCATGAGACTGAACAGCTGATTTCTTTCCAGAATTTCTTCAATCAACACAATACTTTTGTTGGAGCCAATTCTTTCCATAAGCGTACTTTTCTCCTTAGGAAATTCGTTGCTGAGAGAAGATTTTATAACCAATAAAACTTCGGAATTGTTTACTCCAAAAGCTTTTTCATAAGCGTCAATTGTCGCAATCGGATTTTTTCGATGAATTGAACTGTAATAATCGAACATGGTAAAAAACACAAATTTATCTTCCGGAAGATCAAAATCTTTTCGAGTAAAAAGAGGTTCTTCAATGGCGATGGAATGCATAAATTTGAGCACCGGAACAGGAGAAACTTTTGAAATTGCTTCGGTGCAAAAATTACTCGGCACCCAAATTTCATTAAAAAGATCGAAAAAAACTTTGGATTCTTCAGGGAAATTTTCAAGTTCCCATGCCCAAAAACCGATGTTATATTTGTCCTGAAAATAACTTTTGTCCGTTTTTTCAATCACCTTCAAAAGCTGATCGATGTTGATTTGTATAAGATTGATGTTGTAAGGATTTTCTTTAGTGATTTCCTGCGAATGGTCGTCCTTCACATATTTCGACAATTCAATATTGAAATCGTTGAGAACATATGGAACGTCCGTAGTTTTTATGGCTCGAATGTTAGAACGAACCCCTTCACCAAGTCCAAATTGTTTATTAATGTAGCCGGAAATATTTACGCCAAAATTATTATTACTCATTTTTTTAAGAACATTGATTGTATAGGAAATTCTTTCTTCACTTGAATCTTCAAATTGTAATATCGTTCATTTGCCATCAAAAGACACTGTTCCAACATTTGATTTTGAATTTGTGATTTCTCCGCTAAAATTGCAAATTTTTTCATTGAATTTTTCAGGCTTCGTAAATGCTTGCGATACATTTTGAAATCTCTTATTTGGTTTGACCCTGAATAGAATTTTTTTAAATAGGATTTCCAAACCTCTGTGTTATCAAAGAAGACACCACCAACCAGCTGATTTTGGTGAAATCTGTATTTAAAATATTTGCGCTGCAGAAAGTGAAATTTGTTATAATAAGAAGCTACCAAAGCAATCCATTCATCATGATGAATGTTTTCAGTTTGTGGAACTGGTAGAATTTCCGGGAGAAAACTTTTGCGGATCGCCATTGAAGCACCGGTCGCAATATTTCTTATAAATGCGATCGATTCAAAGAAATTAATTTGTGAGCCGTTTTCAGAAATAATTTCGGGAGCGTCCCAAACACTTAACTTATCTAAAATTTTGCCCTCTTCATCCATCGCAAAACCAGTTGAGCAGAGTACAGAAACATCTTCTACATCGCTAAAAAATTTACAGTAGTCATTAACTTTTTCGGGCAACCATTCATCATCCTGATCGCTCAAAAAAATAATCTCGTTTTCGCAAAGTCGAATTGCTTTTTCAAAATTTTTAACACTTCCAAGATTGTTTTCATTTTGATGTATCTTGAAAACATTTGGAAAATTTTGTTGATATTCTTCCAAAATTTTCAAGGTCGAATCGGTAGAACGGTCATCACAGACTACAATTTCATCAACTTTTATCGATTGGTTCAAGATTGAATCAATTTGTTGGCGGAGAAATTTTTCACCATTAAAAGTACACAATGCAACTGAAGTGGTCATAAATCAAACACAATTTTCACCCAGTTTTCAAGGGTGTATTTTCTGTAAATTTCAGGGTTCAATTCCTGATAGTCCGTCTCGAAAAAAGATTTTTGAAGATTTGAAAAATCCTCATTCAACACCAAAATATTGTTTTCGTTATAAAAATCGTAATCTTTAATCGTGTGGTTGTTGGTAATTATTTTTTTCTTTAAAGCCATTGCCTCGAAAATCCGGAAGCTTAATCCGGTTTGCTTATCACGAATAAGATCGAGCAAAACTTTCCCTTTTTTGTAATAACCAGGAATTTCTTCGTGTCTTATTCTCTTCACACCATAACTTACAGAAGAATTTTTGCTTGTGAAAAGTCTTTTTTTCCATGATTTTTTTCCAACAATTTTGGCGTAAACCGACAATCCCGATTTCTCTAATTTTTTAATAATTTCATAAAGATCTACTAATCTTTTGTCAAAAGATGCCAAATAAACTAGATCAAACTTGGGAGTTTGATCCATTTGATTTTCAGGCAAATAATTGTAATTTGTAATCAGCTGAAAACCATGTTTTTCCGCATCAGCTTTGTCAAAACTAAAAACTTCGTCGAAAAGATCCAAAAGATGTTCTGCAGGACAGCGCGACAAACTGTCATAAAGATAGGCTTTGTACCGGTTCGTGCTTTTTTTGATTTCAAGATGAAACTCGCGTTGAATGAGTTCCGGATTAATCACCAAAATCTGGTCTTGTTTTCCAAGTTTATTCAAACGATCCAGGATCATTTTTTGCCTTTTTTCAGTTTTCAAATTACGCCCGAAAACTACTTTAGAAAAGGCATTTTTAATCTTTGCAAAGAAGTTTTTATGCTGATAAGCGCCAATATTGATATGATGTGCGTCAATGCCCTGATTCCGCAATTCATCCACGATATGTGAATCATAATTCCAGAAATCAAAACTAATTACGCAGATTTTCATTGAGCCAAATTACTGTTTTTTTTCGAGTGTCTGTAAAGAATTGTAAGTTTCGAAAACACTTAACGTTTGCAATTCTGCAAGCTGAAACCCTTCCTTACCATCCAAAAAGCCTAACCTGATAAAATAGGTTTTGAAAAATTTAAATGCCGTTTTGGAATATTGAGTTATTCTGTTGTATTTTTTTCCCTTAGCAAAAAGTTCCTTTCCCTTCAGTTGACCATAATGAATCATTTTTTCACGGTAAGAATCGTAATCAGCAACAGAATAGTGAAGAAGTTTATTTTCCAGTACTCCCACTGTTCCATTCACCTCTAAAGTTTCGTGCACTTTTTTTTCTGCAACATATCTGCATTTACTTTTTCTAAAAAGGCGGAAATTTTTGTCGGTTTGCGTACCTGAAAAATTTATTGGTTTTCCAGCAAAATAAAATTTTCTGTAAAAATAATAAGCGTCTTTCTTCTGTGGTTTTTTCAGCTCATCAATAATTTCTTGCCGAAGTTTGGGGGTAATTCGCTCATCACCATCCAAAAAGAGGATCCAGTCGTTTTTTACAGAATCAATTGCGAGATTACGTTGCTTGGTAAAATCCTCAAATTTATTTTGAATAATTTTTACTTTGGGATTTTTTTTGGCTATTTCTAACGTTTGATCGGTACTGAAAGAATCAACAACTACAATCTCATCACAAAAATCAAAACACTCAAGAACTTCCTGAATGTTTTTTTCTTCATTAAAAGTAATGATGGCGCCGCTGATTTTTTCTTTCAGTTCCAAAATTTTATCATTTCTTAAACTCCAAAAATGTTTTCTCGATAATCGAAACGCACTCCATCAATTGCTCCTCAGAAATAACCAATGGTGGTGCAAGACGGATGATGTTTCCGTGAGTTGGTTTTGCAAGCAATCCGTTTTCTTTTAAATCTAGGCAAAGATTCCATGCTGTTGGCGAATGTTGGGAGTCATTAATGATAATCGCATTTAATAAACCTTTTCCGCGAACGTTTGCAATTAAGTCGGTTTTCTCAATCAACATTCTCATTTCATTTCTGAAAATCTGACCTAATTTTTCGGCCCTTTCAGAAAGATTTTCGTCCTCCACAACATCTAAAGCCGCCATCGCAACGGCGCAAGCTAAAGGATTTCCACCGAAAGTAGAACCGTGTTGTCCGGGATGAATTACGTTCATGATATTGTTATTTGCCAAAACCGCAGAAACAGGATACATTCCTCCGGAAAGTGCTTTTCCTAAAATCAAAATATCGGGCTGAACTTCTTCATGATGACACGCGATGAGTTTTCCGGTTCTTGCAATTCCGGTTTGAACTTCATCTGCAATAAAAAGAACGTTGTGTTTTTTACATAATTCGGAAGCACCTTTCAAGAAACCTTCGTCAGGAACATAAACTCCCGCTTCACCTTGAATGGGTTCTACCAAAAATGCGGCGATATTTTCAGCATCTTCTTTAAGAACAGTTTCTAAAGCCGCTAAATCATTGTAAGGAATTTTGATAAATCCCGGTGTAAAAGGTCCGTAGTTATTGTGTGCATCGGGATCGTTGGAGAAAGAAACAATCGTGGTTGTTCTTCCGTGGAAGTTGTTTTCACAAACAATAATTTTTGCTGAATTTCCTTTGATTCCCTTTACTTCATAACTCCATTTTCTTGCAATTTTTAAAGCTGTTTCGACCGCTTCCGCTCCGGAATTCATTGGCAACACTTTATCGAAACCGAAAAGTTTGGTGATTTTCTTTTCGTACTCCCCCAATTTTGAATTGTAAAAAGCACGTGAAGTCAACGTCAATTTTTGTGCTTGTTCAATCAAAGCATCTACAATTTTTGGATGAGAATGCCCTTGATTCACCGCAGAGTAAGCCGAAAGAAAATCGAAATATCTCTTGCCTTCCACATCCCAAACATAAACACCTTCACCTTTATCCAAAACCACAGGAAGCGGATGATAATTGTGTGCGCCGTGCTCATTCTCAAGTTCTATAAAATATTGTGAATTCTTTTGGTGGGTTGCTGTTGACATATTTTTGATTTTACTTTTTTACAAAATTAATGATAATAATTGGAATTTAAATGAGCATAAAAAAACCTGACAGATTGTGTTTGTCAGGTTTAAATATCGTTAACGAAAATTAATTCTCGTATTTCTTATCTATTTTGAAATCTTCCATAAACTTCGTGGTATAATTTCCGGCAAGGTAATTCTCGTCTTCCATTAATTGTCTGTGGAATGGAATGGTAGTTTTTATTCCTTCAATATAGAACTCTTCCAAAGCACGTTTCATTTTTGCGATAGCTTCTTCGCGGGTTTGAGCCGTTGTAATCAACTTTGCAATCATGGAATCATAATTGGAAGGAATCGTGTAACCTGAATAAACATGGGTATCAACACGGATTCCATGTCCCCCCGGAATATTCAGTTCAGTAATTTTACCAGGACTTGGACGGAATTCGTTAAAAGGATCTTCCGCATTAATTCTACATTCGATGGAATGAAGTTTAGGGAAATGATTTGCTCCCGAAATTGGAACTCCGGATGCCAATAAAATCTGCTCACGAATCAAGTCGTAATCAATCACCTGTTCTGTAATTGGATGTTCCACCTGAATTCTCGTGTTCATTTCCATGAAATAGAAGTTGCGGTGTTTATCTACTAAGAATTCAATCGTTCCAACTCCTTCGTAACCGATATATTCTGCGGCTTTCACAGCAGCTTCTCCCATTTTTTGACGAAGTTCGTCGGTCATAAAAGGTGATGGCGTTTCTTCCGTCAATTTTTGGTTTCTTCTCTGAACAGAACAGTCTCTTTCAGAAAGGTGACACGCTTTTCCGTATTGATCACCCGCAATCTGAATTTCGATATGTCGCGGTTCTTCGATTAATTTTTCCATATACATTCCGCCGTTTCCGAACGCAGCAACTGCTTCCTGAATGGCAGATTCCCAATGGTCTTTTAAATCTTCTTCTTTCCAAACGGCACGCATACCTTTTCCACCGCCACCTGCAGTTGCCTTGATCATCACCGGATAACCGATTTCTTTGGCAATTTTTACCGCTTCATCATAAGAATCAATCAAACCATCGGAACCTGGAACACACGGCACTCCCGCTTCTTTCATGGTTGCTTTCGCGTTGGCTTTATCTCCCATTCTGTCGATCTGTTCAGGAGTTGCACCGATGAATTTGATTCCGTTTTTTTGGCAGATTCTGGAGAAATTAGAATTTTCCGACAAGAATCCATAACCCGGATGAATGGCATCTGCATTGGTAATTTCTGCAGCAGAAATAATGTTTGGAATTTTCAGATAGGAATCTTTGCTCATTGCAGGACCGATACAAACTGCCTCATCCGCGAAACGCACATGGAGACTGTCTTTGTCCGCAGTGGAATAAACCGCCACCGTTTTGATTCCCATTTCTTTGCAAGTACGAAGAATACGCATCGCAATTTCGCCACGGTTGGCTATCAATATTTTTTTGAACATCTTAATTAATTTGAAATTTGAAATTTACGATTTGAAATTGATGACCGTTTAATTATGACCAATCATCATTTATCAATTATAATTAAGATGGATCTACCAAGAATAATGGTTGATCATATTCCACCGGAGTTGCATCGTCCACCAAAATTTTAACGATTTTTCCGGAGATTTCAGATTCAATTTGGTTGAAAAGTTTCATAGCTTCAATTACGCAAACCACTTTTCCGGCAGAAACTTCATCACCTACGTTTACAAAAACATCTTTGTCTGGTGCAGGTTTTCTGTAGAAAGTCCCAATCATTGGAGATTTGATGGTTACGAATTTGCTGTCATC
Organism: Candidatus Kaistella beijingensis; assembly: GCF_020084865.1. Taxonomy (NCBI): domain Bacteria; kingdom Pseudomonadati; phylum Bacteroidota; class Flavobacteriia; order Flavobacteriales; family Weeksellaceae; genus Kaistella; species Candidatus Kaistella beijingensis. Next base: position 2,504,889 of record NZ_CP071953.1, on the reverse strand, counting down.
GGAAGCAGACTCTGCGGCAGGAGCTGCTGCAGGTGCAGAAGCAGGAACCGCTGCAGGAACTTGTTGTGGTGCAGCGTGATACATCTGCGGTTGCGAAATATAACTCACCTCGCTTCCTGCAAGTGGAGTTTTGATGGTGATTTCGAAATCTTTCGTTTTGTATTTAACTTCAGAAACTTCTGCTTTAGACACAAATTTAATTAGGTTTTGAATGTCTTTAATGTCCATTATTTTGGGTGTTTATTTTATATGCCAAAGATACTAAATTTCAACAAAAAACAACAAAAAACCACTCGAAATTGAAAAAATCGAGTGGTTTTGGTATGAAAATGAAGTTTTTCTAAACTTTCGGGTTTAGTTTTCTTCTGTAGTTTCTACTGCTTTTTCCATTACTACTTTACCTCTGTAGTACAATTTTCCGTCGCTCCAGTGCGCTCTGTGATAAAGGTGCATTTCTCCTGAAGTTGCATCTTTTGCCAATTGAGGAACTTCTGCTTTGTAGTGCGTTCTTCTCTTATCTCTTCTTGTTGACGATTGTCTTCTTTTTGGATGTGCCATTTTCTTATACTTTTAATTTGATGAGCGATGAGTTTTTGATTGCTCAATTCTCATCATTTTAAATTATGTTAATTTTTGTCTTTTAATTTTTTCAAAACTTCCCATCTTGGGTCCACTTCTTTCTCTTCTTCCACTTCTTCTTTCGGACCGAACTTTTCCAAAACATGCAAATCTTCCTCTGAAAGATTAGGCGAAACTTTTTTCATCGGGATGGAAAGCATCACATCTTCGTAAATCAGTTGAACTACATTGAAGGCGTGATCAGTGGACGGAATCGTAATTACATCTTCTTCACTGTCGTCATATTCTTCCCCGAATTTTACCAAAACTTTGATTTCGTTTTCAATGGGATAATCAAAATTTTCATTCGATATATCGCAAACCAGATTTACAGTTCCTGTGGTTTTTATCTCGAACTCCAAAAAAGTGGTGTGTTTATCCATCAAGATATCCGCAACAATTTGGGGTTCTGTAAATTCCTGTTCAGTATCGAAAAGTTGAAAGAACGCTTTATCTATCTCAAATCTGAACTCATGCTTCCCGTTTTTCAGTCCCGAAAACACGATATCGTAGTTTCTTAACTTGTCCATAAAATGAGTGTGCAAAAATATGCAATTTTTTTAATATTACAAATAATTTTTAAAAAGAAATTTTGAATAGCTGAATTTGTTTTAACCACATAGTCACATAGTTTTTTTATTTCTTTAGTGAAAATAGATTATTGCCGCTAAGTTAACTCAATTGCTGAAAATATTTATTAACAAATGTTTTTTGTCCTTCATGGAAAATGTTTGTTACATTAAAGTTAACCAAAATACCTTTAGGAACTTTCAAAAGATTCATATAATTTAAAACTTGCGCTTTGTGAATGTCATCGATATCTTTCACGGATTTTATCTCAAGGATTATGCAATCGGCAATTAAAAAATCACATCTGAAATCGGAATGAACAATTTTTCCTTTATAATCAATAGGAATCTGCAATTCAGAAATAAAATTAATGTTTTGAATTCTCAATTCTTCTTCTAAACATTTCTGATAAACACTTTCC